>JBEKPH010000027.1:0-57094 GCA_049520915.1 Terriglobales bacterium
AACAGCAAAGGCTTTCTAATAAGTAAAAACAAAACCGCGAGACTCAGCGCCGTGAGAGGGCATCGCTGACCTCGGATACCGTAAGTGTCTCTTGACAACGCCGACAAGGTTATAGAGGGTGGGAACCACAACTGCTGGCACAACGGGATCTAGCGCTCTTGCCTACACCCGTAATGATGCAACCCACATGCAATAACTAAGCTATCAGCAGCATGCCCTCTCGCTAAATCTTTGGTGTCCAATGGCACACATTTTACTTGACCAATGGTGTCCAATGGAGTACAAGTGAATTGTGCATGAAAACGCAATTCGAGCAAATGATGAACGGCCTGAACGATGTTGAGGCTTTCCTTGCTGGGAGACAAGAAGGATTCAAGGCGCATGTGCCCGAGGAGGTTGACGTGAAAGCGATCCGAAACCGACTTGGCATGACCCAAGCCAGGTTCTCCAACACGTTCGGATTCAGCCTGGACGCGATCAAGCACTGGGAGGGTGGGCGGAGGATCCCAGAAGCGCCGGCTCGCACCTTGCTCACTGTCATCGACAGGAATCCCGCTGCCGTGCTCATGGCGCTGAATCCCGCCGCTGTCGTCTCTTCTAAACCCGCCGCTGTCCGCCTCTGGGTTCATAGAAAACGTCCAACGTCGAGTGGAGTCCAGCGTAGTGGTGTCAAGCGGAAGACTGGTTCTGCCGCGGGCGGGAAGAGAATCGCTAGGTGAAAAGAACATCCCCGCAGTCGGCGAAATCTGCCTAATTTTTTCCCTTGACCTAAGCCCAGCCTCTTGCCACGATTGAAGCGTAGCCGCTAGGGGTTCTACCTCTAAGTTCAATGGAATCAAGACTTTGATACTTAACCCCTTATGATCGAATACTTTGCCAGTCTTCACGCGCTAAAGTCTTGATTCCAATATACCGAGGGGTAGGGGGGGTACCCCCAAAGCGTAAGAATAATAAGAAGAGGAGAAAGTAAGAATGTCGGGAACAGACGGGACGTTATACCTAATTTTCTTTGCGGGCAAACCCGGGCGTCCCACCTGTCACCCGTTTTGCGGAGCGGTCGATGTGGCTTGCGGCTGCGGGAATCCGAACATCAACCATGACTGGTTGGCCACCCAATGCGGGTATCGCTCCGTCATCTGATCGAACAGCTCCTGGTTGCACAAAAGCAGCGACCGCGTTAGCGGGCTTGACGCGCAGAGCGCCTCGTGGTATTACTTTTTGTAAGATGTAATGGGGGGGGGAGATGGAATCCGCAATTACCGTCAAGGGCCAAGCAACCATCCCAAAAGCGATCCGTGAACGTCTGGGGCTACAGCCGGGTGATCGGGTTAAATTCTTCGTACATCCCGATGGCAGCGTAGTCTTGTTGCCAAAGCTCTCCGCTGCGGCGATACGCGGTATGGTCAAATCGCGGAACGCCCGGCCCGTGACCACCGAGCAGATGACCGCAGCGGTGGCCGAGAGTGCTGTAAGTCGAAATCCGCGGCGTCGACACCGATGATCGGGCTTGATACCAACGTCCTGATACGCTATCTCACTCAGGACGACCCGGTACAGTCAGCCAAAGCCACGGAGATAATTGAGCGTCGTTTAACAGCGAAGAATCCGGGTTTCGTCAGCGTCGTGGTGATGGTCGAAACCGTCTGGGTACTTGATCGCGCCTATTCTCTGACCGCTAAGGAAATCTCAACAGTTGTGGAACACCTGTTGCAGGTTGAGGTTCTGGCTCTCGAAAACGAGCAGGAGGTATTCACCGCCATGGTTGCGCTAAAACAGGGGCGCGGATCATTCTCGGATGCACTCATCGCAGAGCTAGGGGTGCGCGCAGGATGTGCGCGCACACTCACGTTTGACCAAAAGGCACTCCGACTTCCTAGCTTTGAGATTGTGTAATCGGCGCCGGTTGTGTCCCCAGCTTTTTAGGGCTGCGGGAATCCGAACATCAACCACAACTGATTGGCTATCGAATGCTTAGCTCTTTCTGGGCGTCTCCGATTCTTATGCCGCTGAAGCCGACTCCCGCCTCCGATCGAGTGCCGGCAGAAGAAGTTTTATAAGCGCTTGATCAGAGAACGGGTTCTGGCCTGAGATCAGCTCGCGATCTTGAAGCACGTAGCTCGACCATGGAGCGAGCACACTTACGTCACCGCCCGCCGTTTGCAAGGCGAAGTCTGGGTAGAAGAGAACCTTGCCACCAATCTCAAGCGGCTCGCGCTGCTGCTCTTCGGCTGTCGAAAAGATGGTCATCTTATATCCGGCATAGATCCAACCCTGGGCCTTGGCGTGCGCTCCAGCGGCATCGCCCGCCGCCAGCGCGGCGACTACTTCCTTCGAATTCGGAAGAGCCGATAGAAGTGAAATCGGGCCATGGCAGAGCACTGCAGTAGGCTTGGATGTTTCATGAAAGTGTCTCATCACGATGCCCGCGTCGGGATCATCGAGAAGATCGATCATCGGGCCGTGGCCGCCGGGGACGAAAACGGCGTCATATTGATCCAGGCCCGATGCGACGACATCCGCGATGCGACTTGGATCTCTGAGCCCAGCCAGGCCGTCGCGGAATATCATATAGTCGTGAAGCTTGGCCGCGTCCCCGCCGAAGAAATCGGCGACCTCTGAATTCACATCCGGTTGGGGCGTGTTGCCTTTGGGGGTGGCGAAGGTGATTTCGTAGCCCTCGTTCATCAGGGCGCGAACCGGAACCGTCAGCTCGTTGAGGTAGTAGCCAGCGCCCTTATAAACCTTGCCATCTTTCAAGGGCAAGCCGCGACCGCTCGAGACTAGTACCAGGACTTTTCCTTTGGTTGTCATTTTGTTCTCCTTTTTGAAATTGAATCAGTTCTCCTGAATATGAGCTAGCTCGTCGTCCGCGGCTTCCTCCAAAGTGCGCAAGGACCTGCTACCGCGGTTGATGTGAGTTATGCCCCCGGGAATCCGAACATCAACCACGACTGATTGGCGACCCAATGCGGGTAGAGCTCCGTCATCTGATCGAACAGCTCCTGGTCGGACTTCGCGGTTTTCTGCAACCGATCGAAGTCCTCGAGGTAACGTTTGGTGTCCTGGATCGTCGAGGGAGAGTCGGGCGCGCCAGGCTTCTTGTGACCGGCGACAACCATCGCCGGATTGAGCGCCGCTAAGCGGTCGAGCGCCGCGATCCAATTCTTTCGGCTCTCGGGGGTGGTATCGCCGACGTACATGCGGCATTGGTTATACACAACGTCGCCAGCGACGATCAGGCCGATCGATGGAACAAACAGAGACGTG
Source organism: Terriglobales bacterium (assembly GCA_049520915.1). GTDB lineage: Bacteria > Acidobacteriota > Terriglobia > Terriglobales > Acidobacteriaceae > Acidiflorens. The sequence continues at coordinate 3,268 of JBEKPH010000027.1, forward strand.
GAATCGGGACTATCGGTGCGGCCCTGCTCGATGATGCGCAATTCGTGGCCCTCAAGCGTGAAGGTGTCGCTGGCATAGGGCTCAGGTGAGACCAACTTCGTCGGCACTTGCCCAGGAAACAATTGGCGGGCGAATTGGCTCAGCGGAGGAACAAACGACGACTGCATGGCCTCCACCGTTTTCGGCGTTGCTATCGCCCGAGCGCTCGGAAAACGGTCGAGCAGAATGCTCAGACCGTAGAAGTGGTCGAAATGAGCGTGCGTTATGTAGATGGCCTGCAGGTTGCGATTGTGCAATGCAACCCAATCCGCGAGAGCCTCGGCCTCAGCCACCGTCCCCATTGCGTCTACCAGCACCGCGTCGTGCTCGCCGAAGATTAAAGTCGAGGTGATGGGGTCAAAGCCGAACGCTTCTCCGAAGGGCTTTGGCCGCTCGCCGACCATAGCTTTTCCCGGGGCGGTAAAAACGTTCACACCTAGTGTGTTCGACGCAGGCGTGTTCGACGCGACAGGCACGGTTACGAACGTGCTCTCTTTCGGTCCATCTGTGCCGCCCATTTGGAAGTCCTTTCGATGTCGGTGCGAGTGATTGTTCAAGGATCGATTAGGCCAGAACAAAATGGACCACGCAATTAGACGTTGGTATTGCCAATACCTTTGTGTCGACTGCAGTACACGCAGGCGGGGCTTGAAAGAAACCTCTCTAGTCCCTCCAGCGGCGTCGTCATTAGCGAACCCTCGCGCCTCGATCTTATGCGTCCATCCGTTCGACCCATTGAGCGCGAAATGCGGGAGCCGGGAACGGATCCGCAAAGTACTGTGTCTCCCGCGCAACCTTGTCGTCCCTGAACTCCATGATGCTCACGGTGTAGTTCGGCTTGCCGTCGTATGTCAGGATGAGTTCGGTGACCCAAAGATTACCGCCGCCAATGATTCGTCGGACAGTAAACCGCTTTTTGCTTGGTTGACTAGCACGCTGGTTCTGTATGTTGCTTCGACCGCGGGTTCGCTCGCCGGACTGCGGGTATTCCAGCACCGCGTCCTCGTGATAGATGAGGTGCTCCGTTGCAAAATCGTTGGCATCGGACGCCGCCCAATGCTGATCCAGTGCCGCACGGATCTCCTGATCTCGCACGCTAGAATGCTGGTCCTTCGTTTGTTGATCGTTCATCTTGAGCCCTCAATTTGACAAGAAGCTAGCTCCCTTAGCGAAATCGGAGCATACGACTCGTCAAGTCGCGCTGCTTCTTAGATAGCCATGGGCTCGCTCCAGCGCGCAAATTGTGAGCCTGGAAACAGCCTTGGGCGCTTCGGGGCCGACTAAGGTTGGAACCCGTCCGCCATCCACTTGGCGAATAGTTCAATCCGAGATTGCGGCCAAGGACCTTCTCCTTTTGGTGGGGGAGGCGGCATTACCGCGCCGCCGATTCCACGAATGCGATCGTAGATGGCGGCAGCGTGCTTCTTGACGTCATCGTAACTTCCCAGGTTGAACGCCTTGCGCATGCCTTGAATGTCGCGCTCTGTAAAGAGCGGGAGAATGTCCATTTGAAAGCTTGTCGTTTTCGTCATTGCGCCTCACAGGTATTACAACTTCGATCGAAATCGTCGCTCGGGTGACCCAAACCACCCCCGCGACATAGAGCCGTGATAATTCAGCCAGAATACAATGGGCCACGCAATTGGACGAAGGTATTGCCCATGCTTTCGTATCGACTATAGTGCGTTCGTGCTTGGGGAATATGGCTTTCTGCATCCGGCTAGTCCGGAAAATCGATCAAAGCCTAAGGAAGCTTCGTCCCGCACACATGATACGAAGGTGTCGTCGATACTTTGGTCCAATTGTTTTACGCCCCTCAGGTCTGGCTTAATCGCAATCGTCCGAGACGCAACGTTGACGGGGCTTAAAAAAACTTGTTTTGAAGGAGAACGCACTATGCCTGAACTTGTGACAAAATCTGTGGCGCAAGAACAACACGAACAACAAGAACAGAAGATAGAAAGCAGCGCCGCCGTCAAACGTATCGTCGGCCTTACCATCGTTGCGACAGCCGTGGCAGCGCTCGCCGTCCTCGGTGCAGTGGCCCTTTACGCGCAAGGCCAAGACAAGGATAAGGACAAGTACTCGCTGAAATCGCCGAGCGGAATCGCGTTCTCCGACTTCAGGGGATACGAGGACTGGGCAGTCATCTCTTCTGCCCACACCGACGAAAGGCTCAAGGTGATCGTTGGGAATCCGACCATGATTAAGGCGTTCAAGGCCGGCATTCCCGGCAACGGACAGCCTTTCCCGGATGGTTCCAAGGTCGCGAAGCTCCAGTGGACACCGAAGAAGAGCACGGAGGCTCCTTTCGTCGTGGATGTGCCAGACGTCTTTAAGGAGGCTTTCGTCATGGAAAAGGACAGCAAGAGATTTCCGAAAAGCGGCGGATGGGGATACGCGGTATTCAACTACGATGCCGCGTCCGACAAGTTCACCCCCGATGCCAAAAGCCCCTCAGACTGCGGATACGCGTGCCATACGCCGGTGAAGGCGAAAGACTACATCTTCCACCCCTACCAAAAGCGTTGAACCGCGTCTGCCCCGACATCAAGTGCCCCGCGCAAAGGATATCCCGATGCGAGGGTCTATTTCGACGTACCTATAAAAGCTACCTGAATGGCTGGGTCAAAGAAAAATTTGCACAGCACAAGTTGGAGCAGGTTCGCACGATGGGAGTTGAACATTGGTTGGCAGTGATCGAACTCGAACCGAAAAGCAAACCACATCCGAGAAACGTGCTTCTTGTTCTAATCGAATGTGCTGCCCGGTGGGAACTCATCAAGGAGAATCCCATCACTCGCGTCCGTTAAGGTGGTAGCACGGCTCTCGGAACCGGATGTGTTAACGCCAGAAGAGTTCCACAAATTGTTAGAGGAACTCAACGCTGAACTATACCGGTGACGGTGATCATGGCGGAATGTCTAGGGCTCGCCCGGTCCGAGTTTGTCGGCCTGAAGTTTCGTGAGCCAGCGGCATACCGAGCCGATACGGATTGGTGGTTCTATTTAAGAAACGCATCCCACTTCTTCGCGAATGGATCAACTTCGACGACCTGATCGTTTATTTTTGAGCCCGCCCCGATCACCTTTTCCACTCGCCGCGAGCCGATGTTTGCCGGCAGTGTAACCGCGGATGGAGAAGGTCCGCTGCCTCGATCGAACCGCAACCGCCAGCCCTGCGCCCCGGCAGGTTCGAGTTCGAGATTGATCCTCCCAAAGCGGGTTGGAGAATTCTGGAGACTGTAGTGAGCGGTGGGAATCAATTCTGCCGCAGTAATCCCATCGAGAATTCGAAGCGACTTACCGTCTTCGAGCGCCAACATGTGTCTCAGGTACCGGACGCATTCGGCACTGGCCCAATTGTGTGGCATGTCTCCCCAATCCTGACCGGCCAAAGCATGTTGCAGTGGTTGTTCTTCGCGCCAGCAGTACAGAGGTGAGGCATGGTTGAGGAAACCACTAAAGGTGCGATGCGCCCAATCGCGCAGCCCAGCCCACAAATAGACATGCGCCGCGAATGAAGCGTTGTAGGTCCACAAACTGTCGTGCCAGAGCCAGCCCGTTTCGGCCGGAACATCTTCCTGCGTGCAGGATTGAAGCAGCGCAATGTGTCCGCGCACGATCGGATCATTCTTCTGGAACACTTCCCCTGGGAAGATGGAATGGGAGAGAGCCCACTGCGCGGTCTGCGGACGAGGGCGGTTCCACGGGTCAGGATCGGCAATCGATGAATCGTCGTGCGCAATCATAGGAAGATAATCGGGGAGATACTCGAATCCCGCGGGATGCCGCACCATTTCCCGCTTTGCCATTTGCTGGAATGCTTCATAGAGCTCACCAAAGAACGTGCGGGCTCGGGATAGAGATGACATCTTCAGTTGATCGGCAGCATCGGCAACGGCGCGAAGAGCCGCGAGCGTCCAAACGGTATTGGTGAACTCGGAGCGAACGCCGCCAATGCCGCCGTCGGCGAAACCGGGAGCGAGCAGCCCATAACGCCCGTTGATGCTGGGTCCCGAACGGGCTTTGTCGCGTAGGCCGACTAGAAAATCTAGAGCATGCACGACATTTGGCTCGAGCTCGCGGAAAAATGTCCAGTCCTGCTTCAGTTCGCATTGGCGCACCAGCGTGAACATGGCGATCGCGGTGTCCTTCCAGTGCTCGCCGCCGCTTTCCGCGATGACCTGCCCGCTGTCTGCCTGCTTGGTCCACTCGGAGCGCAAACCCTCATCAGCATCATGGTCGTAGCCGAGATAGCGTGCGGCCTCAAGTAGAAAATTGCCATCGACGATCCATAACCCGCGATACTGAGTTGGCCCAACCTGGAAGACAAGGCGATCATTCTTGACCTCGCGCGCTTGTTGAATGTTGCGCGCGCACGCAGTAAGAAATTCTCCATGACGACCCGGGAAGCTCCAGTTCGTGGTTCCAAAGGGCTTCCAATTTCTCCAGTACTCGCGAGATTCGGCCAAAAGCACATCGGCGTTGGGCAAATGTTCGCGGAGAGTTTCGGCTGATTGGTTTTCCTGCGGAAGCCGTACGAAATATCGCGCCGAGATTTGTTCGGACGCTTCGCCATGCGGCAGATAAAGAGTGAATCCCTCCTCTTCCCACAACATGCAGGTTCCGAGACTGTTGTTGAGCTGCGCGGCAACGAGTAGTGGCGATTGGTTGCCCTGTGCGCGGACTGTCGCCGTGGGGACGGTATAGCTCTCAAGTTCGAGCCGTTCACAGGTCCGGATGCGGATCTTCGGAACTACGGCGGCGCGGCCAGGCTTTAACCCTGACTGCGATTTCGACTTAATGGACAGCAGGACGTTGTCGACCCGACCTTCGCCGTGATGGTCGGTTGCGAACGCGATCAATTCCAAGGTCGCCACGGGACGATCGATCAGCGTGTGAACGACGGGGATGGCGGGAGATTCGATCCATTGCCGAAGAATCTTGTCGTCCTGAAAACCCGCGAGCGAGAATTCGATGACCGTGCCGAAGTTTTCCATGCCGGCGGAGAGCGATTTCGCGAATCTGTATCGCAAGTCGCCAGCTTGGCCAACGATGGTCTTTCTTGGATCGTCTGGAAAACAGATCGTAGATTGCTGGTTGCGTGGGGAGTAACGGAAATCTATTTTTGTGCTGGGAGGATTCGCGAGAGATGTTGACGGCGCGAAGTAGGAAAGCTTCCGGTCGATGCCTGGTGTTGGCGCGGCGGCGGCGCCAGCGCCAGATGCAATCAGGGCAGTTACGAATTGCCGGCGGTTCAAGGTCATTCGTTTCCCTCGCAAAACGCAACTTGCTGTATGAAGCTCTTGCGGACGCTCTGACTCACGACCGCTGGTGGCCTAAAAAGCAATCATTTTACTATCTTATTGCGCGTAAAACGAAAACAATTATGATTGAACAAGGTCGAAGCGAAATCCATCGAACGATTGGAAAGCATTTGTTTTAACGACTCGATCTTTTTGCAATTCCTGGCAATCAGGGTAGTATGCTTCAACAGCGCTTTCGTTTTGGGCTGAATCGCAAAATGTCTGTCATGAAGAATTTCGTTTTATTGACTCTGCGGGGATGTAAAGGAACGACACTATTATGAAACGTGACCGGCCTCCACGGCCTGGAGTCGGCCCGAATAGGCAAACAGAATCCGAAGGCGCCTCGCAGGAGAAACAGCGGGTGCGCCTTACCGCGATTCTTACCGGTCTGCAGCAAACGGGACGGGTTTCGGTGGAAACACTCAGCGAACAGCTTGGCGTTTCGGTAGTGACCGTACGCCGAGACCTGGATGCTCTCGACGAAAAAGGATTGTTGCGGCGCACGCACGGTGGCGCGGTATCGATCGAACCACTGTTTTACGAGCAATTTCGGCGCGACCAATCCTTTCTGGCTCAGGAGAAGCATGCCGCTGACGAAAAGCGCCGCATCGGTCGAGCTGCCGCCGCGCTCATCACCGCCGGAGAAACGATTGCCTTAACGCCCGGAACCACAACAACTGAAGTAATTCGTGGACTGCCCATCAACTCCAACATCACCGTCGTCACAAACACGGTCAACGTGGCGATGGAGCTTTCCCAGCGCAAAGATGTATACGTTTTCGTAACAGGCGGACACCTTCACGGAGAATGGTTTTCGCTGGTCGGGACGGCCGCGTTGCGATCCCTCGACAACATGCTGATCAACACGATGTTCATTGGCGCCGATGGCATGGACGCGACTTGGGGGGCGAGTTGTTTCAATGCGGATGAAGCGGAACTCAATTCGACGATGATGAAGCTTGCGCGCCGCCGCGTCGCGGTGGTGGATAGCGGCAAACTGGGTCTCGTAGCCAACTGGCGTATCTGCAAACCCGAAGAATTGCATGTGCTGGTAACCGACACAGCGGCGACCGACGAGAAAGTTGCGCCGTACGAGAAACTCGGCATCAAAGTCATGCGCGTGTGAGCGATTGGGTTCTCAGCCCTCACGCTTTCTCGCGCTGTGCTCCATCTTGCGTGATCGTGTACAAGCTCCCCTGGTAGCGCACTCCCTCCAATCGCGCGCTGGAATCGAAGCCGACGAGGTGAGAGTTCACCCGGATCCCATCCGAGAGAGTGAGTTCCGCGCCGAAGATCGAGTCAATCACGAGTTCCGCAAACGCGCCCCCAGCGATGCAGCACCAATCTTCGATGAAGGGCGCGTCTTCGGACGACTTGCAGGCGCCGCCATTGACGGGCGGATACACCTCCTCCACGAAATGCGCTTGGCCAATCGGTCCCTGATTGCCAGCCTTTGCCACCTCCCGCAGCCAACGCGAAATGCGCTCTGGAGAGTCGATCTCGTATAGACCCTTGGCCGTCATCGGCGGCCACGCTGCATAGGCGCCTAAACAGCTATGGTCGGGGCGGATGTTCCAGGTTGAGTCGGCATCGCCCTGTGCGAGTGCTCGCATCCATTTTTCGCTATGCAGTTCACCCCAGAAAAACGCGCTCATTTCCTGTTTCTGCGCGAGCGTGAGGTCGTCCGCCATATTATCGATGACCGCGAGGAAGTCATAGCAGTGCCGAACCTCGTTGAATGTTCCGTCAGGCTGGCCGCAACGCCAATATCCTTTGCCATTGACGTAGAGCAAGCGATTGATCCGTTCCGCTAGCTGGGTGGCCTCGGCACGCAGTTGTTTGGCGCGCGCCGCGTTGCCGCGGCGTTCGTGCAGATCGGCAACCGCACGCATGCTGCGCACGTTGCCGGCATTCATTCCGGCTACCTCATGCAGGTAAGTGCTAACGACCTCGAGCAGATTCTCGATCGTCCCATAGTCGGCAAGACCGCGTCCGAGCCGGTCGAGTTTTTTCCAATAGACGGCATGCTCGTCGAGATGATCGAGAACGGTGCGATCGGAAATCTTTTTGTCCAGCCAATCGATATCTCCGGTGACGCAGAGATACCGCCAGGCGCAGCGAACAATCGCGGTGTCATTCGCCGCATACCACGGACCCACGGGTTCTCCCGAGACATAATCGGTGGAGTGATGTTCGTGCATTCCGCTCTTAAGCCAGACCTCGACGAGATTGCGGAGCGGAAGTGGATCGAGCAGCGCCAATCCCAAAGATGTGAGCGAGGTATCCCACGGGAAACTGAGAGTTGGGAGCACATGGCCGCTTAGGGTCAGATAAGTCGGGCCATACGCTGAATCGGGGGAGGATCGGCGCGCAGCCAGCAGATTGGCAAAACCATTGTGGTAGAGCTTCCAGAGCGATTCATCATCGGTGATCAGCCGCGGGAGGTTCCCGCTAAACGCTGAATTGTTTGGTGTGAATGCAGATTGGATGAGGCTCGTAAAGTCCGCTTCATTTTCTGTTTCAAGGTCGGCAAAACGAGCTTGCAGGCTATCGTAAACTTCGATCGCAGCACGGCCGCCTTCAGCAATTGCGAGAACGAAGTTAAGTTTCTTCTGTTCCCTTGCGCTGAGTTCCATGTCGAAGTGCAGCATCCGAGTTTGCTCCACCCGACTCGGCGGTGGATGGAAGCCCTGCGCCGCGGCGATCTCGGAATGTTGCGCCTCAAAAAGAAGACAGCCTCGCTGCGCATCGTACGTAATGCGGTTGTCGATTTCACCAGGAGAATTTACGAACCACGGTTTCGTTTTCTTCGCAACGGCTCCTCGCATATCGAACGCCACGGTGAAGCGGCGTTGTGCCGCGCTCAGATTTTTTATAGCGATTGCTTGCACGACGGCGCGGTGCTTGCTCGGCAGGAACATACGTGTGGAAAATTGCAGGTTCTCGGCCGTTTGCGTGCGAACTACACAATGCGGGAACCACTGATATTCGACGTTGCCGTCGGGAGGAGCTGCGATCGCCAGGAAGCGGCCGTTCAAAAAAAGTTCACAGGTCAGCAGAAAGCCGGGACTCCAGGCGGTCTCAGGCACGCCGCAACAAGCGTAAGGCGGAAACGAAATGGCAGTCATCGCGGAGACGGATTTCGCGACTTGGGCGTAGCCCCATTCGTTCATCGCCAGAGGACAGTTGAAAAGATCGCGCAGCCGGTAGGTCAGCCGATCCGAAGCCATGTCGGCCAGAGTCGGCGGAGACGACAGTGTGCGATTGGCGCCTACGGAAGCCCCACCTATCGAAGGGTTGATCGCGGCTAGGGCCGTTCCGGCCGCCCCTAGTTTCAGGAAAGCGCGACGATCTAAGACTCTGTCTCTGCTAGAACGCATCGATACTCCTAAGAACCGGTACTCTAGAACCGGCACTCTCGAACGGTCAAGACTCGACCACAATAGGCGACTATCGTAAGTTTATACCGTCAAAATGAGCTATTTCGTAGACCAATTTTGTTCTTTTCGCTACTATTCGTTCATTCCATGTGAAGGGACGGGCTCATGGGCATAAACGGATACCTGGTGAAGAGCACCTTCGTGAGCGCTCTGGGCGGGCTGTTGTTTGGTTTCGACACGGCCGTCATCGCCGGAACTACGCATCAATTGACCGAGGTCTATCAACTCACTCCTTATTTGTTAGGGATAACGGTGTCCAGCGCTTTGTGGGGCACGGTGGTCGGCGCGATAACGGCCGGATATCCCGGAGAGCGGTGGGGCCGACGCGACAGTCTGCGAATTATGGCCGTCTTCTATTTCTTGTCAGCGCTAGGCTGTGCGTTGTCATGGAATTGGGGATCGCTGATTGCCTTCCGCATCATCGGAGGGCTAGGCATTGGCGGGTCGTCGGTGCTTGCGCCTATGTACATCGCTGAGTTGTCGCCTGCGCAGTGGCGCGGACGCCTGGTTGGCTGCTTCCAGGTCAGTATTGTTCTCGGCATTCTCGTCGCCTACTTGTCGAACTTCCTGATTGTGCGAATGAATCTGGGGCTACTCGAATGGCGTTGGATGTTGGGCGTTGCCGCCGTCCCGGCCTTGTTCTTTCTCTTAATGTTATTTTTCATTCCGCGCAGCCCCCGTTGGTTGGCCTTGAAGAATAGGACGCAGGAAGCGCTTGAGGTTCTGCGGCTCACCGGCAACAAAAATCCCGAGCAGGAGCTGAACGCGATTGTCTCTTCGATTCATCTGGAGCGCAGTTCGGTGGGCGAGTCGATTCTGCAGCGGAAATATGCGCTGCCAATCCTACTGGCGGTGACTGCGGGAGCCTTCAATCAGCTGACTGGCATCAACGCGTGCCTGTACTACCTGAATGACATTTTTGCGGCAGCCGGAGCGAGCAAATATTCGGCCGGCATGCAGTCGGTGACCATCGGATTCACGAACCTGATTTTCACGCTGATTGCGATGACCATGATCGACAACTTTGGCCGTAAGAAACTTTTGCTTACTGGAACGGCGGGAGTCTGCATCTTCCTGGCTGTGATCGGACAAATTTTCCGCACCGGCACGCACCAGTCATGGCTGGTCTGGATGGTCATGGCGTTCATGGGTTTCTTCGCCATCTCTCAAGGCGCCGTGATCTGGGTCTATATGAGCGAAGTTTTTCCGACGCGCGTTCGCGCCCAGGGTCAGGCGATTGGGACATCGACACTCTGGATCATGAATGCGTTGATATCCGCCATATTCCCGGTGCTCGCAAAGAAGTCGGCGGCAACACCGTTTTTCTTCTTCGCGATCATGATGCTGATTGACTTTATTTTGGTCGCCGCCATCTATCCTGAAACCAAAGGAGTGTCGCTGGAGCAACTGGAGCAACGGCTCGGCGTTTCTAACTGATGTCGCTGGCTGATAAGGCGCGGACGCATTCAAAACCAGTCCTACATTTCGAAATCTGGCCAAACCGATTCGACGCGGGCCGGTTCCGAGACCCATTGAACGCTATTTGGATCGTTGGCGAATTGCTCATAGATGGGTGTGGACGGATCCAATCCGAGGTCAGGATAGGCGCGCGGGCCTCGCAAAGAGAGATCGCTTGACCGATACGAAGGATTTGGCTCCCAGTGAATCTTCTGTTGACCGTCCTCCTGCTTACCCTCAAGAATCGGGAACCACGCCAGACCATGGTGTGCACGGATCGCGTCATAGACAAATCCATACTGCCGATCACACCAAGCCCCGAACATCATGCGTGTATTAGGATCGGCATTGATGACGGCGTGCGCCCAGCCAGGCGGTACGACCACCTTGTCACCCGGCCCGGCGGTTACGGCGAAGCAGCGTCCTGGATCGTCGCCGGCGCTCTCCTGCGCATAGATGATCGCGCGGCCTTCCCATATCTCGAATAATTCCGGAGTAGACCACCCACAATGAGGTGCGACGGCATGAATATGACCCTGACTGCGGACTGGTTCTTCTCCCAGTTGGCCTGCCGCATACACGACAACGCCAAATAAAAGCATCCGCTGGGCGAGTTCGTCGGTGTGTTCACGACGGCCGACGTCCATCACGATCGAGTACACCGGGTCAGGGCCGTCGCACATTGGATCTCTTAAACTGCGGCGAATCTGATCGAGACGCCGTAATTCTGGCTGCGGTCCGAACACGCCTTCGTCGTAGCTAAATGAGAGATGGTCGAGGTGGCTGCGCACACCTAGCTTTGGATCAAACTTGAACGAAGATTTCTGACTATCGCGACTCACGCATTCAGTCCTGGGCACTCACGAGGATCGGGGCGCCCCGTTCTTCAACGATCCGCCCCCCGAATCCACGCCCCTCGGCAACTTCATAATCATGGCCCGCATCGCTGGGCCAGCAGGCAATCACACGAATTGGTTTATCTCCGGTATTCACGATGCGGTGAGCAACTTCGCCCGCGACGTAATGCAGACTGCCCGGCGTCATGTCTTCAGACCAGGTATGGCCCGTGCGATCCATAAGGAGAAGTTTTCCGCTGCCAGCGACGGTGCCATAGAATTCGGCACGATTGCGGATCACGTGCCAATGCCCCCGCGTCATGAAATACTCGTTCCCGACTCGGCCGGGTTGGATCTCGGTAAGCCCCCAGAACAGGCCGCCGTCCGTGCCAGATGGGACCGGTTCCCACCACCAGACTCGATACACTATTGTTTCGGAATCAAGCTTCTGCCAGGCTTGATGGTCGCGAAAAACTCCGGCCAGTTGACCGAGTTTCTTTTCCGATCGCTGGAGACCGGGGGCCTGCAACGCGCCGTCGGCCCAGTTCACGAAGGCAGGGACGGGGTTCATAATGGCAATAGGCTAAACTGCCTAGCCCCTCGATTGCAAACAAAAAGAACAAAAATTTGATCATTAATGGTCAAAGCGAATAATATTGCCGTTGTTTAACAGCTCGAAGCGATTCTTTTTGATATGACTGTTTGATATGACAAGACCGGCTATCGGAATCGATTTGGGTGGCAGCCATGCCACCATCGCGCTGGTAAAGGACGACCAGGTTCTTGGCTCTCGCCGCGTCTCGCTCGATTCGTCGCGACCGCTTCGTCCAGCGCTCGATGTGTTCGCGGGGGTGATTCGTAATCTGCTGGGAGAACTTCGGATGGAAGCCACCGCGTGTGAAGGTTTGGCGCTTGGATTCTGCGGGCTCGCCGATGCGCGGATTGGCCGCGTTGTGTCGACCAACAAGAAATATGAGGACGCACCATCGATCGATTTCGATACGTGGTGCAGGCAGGAGTTTGGTCTCCGCTTTGCCATCGAGAACGACGCGCGAATGGCACTCCTCGGCGAACGTCACGCGGGAGCCGCGCGAGGTTGCGACAATGTCGTAATGATCACGCTGGGCACGGGGATCGGTGGTGCGGCGATGATCGAGGGTAAACTTCTGCGCGGCAAGCACGCGCAAGCCGGCTGTCTGGGCGGTCACTTGCCGGCAAAAGTTGGTGGCCGTCCCTGCACCTGCGGCGCGATCGGATGCCTTGAGGCCGAAGCCTCTGGTTGGTCGCTGCCTTTCCTGGCAAGCGAGTGGCAAGGCTTCTCGGCGAGCAAGTTGGCAGAGCAAAACAATATGGATTTCAAGATGCTCTTTGAACTGGCGGACGCGGGGGACCGCGTTGCGGTCGAGGTTCTTGAATACTGTCTGAAGGTTTGGGCAACGGGGGCGGTGGGACTGATTCACGCCTATGATCCGGAACGGATCGTGATGGGGGGCGGCGTGATGCGCAGTGCTGCCGTCATCCTTCCTTACATTCAAGCGTACGTGAAGCAGCACGCCTGGACGCCGTGGGGTAAGGTCGAGATCGTCGCCGCACAACTCGGAAACGATGCTGGACTATTTGGCGCGATCCCGTTGCTCGACGGAAACGTGTAGACCCGCATGACGAAACAATTTCCCAATGCCCAGCTCTCGCGTCCGATCCCCGGAAGTGAGAGTCTACGCTTTTTGAATTTTCGCGGCGAGGCCTTAGGATCTCGCGGCGACGTCTTGCTGTTCAGCCCGCCGGCAATGGAATCATTGCATCGCGTGCCGCTGCTGCTGCTGCTGCACGGCGTCTACGGATGCCAGTGGAACTGGTGGCTGAACGGCGACCTGAACACCATTGCGATGGAAATGCTGCGGGACGGAACGACCGTTCCTATGATGATTGCGATGCCGTCGGATGGACTCTGGGGGGACGGCAGCGGATATGTTCCCCATGCGCATGCCGACTACGAAAAGTGGATTGTCGACGACATCCCGCGCTGCCTGCGCGAGTTGTTTCCGCAATTGCATCCGCAAAAATTTCTTCTCGCGGGTCTCTCGATGGGCGGCTATGGAGCTTTGCGCTTAGGCATGAAATATGCGTCGCAGGTTCAGGGAATTTCTGCGCATTCCTCGATCACCAAGCTTGAGCAGTTGTCGCAGTTCATTCCGTATCCCGCACAGGCATTTCAGTACGCGGGCGATGTCGACACCGACTTGCTGCACTGGGCGAAAGCGAATCATGACACGCTTCCGCCGATCCGCTTCGATTGCGGGACCGAGGATTCGCTCATCGAGCCGAACCGAGCGCTGCACAGGGAACTCACCGAATTGCACGTGCCTCATGTCTATGAAGAATTTCCCGGCGGCCATGACTGGGAGTATTGGACACAACAGGTCCGGCGCACTCTCGCCTTCTGCAAAAGTGTTGTCGCAGACTAACGATCGACTAGCTATTTCTTCGCGGAGTCCGGCATTGGCATGCGCACCACCTGCGGGAAGTAAATGTTCGGCTCGGCCAACAGCTTTCTTGGCTTCATCGTGTTGCACACATAGGTGAACAGCAATTCGCCCGGTTGCTCGAACTCGGGGTGCTCCTTGCCCGCGTAGCAGAAAGTGTCAGCATCGTATTTCGGATCGCTCTTCTGCAGGATCGGGATGCGATAGATCACTTCGCCATCGGTCCACGGGCCGGTCAAACTCGTCGAGGTCCGAAGGATCACTTTGTCGGAAAAGATCTGAGGATCGACCATCACGGCGATCCACTTCTTCAGCTCCGGGTGATAGCGCACCGACATTTCCGAGGCCCCGGTCTTCATGATGATTTTTGCCTTGGCAGGCTCAATCCCGTCGTGCCACTTGTCGTCGCTGCCGAGGTACTGCAGGTTCTTCCTGGGGTCGCCTAGACCTCGCAACGGAATTCGAGTGAGAATTTGCGGCCTGGTTCCCAGTTCGTACAACGTGTAGAGGTAAAGATAGTCGTCCTCGATCAACGCGGAAGCCGAGGGATTCGCGTGCACGGCTTCCGCCACGAGCGGGAAATACGCAACCTTCCAGTTCTGGGGATCGCTTTCCAGCCCCGTCACGTGTGCGAGATCGGTTCCGCAGATCTCGAAGCCTAGCGCAAAAGCGTTTGAGTGCGGTACGTTGCGCACGCAGACCAGCGTGATCCAGAGTTCGTCGTTATGTTCAACGTTATGTTCGACTCCATCGAGCGCCCAATAATAGGTACCGTTGTCCTGCTGTGGTTTGAAAAAACTATCGGGATTACCTTTCGCGTCTTTCTTGATCGTGTAGTCGATCTTCCACTTCCCGTCCTTACACGTAGAAATACCGATCGTGTTATGCACCATGCGAGGCTCTTCGCCGGTGACCAGGCGTTGATCGCCATAGAGTGTATCGCCGAAGATCCAAGCCACGCGGCCATCTTGTAGCGGAATTGAATATGCAGCGTCGGCTCCTTGCCACTCCTGTTGAAAAGGAAATGAGGGGACGCAATTAAGGTGCGTGTTTTCGGCGAGCATGACACCCGCGGAAAAAAGCAGAAAGAGTAAAAAGGCGCAATTCAACGATTTTCTCATCGGTGCTCCCAGAGTTTTGGAGGGACTCTTGAATCATAATCCGTCCGCTGCTCGGCCATCCAGAGTCCTATCAATCCTGCTTCACCCAATGCTTGACCCGGAATCGAAATCACTATATAGGTTCAAAGATCAGCCAAACAAGTCAAACCTCGGATTTATCACCATGGGCTGACAACACCATTGTTAGCCAGATGAAATGAAACAAGACAAAGGGATGGCTATGTCAAAGTCCAGTGGGCCGGAAGTCGACCGCGACAAGCTTGCCGGCTATCACGAATTTTCCAAACAACATGAGATGGGAGCCTTAGACTGACGACCCGCGCCGGCGGGGCACTGTGATCACGCAGCCGAAATGGTAACCACGAAAACAATTCGCAAAGTAACGATGGCCGCTCTCCTGATGGCGGTGACTCTGACTACCGCCGCGCACGCAACCGAAAAAACGCTCTGGAAGATCGGAACCTTCGACGGATCTTCGGGCGAATTTAAGAGTCAAGACATCAACTATGCCGATGCCAAGAGCGACCCCGTGTTCGTGGTCGGCCAAAATAGCGATAAGGATTGGTACCGCTTTCAGCCTGGGCCGGCCAACGGGATCGCCGGTGGGCGCCTGCACCCGTTCACGGTGAAATTTGTGCTGAACGATGCCCCTCTCGGTGTTTATCGGCTGAAACTCGCCATCCTGTACGAGACGCCGCGTCTCTCGTTCTTAAAGCTTAGTGTTAACGGGCACTCCGGATTTTTCTACTTCCATCCCAAACTCGACTTCCGAGCCGGCGATTGGGAAGGGACATTTGTTCCCCAGACCTCCATCGACGAAAAAACAGTTTCGATCCCCGCTGCCTGGTTTCGAAAAGGAGAGAACGCGTTCGTTCTCACCGCCATGGACGATCCGGCCGCGGCACAAAATTCGCTCGGTGCCATTGCGCCAGGACACAGCGGCCTCATCTACGACGCGCTCGAACTGGTTCAGGATAGCGCCGAGCAATACAACGGAAATGCCTTCAGCGCTCGAATTGAGCCAACAATCTTTTATCGTGAAACTAAAGCGGGGATAGTGGAGGTAGTGGATGTTTTCATGAGCGCCTCCGCGCTTCCCAAGAACGACAATGTGGACCTTCGGGTCGGCGGCCATTCTTTCAGCAGACCATTCGCGACGACCAACGAATTCGGCGAGGCGCGACTCGTTTTTGATGTGCCGGAGTGGACCGGTGCCGCCGAAGCCGCAGTGAGCATCGGGAAGCTTTCCGCGTCCGCGACGGTCGAGCCGGCGAAAAAGTGGAACATTGCGCTCATACCGCACGAGCATCTCGATGTTGGTTTCACGGACTACCCCGCGAAAGTCGCGGAGCTTCATTCCGAATCCATCGACCAGGCAATGGACCTGATCAGGAAGACGCCGGATTTTCGTTGGACGCTCGATGGGAGTTGGGTCGCCAATCAATATCTGAACGGGCGCAGTCCGGAGGCGCAGGAACAGTTTTTCGAACATGTTCGTGCCGGCAGTATCGTCATTCCGCCGGAGTTTGCCAATCAGCATACCGGGAATGCATCCTTTGAAGCTCTGGCTCGTTCTCTCTATGGCCAGCACAATCTGGCACGCGAACACGAATTGCCAATTGCCGATGCCGCGCAAATTGTCGATGTCCCGGCTTACACGTGGGGCTATGCTTCGGTTCTGCATGATGCAGGCATTAAGTATTTGGTAGCAGCCAGCAACAGTTGGCGAGCTCCGGTGATGCTGCTTGGGCGATGGAACGAGAAGTCTCCTTTCTATTGGGAAGGTCCCGATGGCGGCCGCGTGCTCATGTGGTACTCGCGTGCCTATCTGCAAGCCCACACGCTGTTTGGCGGTCCATGGCGAATGGAGTCGATCCGCGATTCGCTGCCGGTTTTTCTGCAGGCATATACGCGTCCGGACTATACGGCCAGTACCGCGATCATCTTCGGCACACAGCTCGAGAACACGCCGCTCACCAGGGAACAGAGTGAAATTGTCGCGAGTTTCAGTGGTGAATATGCGTGGCCCAAATTTGAGTTCTCTACTGTGCACTCCGCAATGCAACGGATCGAGCATGAGTGGAAGGGCCAGATTCCCGTGGTTCGAGGCGACTTCGGTCCTTATTGGGAGGACGGATACGGCTCCGATGCGCTGCACACCGCGATTCACCGCGAAAACCAACATCGCATCGCAACGGCCGAGATCATGGGCACCGCGGTTTCCTCGATCGATACCCGCGTGCGCCCCGACAAGGCCATGCTCGATGATGGCTGGCGCAATGAACTTCTCTATGACGAGCACACGTGGACATACGTTAGCGCGACTACCCAGCCGCAGCACCACCAGACCGAGGACCAAATCGCGCTCAAAGGATCTCGCGTAACGCGGGCGCGGGATGATATCGACGAATCGATTCAGCGCGGGTGGGCTCAGCTCGAAGCGCTGGTGAGAACCAAGGACAATTCCATCGCTGTTTTCAACTCGTTGAACTGGCTACGTTCCGGCATTGTGGAGACCGACTTACCCGACGGCACCACGCTTGTCGACTCCTCAACCGGCGCTGAGGCTCCCGTGGAAATACTCTACAAAGGTAAAGGAATCTCATTGCCGGGATTCGGCCCGGGCAGTGTTCGCGTGCGCTTCCTGGCTGCGGCCGTGCCCGCGGTGGGATACAAACTATTTACTATTAAACCCATTGCGAAAGAACGCGCTGCGCCGGTGGACATTCCGGGGAACATTCTCGAGAACGAGTTCTATCGAGTTACGCTGGATCCGTCCTCGGGAGCGATAGCCAGCGTGTTTGACAAAGAGCTGGGGCGCGAACTCGTTGACTCGTCGAGCCCATACAAATTTGGCCAGTATCTCTATGTCACCGGTGGGGACAACTATCCTGAAAACTCACTCTATCGGTTTGGAGCTGGCTTGAAACCTCCGACGTTGACTGTTCATGCAGCGACTTCGGGAATGCTCATATCGACGACGAAAACCCTTCTTGGGACCGTCGCAACTCTTAGCTCGTCCGCGCCAAATACCCCATCGATTCGGACGGAGATTCTGCTACTGGACTCTACAAAAGAACTCTTGATTACTTATCACTTACACAAAGACCGCGTGCTCACGAGAGAGTCCGCCTATGTGGCGTTTCCTTTCGCCGTGACCACGCCGGCGTTCACGTATGGTTCTCAGGCGGCGTGGGTCAATCCAGCTAAAGATGAGCTGGCTGGAGGAAGCCGCGAATGGTACCTGCCCACAACCTGGGCTTCTGTATACAATCCGCAAGTGGCTGCGACCGTCGTTCCGCTCGACGCTCCTCTGGTTGCCTTTGGAGACATTGTTCGCGGCGAATGGCCGGCGGAGTTCAAGCCCAAGAGCAGCGCGATTTTTTCCTGGCTCATGAACAACTATTGGGGTACTAACTTTCCTGCGTGGCAAGGCGGCGATTTCACTTTTCGCTACGCGATCACAAGCAATGCACAGTTCAACGCTCCGTCGCTGACACGCTTCGGATTGGAAGCGCTCACCCCACTCGAACGGGATGATGTGCCGGGTACACAGGATTCCTCATCGCTGCCAAATCAAGGAGCGAGCTTGCTAGAAGTCGGAAAGCCCGGAGTGACCTTGTTGACGTGGAAGCGCGCGGAAGATGGCGATGGAACAATTCTTCGTTTACAGGACACAGCAGGTGAGGCATCGAACATCAAGATCCGCAGCTCGTTCCTCACGTTCGAGCAAGCTTGGCTGTGCAATTTGCTTGAAGACAACCAGGCCGAAATTAAAATTCAAGACGGAGATCTCAGCGTTCCGATCAAACCGTTCCAAGTGCTCACTCTCAGACTTCACGCCACGCCGCGAATCAGGCAAGGTAGCGTCCAATGAACTCAGCGCGCAGTTGACGAAAGCGCCTTCGTTTTCTCTTGAGAAAAAGCCGGAAGGGAGCACAATCCGCACAACAGCAGAATGACAAAGAACCTAAGCGCTGATTTCAGGAGCAGGTCGCCACCCGGTTAAGAATAAAAACTTTTGTTACGCGTTTGTGCGCACAAAGGCCTTGATCGTGGCGCATTCTTGCCCTTCGGAAGGGCCATGTGGACGAATCACATAATCGCTCACCGCAGCAGGAACAATGAAAGTTTCCGCGTAGTGAACAACAAACGGAGGAAACTGCCCTGTCGGGCTCTCAACCACCGCCTCTTGCCCCTCGCAAAGGTTTAGGACATTCACCCCCCCGTTCGTGGAGTGCTGGACCGGGCTGGTGAACCAATGCCGCCGTGTCTCGATGAATTCACGTTCGTGAAGCCCGGTGCGCTCTTCGCGCCAGCCGGAGCCCTCGGCGACGGGTTCAACAGCGTTGATCAGATTTTTCTCGACCCATCGTGTTGTGCGGTCCCACTGGATGTTTCGAAACCCATGTTGGAGATGGATTGGGCGGGGCGTGCCGTCCAGCCCAAGCCGTCCCCAGTCCCACATTTTGAAGGTGAAGATATACGGGGTCGCGCTGATTTCAAGGACCATGCTGTTCTTTCCCGAGCAATGCGGAGTTCCGGCGGGAATCAGAAAGTGGTCGTGCTTCTTGGCGGGAAACCGATTGACGTATTTGTCCGCGTCAAATTGAATTGTGCCCTCCTGCGCCTGCAGCAAGTCGGCCATCATCTGTTTGCTGTCGATGTTCTCTTTCAGGCCCAGATATACACATGCTCCCTCCCCCGCATCCAGCATGTAGTAACTCTCATCCTGGGTATAGTTGATCCCAAACTGCTGTTGAATGTACTCGGTCAGCGGATGCACCTGAAAGGAGAGATTGCCGCCTTCCATTGTGTCGAGAAAATCGAAGCGGATAGGAAACTCCGTTCCAAAACGCGCATGCACCGCCTCGCCGAGTAACTCACGAGGATGATGAAATACCAGGTTAATGGAAGGGATCTCTACCTGCACATCGCCAAAGCCAAGCAGTAGGCTGTTCTCTTCCGGAACGCAATCAAAGCACCATGCGTAGTTCTCGGCCTCCCGCGGCAAGTCGCAAACTTCTCTCATCCATTGACCACCCCACGGTCCGGGATCGAAGAACGGCACAACGCGAAACGGCCTGTGCGCCGCATTCTTCAATCCCTCCAGATGCTGAGCCCCGGTGATCAACTTGGGCTGAGCGCGCTGATTTGTGTCCAGCAGAAAATCAATTTTTGGAATCAGGTTCTTTTTTAAGCGGTCGGCGACGCGCCAGTCGACAAAGTAAGCCCGTTTATACTTTGCCTGCGCGCGTTCCGTGAAATTCTGCAAACCGAGGTTCGCCACTTCACCAGTGCGCTGGCGCTGCTGGATCTCCCACCTCGCCATGTCGCAATAGACGAGCAGGTCCCATTGCTCGACAAGAAGGGTTGCGCCTGTGCCGATGACGAGCACAGTGCCCGATGCCTGCTGCAAGCGGCTTCTTTGTTTCGCGAGTTCGCGCTCGTCCAGGAATTCTACGAGTTCGTATTTGCCCATGAAGGCAAACACCGGATCATCGCCTAGGTCGCGCGCACAGAGCGATTGGATGGCGCTCTCGGGCAAGTAACATTCTTCCGCGCGCAGCACGATCTGGGGCAGCAGCGCGCTCGCCAGTTGTTTTTCAATTTCCCTTTCAAAGCAGCCGGGATAGCACTCCACACAAATCACGAAACGCCCGGGCCGGACGCTCGCTTTCAGACGCCGGCCGATCTCGTCCCACCCCGTTTCGCAGCCATCCCGCGAGTCCGACACGCGGACCGAGGGATGCTTATCGTAAGTCGAGATGTAAGGCTTAGACATTTATCCTCGAAGGCAGACTTGTCTTGAAGATACGGCAGCGACGATCAAACGATCGATTGTCGCTGCCGTAGAAAGCGCGGTTGAGTGATTAGAAGATGAACCGTAATGAGAGTTGGGCTTGCCGCGCAGTGCCGTTCCCGATTTGCGATCCGTCGGCATCGGCAACGGTTTGGCCGATGATACCGAAAAGGCTGTTAGGTGTCGTGCAACTTGCCGGACCACTTGATGAGACGGACACCAGACCGTTGCATATGCCGGCGCCTGGATTTTCGAAATTCGGATGATTAAAGATGTTGAAAATGTCCGCCCGGAACTGCATGGTCACCCTTTCAGTAATGGCGAAGTTCTTCATTTCAGAGAGGTCGAGCTGGAAATATCCCGGGCCTCGCAAAGAGTTGCGACCGACAGTTCCGATTGTTGCACCCGGGGTCCCATCGTACGTCGGTTCGACCGCATAGGCGTTGATGTTATAGCTCGAAATTGGCCAACTGTGGCCCGGAACCGATAAGGGTTCGCCGGGTACGTAGTCTGGCCGCACACCATTGCCAAAGAATCCACCGATCAGCGAAACGTTCACTGGAAGTCCCGATCGTGTCTGGATAATGCCGGACGTCTGCCACCCTCCGAGCGCTGTCCGGATCAAGGGGTTAGAACCCTTCAGTTCGGGCAAGTTGTAGAGCGCGCTGGCAGTGAAGTTGCTCCGAACGTCCCAGTCTCCGCTCCCATGATCGAACTTGGGATCGTACGGACTCTCGAAGCCCGGACTAAAAACGTTGATCATGTCGTCGATTTCATGGGACCATGTATAGTTCGCCTGTAGATCCAGCCTTCCGATCTTGCGGAGCAACTTCGCTTGCAGGGAGTTGTAATTAGAGCCGAGTCCGTCGGAGAGGACATTTTCGTTCGCGAATCCCGAAAACTGTCGCGCTTGGGTGAAAGTATTACCCGGGTTGGCGTTCAAAGCGGCGAAGTCAACACCAGCCTGCATGTGATGCGCGTTATTGCCCACATAACTCAGGGTAAGAATGGTGTCACGCGCTACTTCCTGCTGAACGTCGAACAGCCAGTTTGTAGCCACCGGATCTTTGGGATGTTGCGGGAACGCATTTACGTTTTGAATTCCCGTAATGAGCGGAGGATTGGGAGAAGGATAGTTGATCGAAAATGGAGGATTGGCGAAGATCGCCTGAAAGACATTTACGTTATAGCTCGCCAGCGCGGGCACATTGGTCGTGGTGGCAAAGTTGAAGTGCATCGGATTGTAGAAAAGGCCGACATACCCGTGGACGACGGTCTTACCCTGCCCTTTCGGGTCCCATGCGAAGCCGACCCGCGGCGCCCAGTCGCCTTTCGGCGCGTGGTATGCCGCTTGATTGAGCGGAAGGAGACTCTGACTAGCGACATCGAAGTTTTGTCCCTGATTCGCTCCTGTGGCCCAAACCGTGTTGTAGTCGTATCGAAGACCGAGGTTTAAAGTTAGTCTCCGATTTACCTTCCAGTCGTCCTGAAGATAGAAATCCCAGTTGGAGTTACGGTTACCAACGAATCCAGGGAATCCATTTTTTTGCAGGACAAAAACATTATTGGTTAAGAGGTCGGAAATGCTGGCGTAATCATACGTTTGCTGCGGACGCAGCCACTCGTTATTCCGGTTGACGCGAATTTGCGTACCAAATTTAAGTGTGTGTGGCCCAATCGTCTTGCTAACATTGTCAAGAATCTCAAGGTCGGCAAACGGGGTGACCTGATTAAAACTATTTGCCCCTGGCAGGGACCCCAAGTCGGTAAAGAACCCAGAAAAGGCAACTAGCGGTTGAGAAGTATTCGAATTCGTGTCGGAATAGAACCGATTAATTGCGACGCCGAATTGATTCAGCAGGGTCGGAGTGAAAGTGTGAGTCTCATCGACCTTAGCCAACTGCGTTCTAAGCTTCTGAGGTGCTAGCTGGCCTACATTCGGGCCGTAGGTATAGTTGGTCAGTGAATCGTTGATGTTATAGCGGAAGAAAATTCTGTCCTTCTCGGAAACGTTGTAATCGATTTTGACCGACCCTGTATCTTCGCGAACCCTACTAGAAAGAGCTGTAGGGTCATAAACCATATCTGACCCCAAGGCTGGATTGGCGTCTGGGAACCCAGGGTACACACACGATGCTGGGGCCGGTATGGCGGTACAGCCGGCCGGGAGCGGCGCGAACTGGGCCAATACAGGCTGCATGGACGCGACGAATTGCGATCGAGCGGCCGCGCTCAGAGTGTGGTTCAGCGCGTTGTTGCTTGTGATGTGGGTCCGATCGCCTTCATAATTCACAAAAAAGAAGACTTTGCCCCTGATGATGGGTCCGCCTAAATTGCCGCCATACTGGTTCATCCTTAAAGGCTCAGGCGCAGTCGCAAAATAGTCCTTGGCATCGATACCGTCGTTGCGGAAATACTCAAACAGACCCCCATGGAAATCGTTCGTGCCGGATTTGGTGATCAGGTTCATCTGCGGGCCAAGCGAGTGGCCGGTTTCCGCCGTGTAACCGCTATTCGCGTAGTCAATTTCCTGAATGCTGTCAATGCTGGCGCGGGTGATACGCGCGCCCTCCTGGCCTTCCGTATCGAGGAAGCCATTGATGTCGCCGCGCGAGGCGCTCTGGCCGTCGAGCGTGATATTCAGGCCGCTGAAGATATTTTCCATCCCGTTGACGCTACCCTGGAAGAATCCCGTGGAGTCCACCGATCCGGGAGAGACTTCCAGAAATTGGCTCACATCGCGTCCGTTGATTGGCATGTTGGCGACCTGCTTCGTGTCCAACGTTGTGCCAGAAAGGCTTGATGAGGTGTCAACCGTCGTGGACGTTCCGTTGACCTGGACACTCTCCTGCGACGCCGCCACCCCAAGCGTCAGATTCACTTGCACCGTCGCGCCTACGCTGAGTTCGACCGGTTGACTCTTGCTATCGGCGAATCCGCTGGCGCGGGTCTCGACGACGTACGTTCCATAAGGCAATGCAGAAGCGACGAAATTGCCATTCTGATCCGTGACCAAGCTCTTTTGAATGCCGGTGCCCACGTTTGTCGCTGTGATCGCCGCATGTGCGACAACCGCTCCAGACGGATCCGTCACCCTGCCAGTGATCGTGCCGGTGTCGAATTGGGCAAGCATCGGAAGCGCGCTGAATACAACGACCGCCAGCAATGCGATCGCATAAAAGGTGGTTCTGAACCACGTCACTCCTGATAACTGCGCGTCTTGCGTCATGGCAATTCCCCCTCGGCGTCGGTCAAGTTCACTTGGACTTAACGCTTATGCAAACTTAATCACCCGAAATCGTAATGCGGCTCCTAAGCAACAGTCAATCATTTTGTTTCTTTTTTGATCGAAACGCTCTAAACTTTGTTCTTTTTGCAGATTAACCCTCAATCAGGTGTCGGGTATCCACTTCCAAGATCGTCATGATTTTCGCAATTGGCACTGCTCAATGATGCCCGGTGGAAGCTGCCGAAGGCGCTACACTGGTCGAATCGAAGCCACTGCTCCAGCAAAATCTGGTCCGATAGGATGAAAAGCTTTTTCAAGTTTCCCTCGCGCGCAATGTTCACGGGAATGGCTCTGATTTTCGGAACTTGGCGTAGTTTTGCGGTTGCCCCGAACTCCCCCACCCCGGGGCGTTTCGTCGATGTCACGGAAAAACTTGGAATTCACTTCCGCCAGCAGGCTTCTCTGACCAGCAAGAAATACCTTCTGGAGGCGATGGGCTCCGGCGTAGCTCTGTTCGATTACGACAACGACGGCCGCCTCGATATCTTTTTCGCCAACGGTGCGCGGCTCGACGATCCGACCCCAAAAGGCTCGATTCCGAAGAAGGACAGCCCGAAGTTCTGGAATCGGCTCTATCACCAGAAATCGGATGGCACCTTCGAAGATGTCACGGAGCGTGCAGGCCTCACGGGCATTGGCTACTCCACCGGTGTTGCCGTCGGCGATTACGACAACGACGGATTCGAAGATTTATATGTGGCCGGATACGGCCGCAGCACCCTCTATCACAACAATGGCGACGGCACATTCACCGATGTGACGGCTGCCGCGGGCGTGGCCGGCTCGGGCTGGATGACGAGCGCCGCCTGGGTGGACTACGACAACGACGGGCGACTTGACCTCGTGGTTGCGCGCTATATGCAGTGGGACTTTGACGATGTGTTTTGCGGCCGCCCCGAAAAGGGAGGCTACCGTTCTTATTGCCATCCCGATCTATTCAAGCCGGAATCAGTACTCTTGTTTCACAATGACGGCGGTGGGAAGTTCACCGAGGTTGGGCACCAGGCCGGAATCGACAAGCCGGGAAAAGGTTTGGGTCTCGCGATCGCAGATTACGACCACGATGGGTTCATGGACATCTTGCTCGCCAATGATTCAATGCCGGAATACCTCTTTCACAACCGCGGCGACGGAACGTTCGAAGAAGTTGGATTGCCTTCCGGAGCCGGGCTCGATAGCAATGGCAACTCCTTCGCCGGCATGGGTGTTGATTTTGAGGACTACAACAACGACGGGTGGCCGGACATCATCATCACCGATCTTGCGAACCAGCGGTACGCGCTCTACACAAATCTAAAGGACGGCACTTTCGATTACTCCACCACGGTCACGGGCCTTAATGCGATTTCTCTCTTGCACTCCGGCTGGGGCGTGCGTTTTTTCGATTATGACAACGATGGCTGGAAGGATCTGCTGATCGTCCAGTCACACGTGATCGATACCATCGAAATGTACGACCCCAATGTGCGTTACCGCGAACCGCCCCTTTTGTTGCGAAATGAGGGGGGTAAGAAGTTCGTGGATGTTTCAGGAGCCTCCGGCGACGTGTTCCATCAGAATTGGGCGGCGCGGGGATTAGCGGTCGGGGATATTAACAACGACGGGAAACTGGATGTGGTCGTCACATCAAACGATGGGCCCGCATGGGTTCTGCTGAATCAAACAGACACGCCGAACCACTGGATTACCCTCAATCTGATCGGCGTGAAGAGCAATCGCGATGCGATTGGAGCGCAGGTCAGAGTCAGCACTACTTTCGGCGATCAATTTGCCACAGTGACTACCAGCAGCAGCTACCAGTCCTCCAGCGACAAGCGTTTGCACTTCGGGTTGGGTACCGGTTATGCCATCCGAGAAATCGAAATCCGTTGGCCGAGCGGCATTCGCCAGACTTTGCGGGATCAGACACCGGATCGCATCGTCACCATCACCGAGCCATCAAAATAGCTGAAAGGCTGCATTTCAAATTACGAAATAGAGTCCGAGACTAGAGTCCAAAATAAGGTGCGAAACAAACTTCTCTGCGGCGTCCTATTACTCTCGAGCCTGATGCCGCTCGCTCAGGTTTCCGCGCCAGGTTCGGCCGCGTCCTTGCTACAGGACGCGGCTCAGGCTATGACTGCGGGGAAACTCACTCAGGCTGAAACCGATCTGCAGACCGTTCTGCGGACTACCCCCGACGATTATCGTGCCCTAGATTTGTTAGGGGTCGTCCGAGTCCTTCAACATCGCGATGTGGCGGCTGAACAGCTTTTCCGTCGTGCTGTTCTGAAAAAGGCAGACTTCGCCCCTGCCCATGCGCATCTTGGACTGCTCTATCTCCAGGAAGGTCGCGCGGACGATGCGGTCCCTCAATTGCGTGAAGCGTTGCGCATTGATTCTGCTCGCACTGACGCGTCGGACGCGCTGGTCCAAATTTTACGGGATCAAAGCAAGACCGCCGCGGCGGCCGGGGATTTCGCAGGCTCCCTAGCATTGTTGCGAGAGGCCCGCAATTATGCGCCCGACAATACCGATGTTCAATTTGAATTCGGAACGACGGCGCTGCAACTCTCGCTGTGGCAGGACGCAATTGCAGCTTTCCAACAAACATCGAGGCTGCGCCAGAACGATCCAGTGGCTCTCTATAGCCTGGGACGCGCGTTTCTCGGGGAATGGAAATTCGAGGACGCGCGCCAGCAGTTCGCCCGTTACGTCGAAGCGCGGCCCGACGATGCATCCGGCCATTGTGCACTGGGGATGACTCTCGCAGCTCTAGAGAATACGCTGGAGGCGCGAGAACAATTTGAGCGATCAATCGCGCTGGCTCCGGAGCAAACAGAATCCTACTTCCGTCTCGGGCTTATCGAACTCAATGTGAAAGACCTCGACGAGGCGGCCACCAATTTCCGCCAGGTACTAACCCGAGACTCGAAACATGCCGGAGCTCTATCTGCCCTGGGCAGAGTTGCTTTCGAACAGAAGCATTACTCCGACGCAATCGATCTGCTGCAACGTGCGATGGCCAGCGACGATTCCTCGCGCGAAGCTCATTACTATCTCGGCCTGACGTTTGCCCGGCTAGGCCGCAAGGAAGAAGCAGACACTCAACTGCAGATCGCAACCCGTCTGGAGCACGACGAAGCCCAGCAGCGAAGGATGGTGTTGCGAATTCAGGATGAGCAGGGCAGCGGCGATCACCAAAACTCAGAGCCCAAGAAGTGACACTTGCCACTCTTCCCACCAGCCTCTGTTTTGCTCGAGCCCAGTTTTCGTTGGGCAGGCAGCGCCGAGTGCCTCGGAAAGTCACTCCTGCCCTTTTGACCAGAAGAAATGCGAAGTAGAGCCGCTCTTTCTATCCTTAAATAGTTCGTCTGCAGGGTTTTTGCAAATGGCTGAAAACAATGGCTCCTCAGGTAGGACTCGAACCCCCGACGAAACGTACACTCAACAACATGCAGGGCAACAGACGGCAGTTTTAACGATAGAAAGCAGTACAAGACAGCCTTACTGGCAGGCGAATGGCAGGTGAGACGCGAGCACGAAAGGACGCTTCATTGTCTCTGGACATAAATCTCAAACCGCCCTGGAACGTTCGGCGAGCGCTGGTCCATAACAAAAGCCACGCCCGTAATCCAGCGTGGCCTCAACAGCTCCGGGGAAGCGACCATACTCCTCCACAGCTCTATTTCTTCGATCCTGTCTTTCCGCTCGCCACCGTTGCCTTGCCCAACGAATACCCTGCCGAAGCGCTGTCGCCCCCCGGTATATTTGTGGTCAGGATCCCAGCATTATCGCCAACTATGTATCCGTTGTATCCGGCGAGCCCGATCCATCCCTGCTTCGGATGTTTTCCACTCCCCGCTTTCGTCTCCGAAATCAAAAACCACTGCTCTTGGGTGTCGAAGCCGTAAATTGCATCATAAAGGTTATCCGCCATTCCATAGGCGAGCCCTGTTTGCCCCAGACCGGCATTCTTCGGAACACTTGTCTTCGCGCCGATTAACACGGCATTTCTCGGGTCACCGCAGGCCTGCAGGTTATCGACGCCCGCAACAAGGTATCCATCGTTATAAAGCGTGAAAGTTTCGTAGTTGCAATACAAAGTCGTGCCGTTGTAATTCTCAAATCCGAATGTGTAACTCTGCCCGAAGGCGGCACAACAACCCACAACGAGAAAAGTGATCACTGCGAAACCGGTCCATCTCATATGAGAAATCCTCCTGGAAGTCAGGGTCTGTCGTTTAATCTGTTAACTTACTTCGAAGCGAGTTTTCAACTAAAGCTAAGAAGCGAGGTCGGGGGCACTCGAATTCGCTAGCAGTGGGCGAATGCTACCATGACTCGGCGTCAATCGGCAATCGCTCGCCTCCCTTGAACCACCAACAGCCGAGGAATCACAAATGCCTTCTCGCTCAACCGATCTTAGAGCCGGTCGGCCCATGCACTCCACCACAAAACAGGAAACTGTCGCGGTCGTTCTTGCGTGCTTCATTCTGGTCGTCGCTGGGATCATGTGGGTAGAGAGCAGCCCCACCCGACCGCCCTCCATCTTGCTATGGAGGCGGCAAGGGACACTCAAAGGCCACCTGCTTTCTGGTACTCGGCGGACCAGGTGGCGTTTTCTGCGCTCTGATCTGGATGCTAAACTCACAGCGCCGTCTGTTGCTCTCTCGAACGGGAGGATTCAATGAGAGCACGGAATAGAGATGGAAGTGTGGTCTTGGACAAACGCAACAACACCTGGAACTTTTTCTGGTGGGAGAATGGCAAGCGACGATCGAAGAAGATCGGCAGCGTGAGACAGTATCCCACGAAGGCATCGGCGTGGCGGGCAGCAAAAGCACTGCGAGATGCGGTCGAAACGCCGGTTAGCCATAGCGCAGTTCCTACCGTTAATTCGTTGGTCGAACAATATAGAGTCGAAAGAATGCCCACGCGCTTAGACACGAAACGCGGCTATGAGTCATGGATCACTGTCCACATCTTGCCGAGGTGGGGTGAGAACATTATCACCGATCTGCAAGCAAGGCCTGTGGAGATGTGGTTGGACACGCTTGCTCTAGCGCCGAAGAGTCGAGTTCACATTCGCGGAATCCTCAGTTCGCTCTGGAGCTTCGCAATGTGGAAGCAAGACATACCGATGCAGGTTAACCCAATTGGACTGGTGACTATCAAGGGTGCGTCCAAGCGGATACGCCAGCCTCGTAGCCTCACGGTTGAGCAGTTTCGTTTGCTCCTATCTCACTTGAGGGAACCCTTCGGAACGATCGCTCTACTTTGCGTCTGCTTCGGACTTCGAGTGTCCGAGTGTCTGGCGTTGAAGTGGGCTGACGTTGATTGGCTGGCCGGATTTCTTCGCGTAGAGCGTGGCATCGTGGAACAGAATGTCGACGAAGTGAAAACCGATGAGTCGCGCAAGTCGCTTGTCATCGCCAACGACTTGCTCGAAAGGTTGAAGGTGTGGAAGCAGGCCGCAGAGTTCCCAGAGAACCACGACTGGATCTTTGCCAGCCCGCTGAAGCACGGTAGGCTCCCATACTCGTACACCGGATTCTGGCGTGAACTCGATAGAGCCGGCAAGGCATGCGGAGTAGGTCAAATCGGGACTCACTCGTTTCGACATTCTTTCAGAATGTGGATTGACGCTGCGGGAACCACGGTAGGAGTCCAACAGAAACTCATGCGGCACGCTGACGTTCGTACGACTATGAATATTTACGGCGATGCAGCATCGGTGGACATGCGTGAGGCGCACAGCAAGATCGTTCAACTTGCCCTTGCACAGAATTAAACGGCAGGTGAATGGCAGGTGGGGGTTCGTAAACTACTGAAAGAATGGCTCCTCAGGTAGGACTCGAACAAAGCCGCTATTTTGTAAGTCCCTGATGAGTCGTATGTTCTTGAAAACCCGTGTTACGGAGATTTCGCATGTTCAGCAGATTTCGCTCATTTCGCAAAGTCTAGTACAAATTCTAGTACAAAATTTCGGCGTTTGCCTAGCTGCGACGGTATTAGGAACCATGAGCCTTTCAAACAATGAAGTCCCCACTCTGAGCAACGTCTCCAGTCGGAAGAATTATGCACCGGACAACCCTGATCTCACAAAGGTCGGACAAGAAATTTACCGTTTGTTAAGCGCGCCGCCGAAGAAACGGCAAGCGTGGAAAAAGCGCATGGTTAACGTCGAAATCAAACCTGATCACATGTACTCACCGACGGAAGTTGGGGCAGTCCTGAGCGTGTCATACGACACAGCGACACGAATCATGGGTCGCATGCGGCGAATCGCCAATCTCGCAAATCCTAGAGCGAAGAAGCGCCTGCTACGGATTAAGGGCAGCGACCTGCGAGCCTACATTCAGGACAAATTGGAACGCTGAACGAATTCCGACCGTCTCGCCATGACGATCTCCAATGTCCAAACGATTGTTGACGCTGGTAGCGATCTGAATTATTCTGCCGCAACTATCGCGTGGTTTTGGTCCCACCTTAAGGGGCCTCTTGTTCCCGCATAGAATCCAACCCAGATTCAGCCCTCGGGGCTGCTGGGGATTCTTGTGCGAGGAGTATGTCCACCCAAGCGATTACCAGCAACAACATCCCACCCTCGATAGCTTCGGAACCAGTTACTAACCCAACTTCGGCGACCGTCGCCGCGGTCATTATCCCAACTGGCGAGACTCTAAGAAACCTGACACCCGCAAGCGTTCAATCCACTACAACCCCGGCCATTCGCCGACTCGTTCCGGCAGCCACACATCCTCAGTCTGCGCCTAAGAAGTTGTCGCCTCAGCAGAAGCAGTATTCCGAGGCGATTGCGATGTCATCCGCCGATCTCGGCGCGATCCTCAAGAAGCCGAGCGAGCGCATATCCAAACTTGTTGGCAAGGCCATCGACCACGAGGAAAAAGCCAAGGATTTTCGGAAAGAAGCGCAGAAAAAATTCGACGAGAACATCGCCCGCTACTACGAGGTAAAGCAGCGGCTTTGTAACCCCGGATACCGAACTGATGTGGACGGAGGCAAGGATCGGACGGCCAATGAGAACCAAGAGAATTTTGGCGCTCCCGACTGGGCAACGTTCAACAAGAAGTGCGCGGCCTACAGCCTCCAGCACGCCGACCGCAAACTGAAGGCGTTTGCCAAAGAGCAGGGTCTCCACGCCGACGACGGCGTCAACATCGACGATCCAGAAGCGGAAGAACAGGAGGAGCAGAAGAAACCGGATCCGGATCAATCGCTCAATGCTTTCTTGACTGTCGCGTAATCTTCGCTAACTTCCACTGACGAACCATCTTCCTGTTTGATGAAAGTTGCGCCCGCGGCCACACCCTTGCCAATTCTGCATACGCTATCCGGATTGACCCCAATTAGGTCACCCGAGTTAGCGACGTGAAATTCGACCAGTTTCATTTTCTCCTCCATAGTGCGCAAGGCAGCTTGGACGCCGGAACTCTATCACTGGCACCCGCCGCGAGGCAAGATGAAGAGTCTCGCGCCAACCTCGACGTACAAGCCACGCTCTTCCCAACCGCTCATGGCAGTTGGCCGCCATGTACCAATGAGTGGGAAAAGGCCTTCGGGAACTCCAGAGGCCGGGTATTAACGCTCAGTAGGCAGCCAAGGACTTTAAATTTAAATAACACAACGAGCGGCTGGGATGCCGCCTATAACCAAATGCACATTGAGGGCTGATTATTTTATGCGCTATATGACCCATGAACATGGCGTTGAAGACGGCAGGCAGGCAGTTGATAGCAATGCTGAGTTTGACTGGACCCTAGCCGATTATAAGAAAAACCTCACCCAAGAATTGTTGGAGTACAAACAGGGAGCAAACGCCGCTGAGAAGAGCGAATACAGCGCAGGCTATATGCGGGGTGTGGAAGATGCGCTGGAGGAAATGGCTTGCCAAGGGATGTTGCCAGCAGCCGAAGTAGACGAAGAAGTCTAACCAACGGGGGCGAGGCGAAACGGCGAACCTTGCAGATCAAGGAAGCGAACGCCCGCCCCTTCCCACCTGTTACGGGGACTGACAAGAACCAAAGATTTGCTCGGAAGCCGATTTTAGGGCCTTTGCGTATTAGCCACTAGCGGCCTCAAGCCGCGAGTTTCACAAAATCAGGGCGGGGAGTTACCTAAATGGCTCCCCGCCAACATTTAGGTGATTATGCTAGAAGCCAACAAGCCAATCTACCAGCGTGCGAAACCAGCACCGCCAGCATCGCAACCGACCCAAAAGCCAGCCACCTTAAAGATCGGCCCAGACGAGATCGACCGCAAACAGCTCCAGCACAATGAAGACTGGCTGTTCGAGCGCAAGGGTCAACCTGTATTCGTGGTGTTTCAAGATGGCGAACGCCTCACCGGAACCGTAAACCGCATCCGCAAATTCACCTTCGTCATCGACACCGAAGAACATGGAAGTGTCATGGTCTACAAAGTCGGGGTCAAGTACGTCCGGGAGATGAAGTGATGGCAAAACAGGACAAACTACATCGCGTCCCGCCATTTATTCCCCTTCTCTGGCAGGACTGGCAAAGCAGCCCCTCAATTCGCAGTATGACGATGACGCAGCAAGGCATCTACCTCAACATTCTTATTCATCAATGGGTATACGGCGACTTTCCGCGCTGCGCGTGGGAACTGTCGAGGACCCTCAATTCCAGCTACGACACGACTCTCAGATTACTCTCGGATTACTCGCATTTATTTGTATGTTGCGAGTGCTCTGCGAGTTGGTCGAGAGCAGATTGCGAGTGTGGTGCGAGTAAGTCGAGAGCAACCTGCGAGAACCTTAAGCTCAAAAACCTCAGAATTGATGTGAATTCTGGACTTGACCTCGGGACAACCGAACCTAACCTCACCCAACCGAAGTTAAGTGAACCTCACCCTGCGCTGAACGCGCTTGCGCCTCCTTCGGAGGCGCGGGGGGAGGGAGTTTCAAGTTCGGTCGTGGATGGGTATTTTGAGCAAGCAAAGAAGGGAATGGCGGAAGCAGCAGTGGAAGAAAAACCAACCCCTGCACCATCCCCCTTGGTGGATGACTTGGTTAAGCGGTTGGGTATGGTCAAGCCCCTTGACCCAAATACCTATGGCGAATGGACGAGGCGATTGGAAACCCTCGGGGCTGGTGTTGGCGAAGCCAAGTATGCCAAGGCAATAGCCTATGTGTTTGAGAACCCGATGTACAGCCGGGGAATCAAGACCACGAAGCAGGATAAGGTTGACTGGCTATGCGCCAAGTACGAGTCGATCCTTGCCAAAATGGATGCGGATGCAGAGTTTGCTTCCAAGAAACCCACGGAACAGGACAACCGACCCGAATACCTGAAGAACCCCACGGGCGGCGTCAAGTTCAGCAAGTCGGTGGTGTAGCGATGGCTGACCATCGGCAGTTATGGTACGACAGCGTAGCCAGTGCCTTGGGAGAGGAAGGGTACCAATGGTTCGTGGACAGAGCCGAGAAGCGAATTGCCAAGTGCGAGGAATGCAAGGGCACAGGTACGGTGCCACGGGAGCCAAAGAAGTTTGACCTTTTTTCTCCCTACCCGCAAACAACGCAGGCTTGTGGCCATTGCACCGTGTATGTGAATCGACTGGAGAACTTTGCCCAAACCTACTTCCACCATATGCCAGCGGCATACAGGCAGCATACCCTTAGCAATCTGCAGCCATACGAAGGCACAGCCAGCGTAGTCAGCATAGAGAAGCAGAAAACCATCATTCAGATGCTCAAGGATTTCCCTGAAGGCGGATGGTCGTTCTTTGGCCCACCACACGCTGGCAAGACGGTATGGACATCGGCGTTATACGCCCACAACCTGTACCGCTTTTTCATGGGTACCAGCATGGCCGTGGCAACTGACAGAAACAAGATAAATAACAAGACGGCGGTATGGCGGGATAAGGCAAAGATTTTGCTAGATCAGCACACCGTATGGTCAATGAAGCGATTTGACAAGGACGAGGACGGAGCTTATTGCACCGACGAGCCTGACATTACCGTGGAAAAGATCATCAAGTACCGCAGGCTGGGGGTCAAGTCAAGGTTATATCTGGAGGAAATTGACAAGGTGAGTTTGACCGAGGCCCGCACCGCCAACCTATTTGAAATCATTGACACTCTGCACGAGGAGGAGGGCGTGGTGGTCATCAATTCCAACCTGACGCCGGAGGAATTCACCCTGCGGTTCGGCGAACAGTTCACTTGGCGGATAAACGAACACAGCAAAGTTATAAACCTGTTTGAGGAATGAGTATTATCCGTAAGGAGAGCAAAAATGAGCCATTACGAGCAGTTCACCGCCATGCTGGACAAAGCCCGAAGGGTAAGTCCGATGGTATTCACGCGCAAGAGTGTCAACCTGACCAGCGAACCGCTTTACAAGGTCGTGGAGATGCAGTCCTCCGCTGGCAAAATCCTGTTCGGATTCGACAAGGATACCGGGGAACTGGTGGATGTCATTGGGCCGTGCAGGGCGGAATAATTATGAGCAAGCACGTGGGCAACAAAGTCGAGATCGAAAGCGCATGCCGCTCCTACCGGAGTGAAACGGTTACGATCTTGGACATCTCCATCCGGAGGATGCGTAGCTTCGTTCGCGCAACCGTCCCTCACGGAAGATGATGATGTCAGCGCCCCGGACTGGCGCTAGACTGCCCACGACGACTAGAAGGCCCTCTTTGAAAAGTTTTCAAAACATCTTCAGGGTGAGTTCCCGAACTTTCGAAACCCTTACCTAAGAGCAGAATTCACACACGGATCGTGATTCTGTTGCTCAAAGAAATCCAACAACATGGGGAAAACGGCAGAATGCCGATTCCGGGGGCCTACAAAAGTGCACGCAAGACCTGAAATTCGGGACATTATCATCGCCCAAAAACTTCGGCGCTGGTGCCTGATCGCAAAATACCCCAGTGTCAGTCCCAGTTGTTCTCAAGTCACAGCACGGCGCAACTATTGGCGTTTGCTCCGGGCTCATCCTGAGGTCGGTACCCGGCTGAAGTTGACAGTCCTATCAGTTTACGAGCCGATTTAGAACCTGAACAAGAAGCGATTATAGCGAGCGTTTCCGGAACCGCTGAAACTCAGCGACCTTGACTGTCCGCGTTTCTGTTTGTTCTACTTCGGCCACCGTGTTTGACTATCTCTACGATGCGATTTCGCTGCTCTGGTCTTGGCGATGGCCAGAGATACCGGGCGAAGTCACCGCAGTCGATATTGACAGGGTGCAGGATTCTGACGGCATTGAAACGTTCCGGTTAGCGGTGGCTTACAAATTCCGATTGGCAATGATGGACCCTACACTGGCGAATCGTTTTGGCAACCAACGGTGTCCTCCAAACAGAGGGTCTTTGCCGCCCGTGATCGCATTCGGGTGAATCAGAAGATAAATGTTCGCTATCGCCCTGATGACCCCAGTGTTAACAAACTCGATGGAAGCATCTGGAAAGGCTTCTAGAGCCAGCGGCTAGCTGCTGTTAAGGCATTCGCGCTCTCTGACAACTTCGTCCGGCTCCGTCAACGCGGCCCTCGGACCGTTACTTCCAGACATGTACGGAGGTCACCACGTCTGAGTAACCAATGGGCTGGTTACCGTGCTAATGTGCAGGCATGAAAAGGCGCTGAAGAAAAAAGCTCACCAAACCTACTACCTGTCTTGGGGACGCATCAATGGCTCAAACACTGTACCGGCCAGCACGCGGAGCCTGCACTCATTCCCACTCTACAATTGTGGACGCACTTCTATGCGCAAGGAGTCTTTATCCCGACTTGGAGCTTGTCGCGGTAAGAAACGGGCGGGTAGAAACATTAGACGAGTTGGAAGAACGAATCAGAACGGGCGCGGCAGCAGTCCTGTATGTCCGAACAAAACCCGTCCCCGCTCCTGCTCCCGTCCCTGCTCCTGTCCCAACACCTGCTGCCGTCCCCCCGCCTGCCCCCGTCCCCTCGCCTGCCCCCGCTCCCACTTCCCGCTGGCAGCCGACAATGCCAGTCGGGAACCAATACAAGTGTCCTTACGGAGCTACAAACTGTGGTGAGGGCGCAATCTATTGTGAGCCCTGCAACAGAAGGTACGAAGAATTCCGTCTGATGCTTGCCACTAACGACTTCTGAATAATACTTTTCGTAATTCGGGGGCTCGATCTCTTACACCATGCCGATCCGCTCCCAACCGCCGGGGTAGATAACCACCAACCCAAGATCATCGATCACGATGTCAGACGAGAATCCATTGTCGCTTTCGTAGCGATGGGCGTTCTCGGCGATCGAGAACCAGCCTCTGGCAACCCTCCAAAAGCGTGCCTCTCGATAACTCTGTTTCTGCGGAAAAATCTACGATGGCTTGTAAATGAGGCCGATGGCTGCGCCCACGATGACCCACTGAATGAAGTAGGCGATGGACTGGTAGATTGTCAGCGTAAGCCCGATGTTCAGGTTGATGTAGTTGTGGATTGCGAAGGTGCAGACAGAGAAAAGTCCGATGAGTGCGCCGAGGCATATGCCTGATACGATGCCGCCATCAGCAGTATAGATTTTTGCGTAGAGAATGGCGACGACCACGATAGCGATGAGGATGGCGATCATGCCGTAGGGCATCACCTTCATCATCTCGTCCTTGGGACGATAGACGTTGGGGTACTTCATGAATTCAGTTTTCATGGATGGCCACGCAGCGAACATGGCAAAGCCATAGACAAAGTAGGCGACCATACCCCCGAGAGAGGCTAATGCGATACGGGCGTAGTTCACGGTCACTCCTGCTGAAGCGGGATTTGATTCGCCGGAGAATTCTACATCAGCGCGGGTATCATGGGGTTCCATGCAAGACGCACACAACGACGCCGTCCTTGAGAAACAGCTTGCGATGAATCGCCAGACATGGGCTGCTTTACAGAAACACGGTGTAACGGCTGAGAGCACGCTGCGTTTGGATTTTTCCTACAACTCAGCGAGTCGGGAGGCTGCCGAGAGTTTGTGCCGTCTGCTTCGGGAACAGACGGATTACGAGGTCAACGTTGAATCGAGGGGCCCATTTCTGCGTCGCAAATGGCGAGTAGAGGGCAGGACCCAAGAGACGGCGGTTTCTCCCGAGATTCTCGACCAGTGGGTGACGTGGATGGTGACCGCTGGCAAAGAACGCTCTTGCGATTTTGACGGATGGGGAACATCGGTGTGAACCCGGAGGTTGGGCATCAATCAACTCTCGGAATCAGGCGACAGCGCCAATGACCCGGACGGGCCGTGGTTGGTGCTATGGCGAGCGACTACAAGGACAGTCACCGAAGCGAGCCAAAGCCCTCCTGCTAGAAAGGATTTGAGTGTAAACTCTGGCTGACAGTCTGAGGTTCGGCGTTGCGGTTTTGTTGGGAGCTTCAACTTGACGGATACCGACGTTATCTCGTATGCCACGTTTAGTCGGCGCTTGGCCGCGTGGTCTATCGACTCCGCGATCCTCCTTTCGCTTCTCCTCCTGATTGTCGTTCTGGCGAGGTGTGTTAGCGCCATTGGTATCTGGACGCCTTCTCAGTTGCCGCCCGAAGAAGCATGGAAGTCCCTCGGGTATAGCGCCAAGATTTTTATAGTGTTCGCGTTCATTCTCTCACTGGGCCCTGTTTACTTTGCATTATGCGAGGCATCGCCGCGCCAAGCGACCTTGGGGAAGCACATCTTGAACATTTACGTAACGGGGATTGATGGTCAAAGGATCAGTATTGGCCGTGCTGTGGAACGTTCGATGGCTAAGGTGTTACTGGGTTGTTATGGAATTGGTGCGTTCAGCGTCATTACAATTGCTGCGTCGAAGGAAAAACAGGCCTTGCACGATTTGGCTGCCCAGACTCTGGTTTTGAGGGGTAGACCCGCTACCGTTGGCGCTCTCGAAACATGGCGAATCGCCATCGGTCTAGGACTTCCGTTCATCTGGATGGCTGCAACTTTTCTCGCGACACTTTAGCTCGCTCGATGCATTCTTGTGGGCCACGCTGTAAGTCTGGAGAGCGTAATTGTCTTAACCGCGATTGAATCTATTTTCAACAGTAACATCTTCCTTTGCCCCAATGATCAAAATGACGCTGACGAAGGTCCTGATCATCCTTACATTCCTGTTCGCAGCGACCGTCGCCTTGGCGCAGCACTGCCGCAAGATCGACATCGACAAATCCAGCGGCTTTTGCACGGTGCCCGACGCCAAATTGACGCCGGGTGCGATGGACACATCGCAGGCGTGTGTATCCAACAGCGACCGACCTCGGAGCGTCACTACTGCGGAGAAGAACGCCATCCTCGCGGCATACGGATACCCGGCGAACACAAAGAAATCCTCTGGGGAATTTGACCATTGGTACCCGCATTGGATGGGAGGCTTGGATACGCAGGAAAACATCTGGTTCGAACCGCACGCGGGCACGTTTGGCTCATTCACCAAAGACAAAGTGGAGCTTCTGTTGTGGCGGAAGGTGTGCGTGAATAAAACGATGACGCTGGATCAGGCGAAGGCGGTTTACTTGAAGGGGTGGACGAAACTTGTGCCCGCTAATTAAGGCCGCGGTTTTATCTCACCATAGTGTGCATGTGGTGGTGAAAGTGGTGGATGAGGGCGCAACTGATATGACCCAGAACGAACGAAACCACGGCGACGAGAATCAGCTTAATGGTGGGCGTCATCTTTGCCACCTCTCACGTCCTTACAGCACGCTTTTCTGGAACCACGCTTGTCAGGCAGCCGCGATCATGTGCCGCTTTGCAATCGCCTCAATTTCAGGCTCAGTCACCGACGAGAGGTCTGCGCTTTCGGTAGCAATGACCCGTCGAGAAATGTCGGGATGATGGGTCTTTAAATACTCTTTCAAGAAGTCGGCGGCGCTGCTTTTTCCAGTGGCGTGACCGATGAGGACGATCACATTCGCCGGAGTGATATCTTTCGCGATCTCCTCATAAAACGAATCCTCTTCGGGTATGCGCTCGCCCCCGTAGTGAGCTTCCTTTCGATGAATCAGGTGATGATGGAAATTGAAAGGATCGTAAGGTTGCACCGTGCGTTCGCCAGCCGGACGGCTTCCCCCGGAATCTTGGTAAACATGGGCGGCGTGGTGGTCGATGACGACAATCATACGGCTGGGCTGGGACTGTTCTTCGACCTGCGCACCCGATCCGGCTTCCTTCAGAAATTTACGCAGCCGAGAAACTTCCTCCACGCCAAGGTCATGGGTGTGCGGTTTCTTGAAAAACTCGCGTTGGCTTCCGACGCGGAACACAAATTCATCGGCCCCGTGGGGCTGGACTTCACCCAGATGCTCGACCAGTTCGACAGCCTCGCTCCAACTTAGGTTATGGGGTAGCTTGCCGTTGAGAAGATTCTGATGCAGCGATTCGAGGTGCTTGCTCATCGCAGCATTATAGTATTGTGCCCCTATAAAGCGGAATACGCGCTGGCTGGGTGCACGGGGCTGTCGCGGTGATAGACTCGCGCTGGCGAACAAAAATGACCCTCCCGCGTCGAGGATTCATCATTGCTTCTCTGGTACTGATATCAACTGCCATTATTGGCTGTGAAAAAAGCAGCATGTCTGCGAAAGGCGCGAACGGTTCCGCTGCCGCGACATCAACCCCACCTGCGTCCGGAGGCGTTGCTCCCATTCTCCTGTTCAATGGAACCGGAACTTCTCCTAACGATGTCGAGGCCGTCGAGACCATCCTGAACATGAACCACCTAAACTATTCGACCTCGAATTCTTCGCAGTTGAACGAGATGGGCGAGTCACAGATGCAGGAATATCGACTCTTGATTGTTCCGGGTGGAAATTTCGTTGACATCGGCAAGAGCCTGACTTCGGGCACGACCGCGAACATTCGTTCGGCGGTTCAGAACGGTTTGAATTACCTCGGAATCTGTGCGGGTGCTTTTTTTGCTGGGAACTCCCCCTATAACGGCTTGAATCTGACCTCAGGCGTGAGGTTCGGCTACTACGTCGCAGAAAATCGGGG
Source organism: Terriglobales bacterium (assembly GCA_049520915.1). GTDB lineage: Bacteria > Acidobacteriota > Terriglobia > Terriglobales > Acidobacteriaceae > Acidiflorens. The sequence continues at coordinate 43,021 of JBEKPH010000027.1, forward strand.
TATCCGCAAGACTGCGGTGACAATTACTACTCCCACAGCACCATCGCTCGATCAGTACTGGGAGGATGGTCCGCAGTTCGCCGGGTGGGGTGAGGTTGTCGGTAAGTATCCTGACGGAACTCCTGCAGTCGTGGAAGGGACATTCGGAAGCGGATGGGTGATCCTAAGCGGAGTTCATCCTGAGGCTCCGGAGCGTTGGCGACACGGAATGACCTTTACCACGCCAGCCAGCGAAGACAATGCCTACGCTGGAATGCTTGTCCACGCCGCGCTGTATCACACATCGTTACCACATTATTGAGTCTTACCTTTATTGTCCCAGCAGACGGCTGAGCCCCCACTCGCGCTGATACGTGGTCTTCGGCAATCCACTAAAGGCAAAGTGGAGCTTTTTTCTGTGGCTGAAGGTGTGCGTGGATACAGCATGGTAGGAACTACCCGACTGAGGCCCCCGATTTAGCCGTGGCGCTTGCCAAAACCTACGGTGGCATCGAATTCCCCTTCGCCGACGCGGACAATCCTATTCTGAAGTTCTTCCACCACAAGCCGCACATCATCGCCATCGTTGGCGACTGTCAGAACTTTGTATCCGTTTTCATGCAGCAAAATCAGTGGAGAGAGGGTATGCACAGTGGGGTGTTGTGGCTAGTAGATCGATCTTTTTATACAACTGCGGTACCAATGATTCTGTTCACAATTGCTCACGATTGCTCAATGATTGCAAAGTGCAATCAGTTCCCCGACGACTAAATCGTTGCAATCCGCTCCAATGCGGCCTTGTTGTGAATGGTCAAAATAGAGCCGTCCAGTTCCGCTATGTCTTCTTTCTTGAACCCATTCAGAGTGCGTGATACCGTCTCCCGGCTCGTGCCCGTAAGCTGAGCGATGGTTTCATGGGTGAGAGCGATAGTCGTTGTGACCACTCCCTCCTTGAGCACCCCAGCAGCAGCCGACTCTAGCAAGAACTGCGCCACTCTGCCGGAGACTGAGTGCGACAAGCTGATAGATCGGAGCACATCATGGGAATGCTTACAGTCACGACTGATTTGCTGGGCGCAGTGGAGAGAAGCATCACCGTGCCTCTTGAGAAACTGAAGAAAGTCATGTCCATCCACAAAAGCCAATCGGCATGGCTGCATTGTCTCGACCGTCAATTCATAGGGCTTGCCCGTAACAACTGCGTGTAAACCGAGGACTTCTCCCGGTTTTGCAATCCGCAAGATGAGGGTTTTTCCACGACGGGAACTTGTGGAGAGCTTGACCCGGCCCTCGCAAACCATGAAGATTCCACGAGCTTTTTGTCCTTCAACAAAAATGACAGCACCTTGCGGCAGAACAGAAGTGTGTTTGATTTGGGCGAAAGCCTTTAGCGTTTCTTCGGAGAGGGAACAGAAGAAATCGTCGGGACGCAGATGACAATCCAGACATTCGGGGGAAAGACCATAAGGCAACTTCGTCACATTTATCATGCTGCCACGGTGCGCTCGCACATCTCTACGGATAACTTCATGCACTTCGGATCGTCGCAGCAACGGCTAATAACAGTAATGTTGCCTTGTTGCTTAATAGCTTCTTGCGTAGCGTCCGTGGCACACCACGAACACTGAGGCTTTAGATATTGGTTCACGAGACGGTACTCAACCTTGGGCGAGTTCATGGTTCGGACCTCAATTTAGGGCGTCCCACTTGGAGGGCAACCATGTGTTCCTCTTGCCCGCCGCCCGGCCGTTCGGTCTCAGTCGGGAGTCGTGCGGTGCCGTGGCTACAAGAAAGACGTGCCACACTCTATGCAAGAACTTCAACCGCGACGTGATCAACCCGCATGAAGGGCACATCTTTTGTGATCTGATCCCGGCAATCCCCGGTTTCAGTCCCATAATCCGGTAGAGCAGCAGGGCCGCGAATAGCACGATAAACAGAGCGGACGAGATACCGATTGCGCTCATAAGCGTGGGCTCGTCAGTAACAAACGATTGTGCTCCATAAGTGAACCCCATTTCTATCGGTTCGCAAAGAGTCCGTCCGGAGGATTAGGTGCCCGGAAGCGGAACGGAGAAATGCGGAAGGGACTCTTTGAAGCTAGCTTTTGACTAAGACAATAGCAAGGAGATTCGCATAACACAACGTTGGAGGGCTCTTACAAGCTTAGTTGTGCTGTCCGGTCTTCTCCCTACATACAACGGACCCGACGACTGCTATTGTCGCGAGCGTCCATAGGGTGCTACCGGGTCAGTCGCTCCCCACATCGGAAATTGGGTGACGGCAGCTTCCCCTCTTTGCTGCGCAGTAACAGAACCAGCAGTTCCCCTTCGAATCGCTGCATCCTACTGTGCCCTACCTCATCGTCCCTTTGCGTCTCCCAACGAAAGGATACTTTCCGATGGATATGAAGGATGTTTTGAATCATGTACGCATAGACCTCCGCGAGAAGCCCGACAGCCACTTCTCCGAGATTTGCTTTAGAACGCTTAAGCATGGAGCCAGCGGTTCCGAGGTAGGCGCGGCACTTACTGAGATATTGAAGCGGGATGAAGTCAGGATCATAGATGGCAAGTGGCGATTGATAGCACCTGTCGCTCGACGAAGGTCGGCCTGAGGATTCGGGTGCCACTGTGCTAATGAAAGAGTTTTCCGATTCCGCGGATGGTGCCTTTGCGAGAGAGGTGCACAGAATCTCCTCATCCTCTCGTCTTGAACCTAAGACTACATTGGAACTGGCTCTATGGGTAGTGGGGAGTCCGCAAACGACTCGCTCGTAGCAGCGGCGTCACATAGCAGATCGTCGCCATCTACCAGAACGCCTTTTACCACGGTCATAGCTTCCGATCTTCGTGCTTTTCTACCCTTCACTCGAATGAGCCCACCACCCGTGCCGTCGGATGCACATAGGAGCCATATCCGGAGTCCGTGAATACGAACTAGCCTGACATCAAGCAGCCCTTGGGGAGGGCTGTTCGACGGGCGTCCCGCGACTCAAAGAGATTTGCTGGGACGCCGTCTTTCTTGTCTGCTTGGTCTCATGTAGCGACGACGAAGTCTGCTCCGCGCCTGCGGAAGTCGCTGAGATTCAGGCGCGGCTCTTTTAGGCTGAAGCTGGTAACGAAACACGAATAAGGTTTAACAGTTCTGCATTGTCGAAAGGCTTCTGGAAGCAGCCTGCCGCTCCTAATTCGAGCACGGATTGTTTACAGTCTCGCAAGTCTCGTCCCGTGATCACAATCACAGGAATCGGAGCGAGTGATGGGAATGTGCGCATATGTGTTAGCACGTCAGTTCCAGTCGCGAGTCCGGGCAGACCCAAGTCGAGGAGGACGAGATCAGGGTGTTCTTTTTGAGCTAGAGCCAGTGCAGAATAGCCGTCGCCCGTGCTCAAGGTTTTGTAATGATTGGCTCGCAGACGTAAACCCAGCGCGAGGCGAAGGTCCGGATCGTCGTCTACGATCATTATCTTTGACTGCCGTTTCGGCCCTATCTTCGTTGTCTCTCCTGCCGCCAGTAAACGACCAGTTTGTCGCATCCTCTTCCAGTCATATCGGTAAGCTATCCCGCAAGACAGGCATCTCTGGTAGTGGCCGCCATTGTCGTCGGTGCGTGGCCAACAGAACTCATGCGAGCATCCTCGCCCGAGAAAACGCTCCAAGAGGTTCATTGCATCAGCCATGTTTTGTGACTTTCTCCATCTGTCAGATGGCATTGAGCGAGAAGTCAAAAGGATTTCGCGTGCGACTAGTCGGCTACTCGGGTTCCGATTTCGAGGGAATCGGGTTGAAGGAAAAGGATGTTGAGCTTTTGGATATCTTACTTCACAGCTACACTCAACCGTTGGGGCATTAGGTGCGCACCGTTAGATTGGGGAACTCGGGACGCGGCTGCCCGGAACAGAGCGGGTAGACGGCAAACAGGCCGGACATGGAGGGTCTTACGTTCCTACGGCTTGCTCGCACCTCTCCGCTGACAGCCACATGCACCTCGAATCGCCGCAGCAGCGGCAAATGGTGGTCATGTTGCCTTCGCTCCGGACCGCTTCCTGCGTCGCCTCGTGAACGCACCACACGCAATGATCTTGCTGGTATTGAGTAACGGGACGATACTCTGCTTTCCTCATCATGGTGAACTACAACGTATCCTAGACCTCGACCTCGCCTACAACAACGAACTTCAGGCACAAACCGTTTGGCGCAAGTAAATGGGTTTGCGGAAACAAGACGATCCTTTCGCAGTGACCTTCCGTGCGAACTTCCGCCCGACATTCTCCCTACAATGAAATCATCGCAATGACATGAGTACCTTCCGTCAGTTCCGCGATCTTCCAGACCCGACGCGCAAATTTGACGAGTTGTTTCGCGCTGCGCTTCAAACCCTACTGCCTGATCTGGCAGATGCGCCGTGGTATGTAAGGGAGCGCGAAGTCGTGAATCTTTTCGTCCGACATCTGATCCCGCAGTTTCAAAATGCAGGGCTAGACATAAGTCAAATCGGCATTGAAATTCCCGTCAGGAAGTACCCGAAGACGGCGAAGGAGAAGCACGGCAAGTACGCGGACATCGTGGTGTGGTCGCACAACAAAGCGACCCGTTGGCGAAACTGCAGACCACTCATTCACATTGAATGGAAAAACATTAGCTGCCGAGAAAAGACTGCCCGTACCCTAGAGCGACAGCACGAGAAGGACATCGGCTCTTTGATGGACAATCGGGAATTTGTTTGCGTGAGCTACGCCGTTCTGACGGATTGGCGAGACGAGCATGTCGAGGTCAGGTGCAAGCGGATTTTGGGTCGTGGAGAGCCAGAGGACTTCTTCCGTCCAACAGGAGGCGCTACGCGGCAGTATCCCTCGGGACTGGAAGCCCGTCAAACCGTGGCGGGAAACAATGATCGCCCGTGGTGCCTCAGTTGCGCGGCGACGTGTGCCGAACACGCGATCACAGATTTGCAGGGCAGCCTCCAATCGCTACGATTGAATGAGCAAGCGTGTCCCGATTGCATCGCATCTCGAAAACAAGTGGTGGCGGATGAAGCACTCAATACTAGCGGTCGCGAAGCCTCCGCTGCGCGTGCCGGGAAAAACGCATAATTCAAATTAGGACACTATCGAACTGCTCCGTCGCGGGAGATTGGCTGGAAGACGGGAACACGCTTTAGCGTCCGCCGTGCCAGAGGCTTCGTACAATCCCGTGACCAAAGGTTTGTGATTTGGGTGCCGATGTTCTAGCATCATCCGATTCGCAGGCGGGGTGGGTCACGTGCATGCGTACAGGGTATGGCAGCCAAATGCTCCAGAATTCACCGCACTGATAATTGCGGTCGTGCTGTTGTGTACGTCGATATCGCTATCCCAGAGCAAGTCGGCGGCGGGGGCTTCGACCCCGAAATCCAGTCAGGGACTTCCGAAGTCCACGATTCCATCGTTCGATGTAAAGCTAACACCCGATCCGGACTTGTCTACCCTCTACGACGACAAAATTCCCTCTAGTTCTGAAGGCTGCGATTCCGACGGAGCGCCTTACATCCGCGTGTTCAAACTTATCCCTCACGAAATGTCGATTTTGCAGTTCGGACCGAAAGAGATTGTCACATTTTCTGCGAGCAAAATTACCGATGTGGCTGAGCCCACAACAATCGATGACTTTCATTCCGATTCCCGCCTGTACATGCTGGTGGAGGGTGACGCTCACAAACAAAAGGTCGTTAAGCAGTTGGAAGATGGTAGCCAGAAAGTACATTGGGAAACCAAGGGAGAACCGCGATCCTACATCGCTCGATTCGATGGGGACGGTTCTTACAAGGGCTCTCTCAAGCTCGACCTCCCCTTCCATCCAACGAGATTGTCTGGATTTGAGTCGGGAGGTTTCGTAACCGCTGGATTTGACGAGGACAAAATCTGGCGTGTCGCGCTATTAGATTCGAGCGGAGGTCTTCTGAAGTACGTGGAGTTCCCGAAAGAGAAGGAGAAATCTCTGGAGAAATCGTTCGAGCGATCCTTTGGCTCCCCAGCAGGCGACTCTGACGTCGGCTCATTCCTGTTCGCTGCCTTAGCCAGTTTTTTCCCATATCACGGAAGGGTTCTTTATGTGCGCGGGCACTCGGGTGCTCCAATCTACGAGATCAGCGAGTCGGGTGAGGTGCGAGTCATAAAGATCAAGGCTCCCGGCGGTCATGCGGTGGAGGGTTTTATTCCCTCGGATCGAAACTGGCTCGTGACTTTTGGGCAGACAGGAGAGTTGCCCAACAGAGAACAGAGCGATCTCTACGAGGTGGATATGGAAACGGGCGAACTGCTACGGGAGTACCGAGTGGAGCAGTATTCGAGATTTTCCGACGCGGAGCAGGAAGTCGCGTGCGTTTATCAGGACGAATTCCGAGCGGTCCGCCATGAGAAGGGAAAACTGGTTATGCTGCGAGGGACCCCGCTGCCTTCAAACGGGGCAGCACCCGATTCTCGCTCGGGGCGCTAGTCGGATTCCGAGTCGGCCAATTTCCAACTTAGCGCAATTGAGGCCCGTTAACGACAGTCGATCATTTACTCATCGACTGCGAACTTCGAAGACGGTGCGCGAACACACGAACTGCAACGAGAGCACCAACGGCAAAGACAATCGTGACGCCGTATGCGCAAGCACGAAAAGTGTTTGCATTGGAATCGCGGGGCCAATCGTGCTGAAGGTAACAAAAAATCAACAACACACTCAATGACAGCCAAACAATCACCGCAGTCGCCGTCTGGATAATATCGCCAGATGGATTCTGAGCCGTAGCCCGACCGGAGAACAATAACGGCGTGACTATCAAGTGCCCTGCACACCCCAGACCCGAGCAAACGGCAACTTTAACGAGGGAAACACCAACAGAAAGTGAAAAAACGGGATATAAAGAAAAAAGGTGCCCGCCGTCCAAACCACCAGAGGGATAGCGCACCAATGCGAAAGGCGGTCTTTATCGAACGAAACTGTCCCCCACCGTCGAGCGCCGCCTGCAGTTGCCATGTTGAACCATGCTAGTTCCCCCGAGCCACCGAGCCAAGTTACCATCGGATAATTTGCAGTTGGCGAAAAAGTGCGCCGTGAAAGCCGCTGAACTTCTCCCGCTCCCCCGCCGCCCCGATTGCCAGCGGGTGGAGCGGCCCTTTCGGCAGCGGCTTTTCACAACACGCACGGCAAAGGCCCGTGCGTCAATTGACTTCTAGCGGAGGCCCCATTGCGCCCGGCGCACGACCCACTCGTTTCTGTGTCTGCCTAAGATATCCTCCGAGGAGAGCAAAGGCGGGAGCGGCTGCTAAGAGGAATATCTGTACGACCACTGATTGGGAGTCTTTGCCTGACAGGACGGAATAGACCCCGATGGCGGTGCAAAGGAATGACGAGAGTGCTCCGTTAAGCAGTTCATTGTGTTTGGCCATCCAAGCGGCAACGTATCCCCCTAGGACAGAACAGCCGAGGCCAATCCCCAATTGCAGCCCATACAGCCATACGCTTGAATGAATCAAGGAGGGTATTGCCGTAGGGCCTGTTGCTAAACGGAAAAGGTCATACTTCACCATCACGTAAATGATTACGGGCAACGCGAGAACACTTGAGGAGACAACATCGGTGATTCCGCCGATCACTATGGAGACAATCGACACTCTCACGCCCGGTCGACGTTGCATGCGTTTGTCCAACCATCGAGCCGAAAGAAAAAGGATAAGAATCGGTATGCCGAAAACGATCAGGGCCGCGAAGAGCAGGATCAACAGGTGCAGCGGACTAAACAATCCCTCACGCATTTCTTCTCCTCGAAATAAACCCCGACTCCCGCGCCCAGTATCTTACTATTTCTTGAAGGCGTTGACCTGCCCAGATCACCTGATGTGGTGGCTGGCGTAACAGCCCGCCTTGAACACGCTGGACTTCCTTCGCTCCACCGCCGTTCCGACTGCGCTCGGCGACCAGCGGGCGAAATGGAATCGCCTGATGGCATAAATCGAGTCGTCAGCTAGTGAATCTCGCGTCTCACTACATATTGTCAATTGCCACAGTTACCTTCGTAACTTATCCACTTTCCGGATGTCTTGATCGGGAGTCGTCTGGGGAGGACTATTTCAGACGAATCACACTGGCTCGTAAATGCGAGTTCTGCTGCGGGGGCCAACGATGAGCTACAAAATCGAAATCATCGACGAGTACAGCCACGGTGAATGGTTCTCCCATAGCTTGCGATTCACAACCGAAGCCGAAGCGGTGGATTGTTCCCGGCACTTCGAGGGCGCGGGTTGGCATGGCATTATCGACTTGCGTGTTGTGCCGAGTGATGACCCGGTGAATGCCCGCAGGACGGAGAAGGGCACTACCGACCAAGATGGCAAGCCATTTTACACTCCACCACCGACGCCTTCCCCGGAGGAACATCGGGCCGAAGCGGACAGACTGGGAGCCGCATGGGACGCAATCGTCGCACGTCTGTACAAACCCGGACAGAAGAGAAGCTAGCATCAACGCCCAGCAGTTTGTTCTGGGATAGATGCGGCGGGCGTTATCTCACGTTTCTGATCAAGGAGATGCAAACCTATGTCCGAAACCCACATAATTGCTGTCCTCCTCATTATTTCGGTTGGAATTTTCAAACCTTTAAATCGATGGCTGGGAAATAAAGAAAACACGGACGCCAACCCCGCTGCTGGTGCGATGAATTGGGAAAAGTTCATCTTGATGGAGAACCTCTTATCTTGGCGTCGTGACAACTTCGAAAATAAGGATTGCCCGATCTGCTGGCGTTGTTTCAACCAACAGCATGAGGACTGCGGCAGCAGCAACCCTGATCGCCCGACAGATGACATATATGACTGCCAGTGCAAAAACGAAGTCTGTACCGAAATTAGGAAGCAGTCTGTGCCAAAGAAATAGGAGTGAAAACAATGCCACATCTTGAGAGATTGGTCTCTGCTCACCAGTTCAATTGTTGAAACAGAGCGTCGTGAAAAGGCGCTGGACTTTAGCGTCTGCAACTTTCGCCCGGAACTGTTCGCTCCACCTGCGCCAGTCGGTTTCCGAGTCCGCCAATTTCCTGCTGAGCGCAAATACCTGTTTTCAGCAATTGACATTGCCGCTGGACGGGGAACAGATTGTAGGCTAACGTCACTGACCATGAATCGCCCACAGACCGCCGTTTCCATGCTGATGTTTGCGGTTGCTTTCGTCGGCTGCAACTACTCCGACCATAGAGCGAGTAACGAAATCGTAGCGAAGGTCGAGACGTTCAAGAAATCGACTGGGCACCTTCCCGAGGCTCTCTCCGACATTGGTCTAAAGGAAAACGACAGTTGCCCCTGCTACTGCAAGACGAGTAACGACAGCTACATCGTGTGGTACGGGACGACTTTGGGGGAGTCGAACACCTTCGATTCCCGAACCCAAAGATGGTCAGAGGTGAACGTCGCTTGTTCTCGGTAAAGGTTGCAAAGTTGCCATTCCACTGTCTGACTGCAGCCGGGCATGCATCTGGGTCATCACAGAGGCTGATCGCTCTTCCACCTGCGTTCTACTTCCGGAGGAATACTGACCACGTCTCAAGATTCACGAACCGAAGGGAGGAGATGAGATGGACCCGAAAAGAGAAAGAGAGACCAAAATGAACACATTGGACCCGAAAAGAAAAGAAATGGTCGCCGCGCTGGAGATCGGTCAGGCCGTCTGTGTGGTGGGTAAACTCTATTATCACTTTTGCTGGGGCGTGGTCGTGGAGCAACACGGACCGAAGGGTGTGAAGTTAGAAATAGAAGGAGGAGTAATCCCCTTCGACGAGTACGGCTTGGAACTTTGGTCGAGTGACACTGGACCTTGGTACATAGAAGAAGAGAAGAAGGCACTTGCAAAGACCCGTAACCCACAAGGGGAAAAGACACTCGTCCGCAATTTTAGGCGTCTGCCAAAATAATAGGGCGTTCGCCAAACTCCACCCAGTTGACGGCGGAGAATAACCCAGTCCGCCCCCGGGTGGTCTGCAAGGGGTCAAATTTCGACTCGCCTTTTGGCGGCCTTTCGCCCCCTGTTTCGTGCAGAACGGGTGCCGGCCCGCTCGTATACCCATTGAGACGGTGCCAGAGCCGATTTAAAAGGGAGACAGTCTGATCGCAACTGGGTGCGGGTTCGGGACCGTCAGACCGTTGCAGGGGCTTTGAACATGATGGCTGAGGGGCGAAACGAACGGCGCAAAGTTGCGCTAAGGCCTGTTCTCGACAGCTACGCTAAAGCGAAGTAGAGTATGCCCGTGAAGAACATGGCGATTCGCACGGTTCTGCTGCTGCTGATACCTGCTGGCTTGATTTCATGGGCGTACCCGCCAAACATCTATTTCCGAAACTTTTCTTTCCCGTTCGCTGTTACCCTTGCAAGCTATCTCACACTGTATTGTCTAGTCCTTCTCGTCTCGATGGTTCTCGCGCCTCGCTTGGCCCGACGACTCAGCAGGACAGCAGGGCGGCGAAGTGCTGTTCAGTCGCTCGTCGCGGCGCTTGCCTTCGCTGTGCTTGCAGGAATGATTGGGACAAATGGGCTGGATGTACCCGGCACCCGTTTTTTTGGAATCTTTTTTGCAGAATGGAAGTTCTTCATATTCTTCTTCTATGTGGGTTTGCCTGTAGCGATAGCAACGGGCATTGCGTCATTTCTAACGGAGAAGCAAACCGCATAGCTCCGACCCCTGTTGGTCTACGGTGATTCAGGGCTGAAACTGTTGAAGATCGCGACATCACCACCCACCGTGTCGTGCGGGGCTTCATGGGAATATCCACTGTCCGCGATGACGACCGCCCGGCAGCACACGATTCCGCAACCTTAACCCGCCTGCGGTTCAATGTGAACTGCTCCGCCCGATCTGAAATAATATCCCCATGTGCGGGCGCTACAAACTGAGTCGGCGGAAGCAGGTTGTCGAGGAATATTTCGACGCCGTCTCCGACGAACCCGATTGGGCTCCCCGCTACAACATCGCGCCGACCCAGCCCATCCCCGTCATCCGCCAGAATCCGAAAGAGCCGATCCGCGAACTCTCCCTGATGCGCTGGGGGCTTATTCCGTCGTGGGCGAAGGATGCCTCCGGCGCTGCCCGGATGATCAACGCAAGGTCGGAAACAGCGAGCACCAAGCCAGCATTCCGCGATGCGTTGAAATCCCGCAGGTGCCTGATTCCTGCGGACGGATTTTACGAGTGGCTGCGAACTGGCAAAACCAAGCAGCCTTACTGTTTCGAGGTGAACGGCGGCGAGTTGTTTGCATTCGCAGGATTGTGGGAGCGATGGAAAAACCCAAGCGGCGAATGGATCAAGACCTGCTCGAATGCCGTGACCGCACCAGTCCACGACCGCATGCCAGTGATCCTCGACCCAGATGGCTATGATTTGTGGCTCGACCCCGGCATGACCAACGCCGAAGTAGTTTCGGAAATGTTGAAGCCGTTCGATGCTCGGCTGATGCGGAGTTTTCCGGTGAGCACGAGGATCAATCACGTCGCTAACGATGACGAGGAGTGCTCGCATCCAGTGGAATCTATGCCCGCTCAGAATCAGCTATTCTCGTAAGCACTATGACCAATGACGCACGCATGCAGCGAGGGTCCAGCCTGATCGCCGCCATCCGAACGAACTTTCCGACTTCGCGAAAGCGTGCGCGGATGACACGGAACTGGTGTTGCTACACCAAGACGCCTTCGGTGCCGACTACCAAGACGACGAATACCTACTTCTCGGCATGGCGATCAAGTATGCGGGTCTCCGTGGGAAAGAAGTGCGCGTGATCGGGAAAAACCGAAGCTCGCTCGGCGAGGGAGATAGAGTTCAGTGAAACCGCACACACCCTTCGTGCCCGCGACACCATGACGGCTCCCCTGCTCCGGACATTCTAGCCCGAACTGCCTTGCAGCGAAGTCGCACATGAAGACTAAGCGGCTCGGGGTGCGATGCGAGGTGCACTTTCAGCCAAACGGAGCACAGCAAGTGTATTGATCGAGAAAATCTTGTCGCGATCTCCAGCGTCGGTGATCGTGTTGTCTACAAGATCGACGTGCACCTTTGGGCTCATTGGAACCGGCCCGAAATCGGTTCCAAACAGTACGCGGTCAATGCCGCATATTTCGATCATGGCCTTGAGGCAGGTCGCGCTTGGACCCATGGTATCCACATAGATATTCGACTTGAAGTACTCCGAAGGCTTGCGAAGATTCTTATCGACCTTTTGGATCGGTGGGTTTTGGATGCCTTTGTAGTTCAACTCCCAGTTCCAATCGAGTCTGCAAATCAGGGGAGCGAGGGCTCCGCCCATATGTACGAAAAGAACCTTTAGTTTTGGGTATCTATCGAACACGCCGCTGTAGATCATGCGGGCCGCCGACAGCGCCGTATCAAATGGCCGGCCTAAGGCTTCGTTAAGCCTGTACTGCTGCATTGCAGACGCGCCTATCGCTACGAGGGGCGGATGAATATGAACGAGAACATCCTTGTCCTGCGCATACTCCCATAGCCATTCGGCCTTGGGCGAGTCGAGAAAAATCTGATCTGGTCCGGCTCCGTAGCTGCTCGAAATACTGATGCAGCAAGCTTCTTTGTTGGAGATCAGCGGATCAATGACATCCCGCGTATTCTCTTCCAGAGCATGAGCGTTGGCCATGCAGGCAATGTCCTTGGGGAACCTAGCTTTAAGCTCGAAAGACTCGTCATGCAGGAATTTGAGCGTGTCGATGGTGCTTGCTTTAATGATGTTCTGGGCGAACGTATCTATTTCGCCGCCATAGCTGTTCACGCAGAGCGTAACCCCACTCTTCTGCTGAATCTCCATCGAATAATCAACGTCAACCGACTCGCGATAGAAAAACATTTCGCCCGCATTGGCCTGCGGCAACGGCTTTGAGTCATCAAATCCTATATTCTCAGCGAATTTCTGACGCAGTTTCGGACCGAAAATGTGTCGGTGAGTGTCGATGATGCTTCTGGTTGCTTGCGATTGAGTCATTTGAGTTCCTCGTGGGTTCATCGAAAACGGGATGATTGGATACTGCGAGGAGTCTCTACCAAATACGTTCTGTGATCTGTGTCTTTTTGCTCATAATCAGAGAGGCGACCGATTGTGTGCTGGCTATGGAGCCCCGATCAACTGGAGCGGCTCGGGCTCGCGTGCCGACTGTTCCACTGGCGACTGGAGCGGTTCCACGACGATCACGCGCCAAGGTCGACCTATCTGCATCGTTTCCTTCCAAGTTGCATCTTGGTTCCCGGCATGCAGGGGACCGTCGCGTGCTCGGCGGCGGCTCGCCGCGTGAAGAATTCTTCGCAGACGAGGCTGCCTGCGCATGCTCTGACTGATGACGATGAACACCTTGCCGATCTGGTCGATGCGGGCGGAGCCCGTCTCTCGCCGAGTTTTATCTTTAGCAGTCATGTTGATCAGCAATAGTCACGAAGGTATAGTCGCCGAACCAGTTCCGCCGAGGCGAAAACAGGGGGCGAAAGGCCGCCAAAAGGCGAGTCGAAATTTGACCCCTTGTGGGCCGGGGGCTGAAAGACCTTGAAGCGCGCCCAAAAGGCAGTTCCGCTCGGAACCCGTAGTTATATCGGAAAAGCCGGGTCAAGCGGCACGACGAGCATGAGTAACGATGGTTTCGAATATTCTTACTAGATCGGGGAGCGAAGTCGCATGCACCTTACTCATTGCCCGGCCGCGATGAGCTTTGACCGTGTTTTCGGAGATTCCGATCTGATCGCTTCGACTTCGATTTGTAGCTGCCGCTCCGCACGATCCCGTGCCAGCGCAGATTGAATCGCCTCGACTAGCTCTTGATCGCGGAACGGCTTGGGTAGAAATTCTACTGCCCCGGACTTCATCGCTCGCACGGCCGTGCGAATGTCGTCGTGTGCTGCGATATAGATCGTCGGAATGTTAATTTCGGCTTGCCCCAAATCCCTCTGGAAATCCGCGTTGCTGATCCCCCGCAACCTAACTTCCCGGATTAGGCAGCTTGGAGCTTGCGGTCGCTTGCTGAACAAGAATTCCCGAGCAGAACTGAAGATTTCAACTTGCAGACCCAGTGACTTTACGAGGCGCTGGATAGC
>JBEKPH010000028.1:0-53946 GCA_049520915.1 Terriglobales bacterium
CCTTCATTTCCCGGCGCGAGCCGCCATGCTTCGCGTTGCCAGCGCCCCGTCGTTTGCGCTTGCGTTGATTTTGAACTGCTCGACCAGATGACGGAGTTCGTTCGAGGTTTCCACCAGTTGCTGCGAGGCCTTCTGCGTGTCGGTGGCGCCGCGCGTCGTGCCCTGCGCTGCCTCGGCTACCCCTGCGATGTTGCTCGTGATCTCGCCGCTGCCCTGGGCGGCTTCCGACACGTTGCGCGACATTTCGTTGGTGGTCGCATTCTGTTCTTCGACTGCCGTCGCGATGGTGCCCGAGATGTCGTTGATCTGGTTGATCACGCCCGAGATGGATGCGATCGCTTCCACCGCCGCTTTCGTATCTGTCTGGATGGCTTCGATCTTGCGGCTGATATCTTCGGTCGCTTTTGCCGTTTCTTTTGCCAGTTCCTTGACTTCGTTGGCGACGACGGCGAAGCCTTTGCCGGCTTCCCCGGCGCGCGCCGCTTCGATGGTGGCGTTCAAGGCGAGCAGGTTCGTCTGTTGCGCGATGGAGGTGATGACCTTGATGACTTGTCCGATTTCAGTCGAAGAGTCGCCGAGTTTGGAAACGGTGGCGGTGGTGGTTTCGGCCACCCTGACGGCTCCCGTTGCGACTCTAGCGGCTTCGGTCGCGTTCTTCGCAATCTCCTTGATGCTCGCGCCCATCTCCTCGGCGCCGGTGGCGACCGTTTGAAGATTCTGGCTGACGGTCTGGGCGGCTTTCGAGACGACGTCGGCCTGAGCGGATGTTTCTTCGGAGTTGGCGGTAATCTGCTGGCTGGTCGAGTTCAGTTCTTCGCTCGCGCTCGCCACCTGCATGGCATCGGCGCGAATCGAGACAATCATTTTTTTGAGGCTGCCGCTCATCTTGTTGACGGCTACGGTGAGGTCGCCGAGTTCGTCGTGGCTGCGGACTTTGAGATCGTCGCGTGTCAGATCGCCGGCCGCGATGGCTTCTGCCTGCCGCAACACCGCCGATGTGGAGGCGGAGATGCCACGCGCCAGGAAAATGGCGACAAACACTCCGATTCCGATCGAAGCCAGGGTGGCGGCGGAAAGTGTCCAGACGAGAGACCGGCTGGCAGATTCCAGATCATCTTTGCTCTTTTCATTCAGTTGTTCGTAGGAGGTGACTAGCTCGGCAACGCTTTTTGCCACCTCGTCTCCCGCAGGTGTGGCGGTATCAGCGTAGAAATTTCCTGCTTTCTCTACCGCATCCGGAGTTCCGCTAGACGAGATTTGCAGCGCTTGCTCCTGCAGGGAGCGAAACTTCACCGTTCCCTGCTTCATGGCGGCAAGCTGGTCGCGATTTGCTTGCACAGTCCAGCGGGGTGAAAGTTGTGTCAGCGTTGCCAGATCCTTGTCCAGATTCACCCATGCGGCGTCGAAACGAGCCTTCGCGTCCTGAGCTCTCGCGGCTTGGTGGCCCGCGAGAATCCCTTGGCGAGCTTTATTTCCTGATAGGAAGATCTCCCGCTGCAACGACCGGCCAGCACCCAGAGTCGGGACCCGGACGTTCAACAGAAAATCCTGGATATCTTGAATTTCATGAATCCTATATAAAGAGGCCGTGCCGCTCGCGAGCATCAGCGCCAAAATCGATCCAAAGCCCAGTCCCAGTTTCTTCCCCAGCGTAGGTTTCATTTCCTCTTCTCCATACTTCGAACAGCAATCGCTGAAGTTCATTCCACGCACGGCGGCGCGAGCGACGTTCGGGCGTACCGCTATCGACCTATCGCCGTTTCCGCCACATCCGTCATCTGACAAGCTTTCTCGATGTCCAGCACATGCAGCAGGCGGTCTTTCAGTTTGTGGACGCCGAGGATCATGCTGCGCACCGATCCGCGCAGGGTTTCGGGGGGCGCCTCGAAGCTGTCATCATCGACTTCGACCACATCGCCAATCTCGTCGACCAGCAGACTCACCGCGCCATCCTCGGAGCGCACCACCACATTCATAGCTAGGGTGCCCTCCGCTCTTGGATCGAGAGCCAGACGCCGACGCAGGTCGACCGCAGTGACGATCTGCCCGCGCAGGTTAATCAGCCCGCTGACCACCGACGGGGCCAGAGGAACCTTCGTCATCTCGAGCGAGCGGATGACCTCCTGGACGCCTTTCAATTCCACTCCGAAGAGCAGCTTGTCCAGATAGAACGTGCAAAACTGCGAAGTATGGGCCATGGTCTAATTCGCAACCTCCGCCACTCGCGCCGCCAGAGCCGGCCGCGCCGTGTTTATGTCCGCGTTTCGCAGAATCGCCGGGATATCGAGTAACTCGGTGACCCGCTCCCCGATAACAACGGAATAGAGAACATTCGCCCGCGTTGCCGCCGACTGGACGTCCGCTCGGTCTTCGATAATGTCCAGAATGCGATCGACCACGAGGCCAAACGATCGCCCCTCGTGATTCAGCACGAGCACCTGAATCGGTCCGCTATCCGCCGCAGGCGGTGCCTGCAGCGCGCGCAGCCGGTTACGCCGTTCTTCGAGCGCAACCGTGAGGCGAATCAGTGGCAGGATCTGTCCCCGGTACTGCGTCACCCACTGGCTGCCCGACATCTCCACCTGCGCAACCGGAAACTCCTCGAGGCGCGCCAGCGTGCTCAGTGGAATCGCCATGCGCGAATCGCCCGGACCGGCGAAGAGCAGGAACGTCTGCTTGCCTTCCTCTGCCCCTAGCGCTTCCGCGGCCTTTTCGGTTAACGAGCGGTCGCGTGTTTCCGTCACCACGCTCGCCCGTTGTGCCAGACCAAGCACGTCCAGAATCAGCGCCACTCGTCCGTCACCCATGATGCTCGACCCGGCAAAGGTCTTCACCGTCTTGAGCTGCTTGCGCAGCGGCTTCACTACGATTTCTTCGGTGTCGTTGATCTGGTCGACGACCAGCCCGAATTGCCGCTCGTCGGCCTGGAGCACGACGATGTTGACGGCGCCGTCGCCCGTTACTGCCTGGCGCGCGTCGCTCTCCAGTTTCAGTTCCTGGTTGAGGTAAACCAGAGGCAGCAGCCGTCCCCGCAATCGATAGACAGGGGCACCATGCACCAGTTCGATCCCCCTGGCCACTTCGTCCGATTCCAGCCGCACCAGTTCGAGCAAGCTGACTTGCGGAATGGCATACCGGTCGCCCGCGCAAGTCACAACCAACGCCGGAATGATGGCCAAGGTCAGAGGAATCTTCACCCGGACCGTCGTGCCCCGCCCGGGCGTCGATTGCACGTCCACGTTCCCGCCGATTCGTTCGACATTCGTCTTCACCACGTCCATGCCAACCCCCCGGCCGGAGACGTTCGTAACTTTTTCCGCCGTCGAAAATCCGGGAAGGAAAATCAGATTGAAGATTTCGCGCTCCGTCATCCGCGCCGCCTGATCGGCGGTGACCACTGCGCGTTCCACTGCTTTCTTGCGGATGCGTTCCACGTTCAGTCCCGCGCCGTCATCGCTGATCTCGATGTTGACCTGTCCACCTTCATGAAAGGCGCGCAGAATCAGCCGCCCCGCACGATCTTTGCCCGCCTTCACGCGCTCTCCCGGAAGTTCGATCCCATGATCGACGGAATTCCGCACCAGATGTGTCAACGGATCCTTGATGGCCTCGATGATGGTCTTATCGAGTTCCGTCTCCTTGCCTTCCATCTCGATGCCGACTTCTTTCCCGCAGCCAAGCGCAACATCGCGCACCGTCCGCGGAAACTGGTTCCAGATGTTTCCAATCGGTTGCATGCGGGTCTTCATCACTTCTTCCTGCAACTCGGTGGCGATCAGGTTCATCCGCTGGGAAACTGCCTGCAGCCCGGTATCTTCGACCGTGTTGGAAATCTGCAGCAACTGGTTGCGCGCCAGCACCAACTCGCCGACCAGCGTCATCATCTTGTCCAATACATTCACGCCGACGCGAATCGTCTCCGCGATGGCTTCCCGCGTTCGGGATTCGGGTTCTGTCACCGGGCTCTTGTTCGCGCCCGACTCTGCACTGGGTGACCCGGGCCGGAGTTCGTTGGCCTGCATTGCGGACGGCTGAATTGCGGAAGGCTGGTTCGCTCCTGGCGCGTCACCGGCCGGAGTGAGCTTCTCGCCGTGGGCCGCTTTGTGTGCCGTCTTGGCTCTGGACTTCGTCTCCGCGGCGGTGCTGTCCGACGAACTTGCCGAGTGGGCCGCTCCGGGCGCCCCAGTTGCCGCGTCACTCGCTGTGGGCGCAGGCGATGGCACGGTGCCGCCTTGCAGCCGGGTCAACGTTTCCCGCAGTTCCGGATAATCTACCTCGCCGTCCTGACCCGTTGTGGCAACCTCTTTCAGCATCTGCCGCACTGCGTCCACCATGCCGAGCAGCGCCGTCGTGATCTCCGGATTCAGGGTTAGCTGTCCATCCCGTAACCGGGTCAGCAGGTTTTCGCCGACATGCGCCACTTTCTCCAGCTTGTTAAACGCCAGGAACCCGCACGTACCTTTGATGGTATGAATCGTACGGAACACGCCCGCCAGGGCTTCCTTGTCGCGCGGGTTTTTCTCCAGCCCAACCAGATCCCGATCCAGACGGTCGAGGTTTTCGTAACTCTCCACCAGAAAATCTTTGACGATGTCGCTTTCGTTCATCACCGCTTTCCTTTCCCAAGGGGAATCGCTCTTGGCTGCGAAGGATCAATCGTCATTGCCTCTCCCATGAGTTTTCTCGCTTTCAGGCAAGCACACGTTTTTCGCCTGTTGGCAGAAACTCGCAATTCCTCCCGCTCAACTGTCCATCGTCTTTTATCTCCCATGTCATTAGCGGCATCGGCGTCTCGGCAAACCTCACTCCGAGCGAGAAGCAAACCGGTGGCCGCGATTGATTAGAAAATTCAAAAGGTGGGGTTCTGCTCGCGCTCGCCATTGGGGTCGATCAATCAGGCTTGCGTTTCATCTCAATCACTTGCAAATCGGTGGAACCCGGCCTCCATCAAGCTCGGATGCAGAGGGTACGTCTTTACGGTTGGATCTCGCCGGGCTATGTCCATTCAGTTCTTGCAGCAACGGCGAAACCACGCGACCGGACTGGCCGCGAATCCGGAACTATCCCCAGAACTCGGCAAGCAACCGCGGTTGGGAGTTGGTTGCTCGGGTACACCTGAATGGACCTAGTCCGATGAGACTTTGGGTAAGATGGACCTCAGCGCTTCACACCCTATGCCGAGCATGAACACGCAAACGAGATCTCTGACCTTCGCCGGCTTTTTTGCGGTGTCGATCGTATTTTGGTGGCGCGCTCTGGCGGAAACGTTGAAGCTTGCTTTGTCGAACGACGCCTACACGCACATCCTTCTGATTCTCCCTTGCAGCGCCGCCCTCATCTATCTCAATGGGAAGAACTCTCGTGCTCACAACCTCGAAAGGGATCGTCCATCCGCCTCTCTTGCCGGAGTTGTGCTCCTCGTCGTCTCACTTCTCATTGCTGGTTACGCCAGATGGGAAATGACTCTTTCGTCCGTCGATCTCCCAAATAATCTTCGCTTGTCACTCTCCATGTTCACCCTTGTGGTCTGCTGGATCGCCAGTGTTATTTTCTGTTTCGGCACTCGAACATTTCGTTCGCTTCTGTTCCCGCTCTGTTTCCTTTTCCTGATCGTTCCGCTTCCCCAATTTGTTCTGGACTCCATCGTCGAATTTCTGCAGTATCAGTCCGCATTTGCCTCACGCATCCTGTTTCGTGCGGCGGGCGTTCCCGCGACCCAAGACGGAATCATGGTCTTTATCCCAGGACTGAACATTGAAGTCGCCCGCGAGTGCAGCAGTATTCGATCGAGCTTGATCCTGATCGTCATCACTCTCATCGTGGCGGAACTGTTCCTTCGGACGTGGTGGCGTAAGGCCCTGCTCGTCGCCGCCGCAATCCCACTCTCTGTCGCAAAAAATGGGCTGCGCATCTTTACCATTGGAGAACTCGGAACTCGCGTCGATCCCGCGTTTCTAAACGGCAAGTTTCATCACAACGGAGGCGTCATTTTCCTGGGCATCGCTGTTGTTTGCATGCTGGCACTCCTTTGGATTCTTCAGCGCGCCGAGTCGCGATTCGTAGCACCGGAGAAGCTGTGAACATATTCCACATCGTCGGAGCTCGCCCCAACTTCATGAAAGTCGCTCCCGTTCTCAGCGCCCTGCAAGGGCGACCGAACGTCGCACAAACCCTAATCCATACCGGCCAGCACTATGACGTGAACATGTCGGACGTGTTTTTCCAGCAACTCGGCATCCCAGCTCCCGACGTCAACCTCGCGGTTGGTTCCGGCTCCCATGCCCAGCAAACAGCGGAGATCATGGTCCGCTTGGAGCCCGTAATCGCCGAGCGACGTCCCGATATTGTTCTCGTTTACGGAGACGTCAACTCAACCGTCGCCGGCCTGCGCTCCTTTGATCGCACCATGCCCGAAGAGATCAATCGCCTGGTTACCGATCAACTGGCCGATCTGCTCTTTACGCCTTCCGTCGACGGAGATGCGAATCTTCGGCGCGAAGGAATCCCTCCCGGGAAAGTCTTCTTCGTTGGCAATGTGATGATCGATTCGCTGGTGCGCCTGCTTCCCGCAGCGCGAAAAACCAGTGCAGCCGACCTCACCGACCGCTACGCCCTTGTCACCCTGCATCGCCCAGCCAACGTCGACGACAGCGTGAGGTTGAAGGGAATCCTGGAATCGCTGCTCGAGGTGAGCAAGGACCTGACGGTTGTTTTTCCCGCTCACCCGCGAACCCGCAAGCGCATCGATGATTTCGGATTGAATGCCGAGCAACTCCGCCTGCTCGACCCATGCCCCTACATCGACTTTCTGGGACTGCAAACGCGCGCCACCGTGGTGATCACCGATTCAGGCGGCATTCAGGAAGAGACGACTTACCTGGGCGTGCCTTGTCTCACCGTTCGCGAGAATACTGAGCGTCCAGTCACGGTGACCATGGGAACCAATGTTCTCGTCGGGCGCGATCCAGAAAAGCTGCGCGAGGAACTGGCTCGAATCCTTGCTGGCCATGCCAAGAAGGGCACGATTCCGCCGCTATGGGACGGGCACGCCGGGGAACGGATCGCCGACATCCTGGCGAAGAGCCCACGCGAACCGCATTTCAATCCCCCCGCTGCGGACTGATATAGTTGACGTAAGACGATCCTCTAACGCACTTGGCCAGGATTCGATATCTGGCTCACACACGCGGGTGAAGTAGGCGATGGGCCCGACCAGGGTCACAGCGGCGGTGCCGACTCCGTCCCACCCGCTCCAAATTTGAGTTATTTGCGCAACAGATCTGGTGCGCCTCAATGTTCCCCGTGAAAGCTACAAAAACAAAAAAGGCCCAACCTCACGCGCGTGGGCGTAAAGTGGGCCGATCTCTTATCGATCGAGTCCTAACCTACGAGACCGTTTGTTTTGCCATACGGGACTTCAGGAACATAGCCCCGGCACATGTGACTCCGGCTGCAAGTAGATACATTGCTGCGGAACCACCCTCCGGTGTCTGCTGCTGCTGACAGCCCTTCTGGCGCGGATCGCATCCGTGGCCACCGCGGCCTTGGTCAGCCAGCGCTGCCGGCGCGATACAACAGACCAACAGTGCCGCCATCCACCACTTTGCTTTACTATCGCTCATTTGCTACTCCCTTGGCATACGAATTTGTGAACCCACCTGGGACGGGGAGTATCGGGGGATGGAAAACTACCAGGGGACTCTGTTGAAACTTCGTCTATTAAATGGTTTCGCGCAACGGGATGTCAAGATGATAGTTTTTGCGACAGTTGCAGGAAAATGCAACCTTGACCGGGCGACCCACAACCTGGTGTAAATTCGTCGCAGATGTTATGAGATGCGATCCATCATTCTTTCGGGCGTCACTCGTTGCCACCGTCTCCCTGCTGCTTTGTACGGTCTTGAGCGGCTGTCATAAAGCTCACAGCGTGACCCTAAACTGGCGAGCATCCAAGAGCGCCAATGTCGTCGCTTACAATATCTACCGGCGTCCGGATTACAGCAGTGCCTTTGTGAAAATCGCATCTCGAGTTCCGGGCCCGACCTACGAAGACCGTCTGTTGATGAACGGCCGAAGCTACGTCTACGCGGTGACTGCCGTCGATCAGTCCGGACACGAAAGTTCGTTCTCGGCCGAGGTGCGAGCCACCATACCGTGAACGCCCGAACTGCCCGGAAGTGAAGCGACGCCGCGAAGACCGCCTAAAGCAGAACAGGACTTAGCGATGTTCGCTTCGCAGACCGGGCACGCCTACGGGTTCGGCACCACGGCCTGTGCCTGGTTCGAATACCCACTCTCTGCCTGATCGCTGTCCACGCTCGTGACCACGTAGTAGTACGTAGTCCCGGAGACCACCGTGCTGTCGATGTAGGTCGTCGTTCCATCCAGAGAACTGTTGATCATCGTATACGGACCACCCGACACCGTACCGCGATAGACGTTGTAGCCCGCCACGCCGCTGACGGCGTTCCAACTCAGATCCACAGTGTGCTGCGTCGGCGTCGTGCCCGTTCCCGTCATCGTCTGCGTGGTTGGAGAGTTCGCAGCGTTGCTCGCGAAAGAAACCGAAGCCGAAGTCGCTCCACTCGCCTGCGGCGTGAACGTGACCGTGAACCCAGTAGATTGGCCCGCGTTCAACGTCACGGGCAGCGAAATTCCCGAAAGTACGAACTCGCCGTTCGTCGAGCTTGCCGAATTAATCGTGACCGACGCCCCGCTCGCGGCCAGGCTGCCGCTCAGAGCCGAACTCGATCCCACCGTCACGTTGCCGAAGCTTAAACTCGTCGGTGAAACAGCCAATTGGCCTGCGGAGGTTCCCGTTCCCGAAAGTGCGATCGTCAGCGTCGAGTTCGATGCGTTCGACACGATCGCGAGACTTCCACTGACCGCTCCCGCACTCGAAGGCGTGAAAGTAGCCGTAAACGTGACGCTCTGGTTCGCCGCCAGACTTAGAGGCAGCGACAATCCGCTAATGGAGAAGGTCGCGCCCGTCACATTCGCCTGCGTAATCGTGACGCTCGAGCCTCCCGTGTTGGTTACAGTCTCCGATAGACTCGTGCTGTTGCCTACCTGCACGCTTCCGAACCCGAGTGAAGCGGGATTCGGGGACAGTGTTCCCTGCGTGGCGCCCGTACCCGACAAAGGAATGCTCAAGCTCGAATTCGAACCGTCGGAGGTGATTACCACGTTGCCGCTAGTTGCACCGCTTGCAGTCGGCGCGAACACCACAGTGAACGAAGTGCTCTGCCCCGCACTCAAGGTCAAAGGCAAGCTCAGTCCGCTCAAACTGTAGCCACTGCCGCTCGCTGCCGCTGCCGAAATGGTAAGACTCGATCCACCACTATTGGTCAGCGTTTCTGACAAACTCGAGCTCTTACCCACTTGCACCGTGCCAAACGCTAAACTCGTCGGATTCGCCGATAGCGTTCCTTGCGCCACACCGGTTCCGGAGAGAGGAATACTCAGACTCGAGTCCGACCCATTGGAAGTGATGGTCACGCTGCCGCTCGCCGCGCCAGTTGCCGTCGGCGAGAACAACACCGTGAACGACGTGCTCTGGCCCGCGCCTAACGTCAAAGGCAGACTCAGCCCGCTTAGGCTGAAGCCGCTGCCACTCGCGCTCGCGGCAGAAATCGTCAAGCTTGTGCCGCCGGAGTTGGTCAATGTGTCGGTCAGTGATTTGGAGGTTCCGTCCTGAACGCTGCCAAACGCCAAGCTTGCAGGATTCGCGACCAGGTCTCCTTGCGCCGCGCCCGTGCCCGACAGCGGAACACTCAAGCTGGAATTCGAGCCGTTCGACGTGATCGTGACGCTACCGCTGGCAGATCCACTTGCACTCGGCGTAAATACCACCGTGAACGAAGTACTCTGGCCCGCGCTCAAGGTCAACGGCAGGCTCAGTCCACTCAGACTGAATCCACTGCCACTCGCCGCCGCCGCCGAAATCGTAAGACTCGCTCCCCCACTGTTGGTCAGCGTCTCCGACAAACTTGCGCTCTTGCCCACCTGAACCGTCCCAAACGCCAGACTGGTCGGATTTGCCGTCAGTGTTCCCGGCATCACGCCGGTTCCCGAGAGCGGAATACTCAGCGTCGAATTCGATGCGTCGGAGACGATGCTCAGCGACCCGCTCGCCGCACCCGCACTGCCCGGAGCAAAAACCGCGGTAAAACTGACATTCTGATTGACCGCTAGAGTAACCGGCAGGGAAAGGCCGCTAATCGAAAATCCAGCGCCGCTCGTCGTTGCCTGCGTGATGGTCACGGCGCTTCCGCCGGTGTTCGTCAAAGTCTCGGAGAGACGGTTGCTGCTGCCGACATCGACTGTACCGAAACTCAAGTTTGTGGGATTGGGAGTCAGCGTGCCCGCCAGCACTCCCGCGCCCGAGAGGTTTAGCACGACGTTGCTGTTGGTCTGATTCGTAGTGATCGCGAACGTCACGCTCCCCGTGAAATTCCCACTTCCCGTCGGCGCAAATGTAACCGTCGCTGTGGTCGATGCGCCGGCACTTACCGTAATAGGAAGGGCGAGGTTGCCCAACGAAAATCCAGCGCCGCTCAACGTCGCTTGATTGATGGTTAAGTCCATCCCTCCGCTGTTCGCCAGGGTCACTGTAGTTGTCTGGTGAGAGCCAACCTGAATCGTTCCGAACGCGACCGGAGACGGAGTTGGTGTTAACTGCCCCGGGCTTCCGCCCTGTCCCTGTGTCACGCCATCACCCGACGCGGTCAGCGAGACAATCAGTTGCTGGTTCGGATCGTTCAACGAAATCGTAGTCGACACGTTGCCTGCAGTCGCTGGCTGAAACACTACATTGAAGGGAACATTTTGTCCGGGAGCTAGAACCAGGGGCAAGGTAATGCCAGTAACCTGAAACGCGGAAGTCAATCCTTGAATCGATCCGACCGTAACCGACGAGCTTGTATTATTTGTGATCGTGTCGGACTGAGTCGAAGATGTGCCGACGACTACCGATCCAAAGAGCAGCGCGTTGCTCGCTAATTGGACCGTACCCGATTGAGCTTTCGAACCACCCAGTGCCTGGCATCCCGTGAGGATGAGGAGCGACCCCGCAAGCGCAAGGCCGATGACTAGGCCAAAAAGGGATGAGCCCTTTGTCGTTTTTTTCGCGGAACTCTGAACCGAACGGTTTTTCGAACTCTTAGCCGAACTATGGGCTGAACTGCGCTGCAGCCGATTAGTGTTCAAAGCGACCTCTGAGTGTCGTCTCCGCAAACTACGGCGGGGGATTTTCCCATCACCAGCAGCTCAAATGCGGGCTCCGGCAGAATCAGTTTCGCTCTCCAAGGCCATGCGCCATAGATCGCGAAAGTCCAGCTGGGCGCGGCATCTGGCCAGAATGCGAGCGGCCGAATCCCCTCCGGGGGATGGCCTCTGGTGTAATGGGAAAAAATAGCAAAATAGCTTATAAGCCATTGCTAATGTGAGGGCAATCCAAATTACAGCAGCACGAAAGTACTTAGTGCATGCTCGAATGGCTACGCGTCTTTTTTACCTGCGACGAACTTTTTGGCGTGACTTTAGCAATCGATGTGCAAACTATTGCGCACGAACCGCACGTCAAACCACCCCCCGCCGCCCGATCCCACCCCCTCGACGCCCCTAACCCGTTGCACTTCTTTCTGTTCTCGCGAGTGCTTTCCAGTGATGACGGGTTTAGAATGAGGGAATACGGATGATTTGGTGGCAGATGGCGTGCATCTAACGACAGGTACCTCTGCAGTCCAGAAGTAATCGATCCCGAGCAGGGATCTTAAAAGTGGGAGTTATTAAAAGATGAGATTTTCGTTGGCGGTTGCGGTCGCGGTTGTCGGCATTTCGATTAGCGGCTTGGCGCAGCAAACTAACAACCAGTTCAGGGTGAAGCACGTGCCGGCGGACAAAGGCATTAAAAAGAGCACGATGCCAGCAGTGAAAACGACCGGTTCGTCGTCCAATGCCAACTCCAAAGATCTGCAGACTCTTGAGCATCAGACCGCCAAGGGCGCATCGGCTCACAACGCGGGCAACCGAAAAGCACCGCCGTTGAAGCCGGTCAAGGAAAAGGCCAATCCGCCCATGAATTTCAATGGCGGATCGGGCGGGAAAGGCACCAGCATCGCTCGCCAGAGCGCTAACCCCTACAAAGGCCGTTTGAAGCAGAAGCATTCCCGTTAAGAATTCTCGCTGATCAGTTCGCGGAGAACTCGAACCCATCTCTGGCGTTCTTTACTCCGAAACCGCAGATCGCTCCTCGGCAGTGATGGTCTGCACTTGCGTCTTTGCCTTTGGTTCTCTAATCGAGTATTTCAGCAGGCAATAGAAAGCGCGCATGCCGTCTTTCCATCCGATTTTCTTGCCTTCTTCGTAGGTGCGTCCCCAATAGCTGATTCCGACTTCGTAAATGCGCAGGCGCCGACGCGCCACTTTCACCGTAATCTCCGGCTCGAATCCGAAGCGGTTTTCCTCGATCGGAATCGACTGAATGACCTCGCGCCGGAAAACTTTGTAGCAGGTTTCCATGTCGGAAAGATTGATGTTGGTGAGGCAGTTCGAAAGCAGCGTCAGAGCGCGGTTGCCGACCGCGTGCCAGAAATATAAGACGCGATGCGGGGCGCCGCCGAGAAAACGCGAGCCGAACACAACGTCCGCTTTGTCTTGCACGAGGGGCGCAATTATCAACGGATATTCTGCGGGATCGTATTCCAGATCGGCGTCCTGGATAATGACGTAATCTCCGGTCGCCTCCTGAATGCCACGGCGCAGCGCGGCTCCTTTGCCCATATTTTGCGGCTGAAAGAGGGCTCGAATCTGCGGATACTCCGCTTGCAGTTTCTCTAGGAGTTGGCGCGAGCCATCGCCTGATCCGTCGTCGACGCAGATCAGTTCAATCTCGAGGGGAACCGCGAGGACTTTCGCCACCACCTCGCGGAGTGTGGCGCGTTCGTTATACACGGGCATGACGACGGAAAGTTTCATGTCTTTGCCTATTCGTCCCTGTGCACGGTCTGGGGCGAGAAGGCGGGCAAGCAGAGCGCGATGTACTCCGCTCCGTCCGCAAATGGAGTCGAGTAGCGCACCCACTCTCCGCGATGGGCCAGCACCGCTTGCCCGGCAGCTACATCCAATTCGCCGGAGCTGTGCTGCACTCGCAGCGTGCCCCGCAACACCACTGTGTACTCGTCGAACTCCGGCTTCTGTCCTGGCTCCTCCCATCCTTCTGGACTGCGCATGTGCGCGACACTCAGACCCTGAGTCTTTGTATTGATGAGTCCGACGAATTCTTCAATGATCTTCGGCTTGCTGCCGGCGGATTCGATCCGGGTAGGAGCTGCGATTAGAGTTGGCATAGGGTCAGAGAATCGTAGCAACGCTGACAGGCCTGCACAAGGGAGCGCCAAGGTAACCTCATGCCACGGGTCGGGTCTCGCGTCTCAGGTCTCAGGCCAGGATCTTGAGCCGGAGCAAGGATATTTGGTGTCGGAGAGCGGAGACTCGTGTTTTGTTGGTTCTTGATCTTTTAGAATCAAGGATTTGGGATTCTAGTTAGTGCGCAGGGCGATGTTACGACAACACCGATCAGTCATTCTAATTGTGTCCAACCGCTTTTCTCTTTGCCGATCTGCAACACCACATAGAGGACGACGACCCCGCGGACCCACACACGGATCCATCCTCGATAATTTCGGCAGCAATGAGTCGGTGGTTGCGCGGTGTATTATCCCGGTCAGGTCACCTGTGGATTGGGGTGCCGACTATAAGGTGGCAAGATCAGTCGCATGGAGGGGACGAAGTTGACGGAGCGATCAGGAAGCGGCGCTGACGATCTGTTCAGTGGTCGGCGCCCAACCAGTCACGAGCGGATGACGGGACTGCCTTGGGATGCCTCGTACCACGACGGCCCTGCGCCCTGGGATATTGGCCGACCGCAGCCAGCAATCGTCCGTTTGGCATCCGAAGGGCGATTCGCGGGAGCGGTGCTCGATGCCGGCTGCGGGACCGGCGAGAACGCCCTTCACGTCGCCGCGTTGATAGCGCCGGCGGGATTGTCAGTTCTGGGCGTTGACGTGGCGGAAACGGCATTGGCGATCGCCCGAGAGAAGGCCGAAAACCGTGGGATCAAGATTGAGTTTGCTGCGGCGGACGCGTTCCAGTTGGAGCGTTTGGGGCGCAGGTTTAAGACGGTACTGGACTCCGGACTCTTCCACACCTTCGATGGCGACGAGCGACCAGGATACGTGGCGAGTCTCGCGTCGGTGACCGAACTCGATGGAACCCTTTATGTGTTGTGCTTCAGTGATGATGGTCCGGATACTGGCCCGCACCCGGTCAGTCAGGCCGAGCTGAGAGCAGCGTTCAACCCCAGCAGAGGATGGAATGTCGCCGCTATCGAACCGGACCGGATTCAGACGCGATACCACGACGACGGCGCCCCGGCCTGGTTCGCGACAATCAAACGGATCTAGACTGTGGACTGGTCGATTCGGTAAGCCGCCAAAGGTAGTGATCCAACTTCACTCGGTCGTTAGGCGTTAGCACGCGTTGACTGGGACGGGCGTAGTTGGTGCTACCGCGATGTTTCGCCAATCTTGCAAGCGACGGCAACTCTCTCTCCCGCAAACCCATCCTATTTGCTCTCAGTACGCGATTTGAGACGGGGCCGGAACTCTGAAGTTAGTTTTTCCTGAAGTGCCCAGAGAGTTACGCATGCCCCTCCGATACACGCTCGATCTCGAAAATTAGGGCGAAGACCTCTACGAAGCCGAGGACCCTCGAATGAAATCTCGCATTTCCAAAAGTCTAGCTATTTATTTCCTGTGGCTGTTCGCCGCCGTGACGGCGCTGGCGATTCAAACGTTATCTGCCCAAGCGCAGTCCTATAACGTTCTTTACAGCTTTACCAAAGACCCCGCCACTGGGCAGTATCCGTCGTCCTCGCTGGTCCGGGACCCTCAAGGCAATCTCTATGGCGTCGCCCTCGGTGGGACCTTCGGCCAAGGAATTATCTTCAAGGTGAGTAGCAATGGCGACGAACAGGTGCTCTACAACTTCAATGGATCCGATGGCGATGGCGATGTTCCCGATTCGATGTCGTTTCGCGACGCAGGGGGTAACCTCTTCGGCACCACATTCCAGGGCGGAGCCTACGGTTACGGCACCATCTTCAAACTCGACACTCAGAACAACGAAACCATCATCTACAATTTCTGTCAAAAAACCCCTTGTACGAAAGGCACCTTCCCCGGCGGAGTGACTCCCAACAAGAGTGGGACTCTTTATGGAATAACTTACGCCGGCGGAAATTTCTCTTGTAACATCACCGGCTGCGGCACCGTGTTCAAGATGGGTCCTAAAGGTCTTCTCACCCTTCTGCACGCCTTCGGAGGTGCAGACGGCGATTATCCCAATGCCGGACTAGTTCTGGACGCACCCGGCAACGTCTATGGCACTACGATGTACGGCGGCGCTTATGGCCATGGCGCGGTCTTCAAAGTGACTTCAGCTGGCAACGAGACTGTGGAATATAGCTTCGATGGTGGCGCGGACGGTGCATATCCCAACGGAGGATTGGTCCAGGACGCGGCAGGAAATCTTTACGGGACGGCTTATCAGGGCGGAGCTGATAACGACGGCACCATTTTCAAAATAACTGCCTCGGGCCAATTCACAGTTTTATACAGTTTCCCAGGAGGTGTGTCCGGCGCAAACCCCTACGCCGCTTTGAATTTGGATCCACAAGGAAACATTTTCGGCGTAACCGAAGCGGGAGGAGCTCACAACTTCGGAGTTGTTTTCAAGCTGGAAGCGAGCGGGAATGAAACGGTACTCCATAGCTTCGGGGAAGAAGCGGATGGCGTACATCCGTCAGGCCTCGTCATCGACGCGAGCGGAAACTTATACGGCACGACCTATCAGGGCGGCAAACACAATTACGGCTCTGTATTTGAAGTCGTGCCGTGAGCGCGCCTTCTGCTTCTGGTCGGGGTCCACGTGCGACGTTCGCGCCGCACCGTTGAGTGGTGGAGGATGTCAACTCTTGAAATTAGGTGACTGCACTAAGAACCCGAACGCGGGTCTCAGTTAGTGAAATGGCGATTTTTCGCCAACCACCGTTTGGGGCCACACAGGTTCTAGCAGTTTACTCCCGGTTACTTGTACGGAACACTAGCGCCGTTGCTGCCGTCCTTCGCGGAATAATCAGCCCATGCCGATGGCGAGAGTTCGTCGTACCTGCAACCGCGAAAAATCCCATTGAGGCACCGCAGATTGATATCGAATGCGCGTTTCGTGGATGTCCTCTCAGTCTGCAAGACGCAAGTATGAAGCACCTTTATAGGGAACTTTACTGGGTGGCCATGCGAGATGGTCACGCCCTGATGGCCTCCCCGACACGCCGAGTCGCTTAGAACAGTCTGGACTTCATATCCGAAAGGGATTAGTCGCCGAGGGTAGTCTGGCTCTAACCGATCGATCCTATTTTCCGCGATAAAAGTTTGGCTCCCTTCCAGTTTTCCGTTTCGAACTACAAACATCGCACCGAGACCCCACGTATGCACCCCAATGTAAGGAAGAGCAGAATACAAGACTTCTACCGTTCTCTTCTCTACCGGAAATGGAGGCTGTGCCAGCCGAGTGTTGATCCACACGATAAATGTGCAATCTTGCCCCGGGCAACTGGGCGGCACACCTCCGTGGCGAATTACGAGGTCCCGGATATCAGAAAAGCCAGCCGTCGCAAAGTCAAGCGATCTGAGGTCGCCAATCAGGGACTCTGCTCTCCGACGCTGATGGATCGAGTCAAGGTATAAGAACAGCCAGCTACAAGCGATTAATACGAGGACCAGTCGAGTCACCAAGCGCACGGTGACGGGAAATCGGCGGCCAGAATCAGTCCTTTGTGAATGATTATCGATCACTAGTACTAGTTTAGACCCGAGTGACGATCCCCGAGTTCCCAGCACAACTGATGAAAACAGGCCATTTCGCTAAGTAAGAATTTCGACCTGCGCCAGTTAACGCAAAGGCGATATTTCGCCAATTTGCCACGCTGGGAAGTTCAGCGGGCCGAGTAAATTAGCTTTGAGGGAAGTCGTTCAACCGTTCCGTCGGACTTGACCAGAAGAGCCCATTGGAAGAGTGTGGGGATCCCTTTGGGAGGGGGGTCACTCCCAGGAATCGTCAACTTGAACCCGTCGAAACCATACCCGCGAACAGTGGTCGTCCCTTCGCTTGTCGGTTCGTAAGTCGTTTCCAGTTTGAATTTCTGCATCCTTGATTGAAATTGCCGCCACCAGTGCTCAAATTGTCGCTGCCAGACGTTGTCTCGTTCGTACGGAGAATAAGCCGACTGAAAATTCTGCTGCACTACATCTCGGAGTTGTTCGGGGCTCTCAATTTCATTGTCGCTCGATTCGCCCCAGACGAGTTCGCGATAGAGCGCGACGAACAAAACGGGCCGAGAAGAGTCGGGATGCATTTGTTCATCCCGTGCGAACTCCCTGAATACGTTCTCTTTCTTCTCTCCGGTAAACCAGTAGCTCCTTGCAGTAGAACGGTCTACCGCGACAATTCCATACTCGCAGCAGTCGTTCGAAGCTTGCGACATTCGAACAGCCTTGCCGTCTTTCTCAACCACGTAGTCACAGACATCGCTTGCTACGCGGTAGAAATACACAGAATTGTTAATGCGATTGCCAACTAGGGGATTTCTCCGAACATTAACTACAAAGCTTTCGAGGCGCTCGTTACGATACGTGCTGTAGCACGGCTCAGGATGTACGGAGTGTATTGCCTTCTCTGCAACGTCACGTGCCTGTTCGTCGGTCAGCCAACTAGGCTGACCAGCGGCAACTCCTAGTCCGAACAGAAACAAAACTGGCAAGATAAAAGATGCTCTCAAATAGCCCCCTGTCACGCGGACATGCCCAACGAAAATCGTACACCGAGAAAGTGCGCAGTGGTGACTGTTGTTATCAGGCGTGGCTGTTGAAAAACTCCTACTCGCGAAATTCGCAAAAATGAAATTGCGTCAGGATGCGTTATAAGCGATCTTCTCGGGTCGGGTAGACATTTTCCATCCCCCAATTTCGGCGCTTTCGGCCAACAAGCGACTTTTTCAACACCCACAGGCCATTGCGTTAACTGAGAATTTCGCCCGGGCCGGTCCGCAAAATCACGACCACGGGGGCGGCGGACGCAGCGGGCGCAAGCGACGTTTGAAGTTAAACGGGTCCACGAAAAAACAAATTGTCGCAAATCCGGCGATGCCCACAAAACTCACATCATCCAGTACCCAGCTCAGTAAATATTCCCGGCCATTCATGTATGTGTAATGGCCGTGATTATTAAGCGGATAGACTCGGCCTTCGGAGGGCCGTGGTGAGGACGGCATGTCCGGCCACCAAAACATCGAGAGAGCAATGAGAAAAGACGTGAACGCCGTCACAAACAGGACAGTTGCGAGAATTTTCCAGAATGTCCGCATCTCAACGCCCGGTTCAACGACAGCCCTTCATGGTCATCAAACGGAATGAGGGCAGCATACGCGACTGTCACGTCAGAAGGGAGTTACCGGCGTGCTTCTTAGGTTCCGTCGCGCTATTTTGTCGCTAACAGGCCATTCCACTCGTAACCAGTTGATTACGGGTTAAATCTGGATTTTTCAACCGTAATCAATACTGCAAGAGGACGGTAGATTTATCCCGTTTGGCGTGGATGGCCCCAAGTGCAGCCAATCGCCGAGAGTGTGAGTTCCGTCCTCCATCTGCGGAGGCCGGGAGTTTTCTCGGGCCGGCACGCGAACCGGGCGCGGGCTATACTCGCATTTTGCGAGGAGAGTTCGGGCTGGCGGATCAAGCATGGTTTTATGAAAATCGTAAGTTTATGAAAATTGTAAGCGCCGCAGAAATGCGAGAGATCGATAAGCTCACATCCGAGCGCTACGGAATGCCCTCCATTGATTTGATGGACAACGCCGGAGCGGCTGTCGCGCGTTTCGTGCTTTCTGAGTATCCGCGGGCCGAGCGTGTCGGCGTTCTTTGCGGAAAAGGCAATAACGGCGGCGATGGCTTCGTTGCCGCCCGCAAGCTTGTCGAAGCGGGCCGCGCCGTGCGTGTGCTTCTGCTGTGCGATCCCGCGGAACTGCGAGGGGATGCGGTCGTGGCGTTTCAACAAATGCTGGGGAAGCTTCGCCCGCCGCAGACTCCGCTGATCATCCGCGAGGCGCGCGAGCTTGATTCCTCAGAGGCGGGCGAAATTTTTTCCTCGGACCTGCTTTTGGACGCAATTCTCGGCACAGGGTTTCGTCCTCCGGTCAGCCCGCTTTATGCTGCTGCGATTGCAAAGATGAACGCCGCGACTGCGACGGTTATCGCGGTGGATATTCCGTCGGGGGCCGATGCCGACGCCATGAAGGCCGCTGCGGATAGTCGGCAAGCGAGCGATCGTATTCAGGCGCGGGCCGATGCTGTCGTGACTTTCACCGCGCCGCGTCCGGCGCATGTGTTCGCAGAACTGACCGACGGGCCGACGGTGATTGCGCCCATCGGTTCGCCCGCTCAAGCGATTGTCTCGAAGCTGGGGCTGAATCTG
Organism: Terriglobales bacterium; assembly: GCA_049520915.1. GTDB lineage: Bacteria > Acidobacteriota > Terriglobia > Terriglobales > Acidobacteriaceae > Acidiflorens. Next base: position 19,591 of record JBEKPH010000028.1, read on the forward strand.
AATGCTCCTCCCGATTTCGCATCGTTACTTGCGCCGCGAGCGAGGGAAGGGAACAAAGGCAGCTACGGACACGTCCTCGTGATCGGGGGATCGTTCGGCAAAGCCGGGTCTGCAGCCATGGCGGGATTTGCCGCACTTCGAGCCGGGGCGGGGCTTTCCACCGTTGCCACGCCAAAATCGGTGCTGCCAACGATTGCGGCGTTTCATCCCGAGCTGATGACGGAGCCGTTGCCGGAAACCGACGCGGGCACGATCTCGAAACAAGCGCTCGGTTCGGGCCTCGATGCGCTGTTGAAGGGCAAGACGCTGGCCATCGGACCGGGCATCTCGCGCAATTCGGAGACTTCAGAATTCGTTCGCGAGGTCGTGAAGCGTGGCGAGGCGTCGGCGGGGGACAATTCCGTCTTGAATATGGTGGTGGATGCGGACGGGCTGAATGCCTTCGACAAGTTTGTCGGCGAGCTTAATGGCAGGGGTCGAACTCTGGTTATCACTCCGCACCCCGGAGAAATGTCGCGCTTGACCGGGCTGAGCATTGCCGAAATTCAAGCCAACCGGTTGCAAGTGGCGCGCGATTTCGCTCGCGACCACGAGTTGATCGTCGTGTTGAAGGGCCATCGCACCCTCATCGCTTCGCCGGACGGAACCGTGTGGGTGAACTCGACAGGGAATCCGGGCATGGCGACCGGTGGCACGGGAGATATTCTCACGGGCATGGTCGCGGGCCTGATCGCGCAACATCCCAAGGAACCGCTGCTAGCGACCGCTCTGGCGGTTTATCTCCACGGACTCGCGGGAGATTTGGCCTGCGCGTCCGTCGGGGAGAACTCGCTTGTAGCGACGGATCTGTTGCGATTTCTTCCGCAAGCGTTCGGCGAGGCGCGGAAGCGCGAGTCGGAAGAAGTTCGGATTCACGCGTAGAGAAAAGATCATCTCTGTGCAGCGGCACTTTCTGCGAGCTTCTTGATTCCAGTCAGCACCGTGTCGTCTCCATCCAGAGAATGTTTGTAGCGGTTCTCGCCGTCTTCCACGGCGGCAAAATCGCCTTGCGTAATCTCCAGTAGCGAAGAGCGATCGCCGCGCTTCTTGAGGTCGAAGGTCATCGTCAGGTAGTTTGCAGGAATGTCTTTGATCGTCGAATTCGGATCGAAGATGGTATAGACAAGCCGATGCGGAGAATCGAAGGCGACGATTTTTCCCTTCACGTACAACTTGCCGTCGGCCGCGCCTTTCCATAGCAAGGGAGATCCGGGCTTCCAATCCGTTTCGGCATTGCAACCAAACATGTATTGTGGAATGAACTCAGCATCGGTGAGAACCTTCCACAGAATCTCGACCGGGGCATTGACTTCGATTGATTTGCGGATCAAAAGTTCGGGCATAATTTTGTCCTCGGCTTATCGTTTATATCTTATGTTTCTTCGTGAGCCTCTCGTCTAAAGAGAATATAGGCGCTCGGTAAAAGCGATGATTGGAAAAACGCGACAACAACCCGCACTGGTGAGTCGCACTTCCGAAGTCGCGCCTGCTTCTGAAATCCGAGCTTCTGAAATTGAAGAAGTCTACGACCCGGAAGTGGGGAAGGCGCGTGGCATGTTGCGGCGCCCGCTACGGGCCGGAAAGATGAGGCACGCGCGCAAGCGTCCGGCAGCCGATCTGGCCGGATGGATTGCCCACTACTGGATGATCCGGTGGGACCTGCGCGGCTGCGAACCGCAATTGGCGGAGAGCGTTCCTCATCCCAACGTGCATATGATTTTTGAACCCGCGGCCTCGGTTGTGGCCGGCGTGCAAACACATATGTTTAAGCGCACGCTTGAAGGGCAGTCGCAAGTCTTCGGAGTGAAATTCAAGCCGGGTGGTTTTCGTCCCTTTCTCAAATATGCGGTTTCTAAATTAGCGGACCGCACCGTTCCGGTCGACCGCATTTTCGGAAAGGACGTGGCGGCGCTGAAAAGCATCGTTCTCTCGGCAAGTTCAGAGGGGGAGAAGGTGGAAGCGGCCAATGCATTTTTCCACGAGCGCATGCCGTCGCCGGACAAGACGGTTGGGTTGGCCGGGCAACTGGTCGAGCGGATTCTGCAGGATCGCGAGATTAAAACAGTCGACGATCTGGTCAATCGAACGAGTATCGGCAAGCGCTCTCTACAGCGCTTATTCAGTGAATATGTGGGAGTCAGCCCAAAATGGGTGATTCGCCGCTACCGCGTGCATGAGTTGATCGAGCGCTTCCATCCGGGCGAGGAACCGGACTGGCCGCAGTTGGCGCTGGAGTTGGGATATTTCGATCAGGCGCACCTGATCAACGACTTCCGCGCGATCACAGGATATTCGCCCACCGAGTATCAAAAGCTGATTCAGCGCGGAATGTAATTGTCGAGAAGTGGAAGAACCTGCGACCCGAGTTGCATCACGCGGGCTTGCGCGGCGTCGGCAGATTCGCCCTCCAGCATCGGCGTCATCAGACGGACCAGGCTGCCGTCGCTGCGATTCATGTGGATCGAATCGTCGACCAGATAGTACTTCGCCTTCCAATCGCTGGCCACTACGCGCCCGTGCGCTTGAAACCAGTAAAGCGCCAGCTGCCGTTCTCCGCCCTTGGAACCCACATAACGGTTAGCCGGAAAAGACGAGCCATCCGGACGCGTGATGTGCACCACTTCGTTGCGAACCGGAATCCATCCCGCGCCCGGCAGGCAATGATTCGGAGAGTGGATCGTGTCGCCCGCTTTTTGCGTAGGAAAATAGGCGATGTACAAATTGATCGCGGGCTGCAGGTCTTTGGCGTTTTCGTAGTCGCGCAGTAGATATTCGCCCGGCCCGAGAATGTCGAGGGTCTGTTGGTCGAGGGCTTCATCGGTGCCGGTCCAATTCTCCATCTGCTTGGGCAAAGAACCCAGAGGCTCGCGCGGCGGAAAGACCTCATTATGGGAATGAGCCTGAAGGCCAACGGCAGTGGCTAAGAGCAGAATCGCAACGGCGGCAAAGCGAGACGAGCCGCCACGGAGGGTCACATCGTTTCCGGGTAACTTCGCGAGCTTGGTCGGGGTGGCGACAGGTTTTGCCGGGGCAGGCTTGCTCTTCCAGATCAGAGTGATGAGCCAATGCACCGCGAATAGCAAGGTCAGCGCGACAGCGAAGATCAACACTCCCGACAGTGCGTGGTAAAAGCCCTCTGCGGCATCGGGATGGCCCGTTTGCACCAGCAGGCCGGTGCCGAAAATACGAAAGCTGTTGGCAACTACCGCGATGGGGACAGCTAAAACGGCAAGCGCAACCCGAACCCACACGCGAGTTTCCAGCAAATATCCATAAATAATGGAGAGCGTAACCAGGCTCAACAGCGATCGGATTCCACTGCATGCTTCCGCGACATCCAGCGGCATGGCAGCCAGTTGAATCAGATTTCCTTCGCGGAAGACGGGAACGCCGACCAGTTGCAAGAGATTGGTGGCAAGTCTTGAGGCGACGAGTTGAAGAGGAAAATTGACTTTCTGGATGATCAGGTTGGGAATCGGGATCATCAGAATCAGAAAGGCCCAGGGAAAGAGCACGGCGCGAAAAAATGCCCATCCCTGAAAGAGAATGATGAGGCCCGCCAATAAGATCAGCAATGAAACGCGCGATAAGAAATTTTCCACGCCTAAATCTCCGACGATGAGCGTAATCATGCCGAGAACTACCAGCACGAGGCCGGCCCAGGATGGAGAAGAGGGGATCGCTCGCAGTCGCTCTCGGTCTTGCCAGATAACGAAGGCGGCGAAGATCGGGACAAAAATTCCGTGCTGAAAATTAGGATCGTGATGACGGCCGACCCACTGCAGAAACAGCCGGATCAGAATCGGAGTATAAAGCCACGCGGTGAGCAGCAGAATTGCCGCGACTTGCCAACGAGGCAAGCCAGACGATAAGCCGTCCTCTCTTGTCGAGAAGAGCGGAACTGCTTCTGCTGAGTTACTCATAAGAACTTATGGTGCAATCGAGAATATGCGAAACGAGGTCGCGAAGCAAAGCCTAACAGGAGGGTAGATATGGCACATCCGGGTAGTTATTGGTCCAGCCGAGTTAGATGCTTTGTGAAGCGATTCAGCGCTCCTTTCACGGGAGGCCTGGACGGCCGGCGAAGGGCAAAAAGGAGAAGGAAATTACCCAAAAAAACGCCCTCCTTGCGGCAATTCTGCGATTTAGTCATCATCCAGTCATAGACATCCATTAAAATCAGAGAGTTAGGTGCAGCTGACCGATCGCCTTTGGATCGACGCTTGCTGGAACCAGACTGGGAGCGTGTGCGCTTTGGAAGACCCGCAAATGCCTTTGGTGAGTGTCGTTATCCCCGCCTATCGAGCCGCGGAGCACATTCGGGAAACGTTGGATTCGGTATTCGCGCAGACCTATCCGAATATCGAGGTGGTACTGGTCAACGACGGATCGCCCGACACGGAGGCGTTGGAAGCCGCGATTCGCAGCTACGGCGACAAGCTTGTTTACGTCCGGCAGGAAAATCGCGGTCCCTCAGGGGCGCGCAATACCGCAATTCGAGCGGCGCGCGGAAAATACATCGCCTGCCTCGATAGCGACGATCTTTACCTGTCAGAACACGTGGCGAGGTTGGTCCCGCTGCTCGAACCAGGCGGCTTCGACCTCGTGTACAGCGACTCGGACTTTGTGCGAGATGGAGTCCATGTGGGGAGGGCCTTCGAACGCCAGAGCCAGAATCCACCGGTGACGTTCGAAAAGCTGATTACAGAGGAATGTGGCGTGACCACATCCGCCATGGTTGCCTCGCGTCAGTCAATGATCGATGCGGGCTTGTTCGACGAGCAGTACCGCCGCTGCGAAGATTTCGATCTATGGTCGCGCATGTCGTTTCGCGGCGCGAGAATCGGCTTTTTGCCCGAGGTTGGCATCGTACACCGATTGTTGCCGGATGGGCTCGCCGCCGATAGCTATCTACTCAAGCGGGCGCAAATCGAAATCCTGAAAAAAATACGCAGAACGCTGCCGGTTTCACCGCAGCAGAAAACTCTGATCGAAGAAATCATTGTTCGGACGGAGTGGCTCTGCCAAAAAGATCTGGTCAAACGCCACCTGCGCGAGGGCAATTACGCGGAAGCGCGCGCGGCGGCGGACCAGGCGGCAACTTTGTCCCCCGATCGGAAGAGCCATCGCATGGCCCTGGCAGTGCGAATTGCGCCCTGGGCTGTGCGCCGATTCCTTGCCCTGCAGGACGCACGCTTGGCCCGAAAAACAGGGCGAAGGACGGTTTCGCCCGTGACAGCGCAGTGACGCGCGAAATCTGAGAGCGAATGACGCTCGCCAACCGTCAGCTACAATTAAAGAGCTGACGTGGGTCGCAGAAGCATGGGAATGAAGAATTAACCTTATGATGGAGAAACTGATCCGCGTAGTTCGACGGGGATTGAACCTGCACCACCCTGGGCGCAACCTCGAGGTGTTTCCGGACGACGTGTTTATTCTGTCGTTTCCGAAGTCGGGCAACACCTGGACGCGTTTTCTGATCGCCAACCTCGTCTATCCCGAAACGCCGGCGGATTTCTCGAACATCAACCGGCTGACGCCCGACCCTGAGGCGCTTTCGAAACGCGAGTTGGCGCGTATGCCGAGGCCGCGGATCATCAAAAGTCATCAGTATTTCGATCCCCGCTACAAGCGGGTGATTTACGTGGTGCGGGACCCGCGCGACGTGGCCTTGTCCCAATTCCACTTTCATCGCAAACGGGGCCTGATCGAAGACGGTTATCCGCCAGAAAAATTTGTCGCACGCTTTGTGAAGGGCGAGACGAGTCCCTACGGATCGTGGGGCGAAAACGTGGCCGGATGGCTAGCCACGCGTCAAAATCGTCCGGGATTCTTGTTGCTGCGCTATGAAGACATGCTCGCCGATGCCGCGCTCCAACTCAATAAAGTTGCGGCGTTCCTGGAAATGCCAGCCGATGGCGAGCGGATTTCGAACGCCGTGCGACGCAGTTCCGCGGAGGAAATGCGCAAACTCGAGAAGTCGCAGGGACATCTGTGGTCCTCGACACAGAGCACGCGGAAGGATGTTCCTTTTGTACGCGCGGCAAAAGCTGGAGGCTGGCGGACAGGTCTTCCCGAGGCTGCGGTCGCGCAACTCGAAGCTGCGTGGGGCCCTTTGATGACTTACTTGGGATACGAACTGTTGCTGCCCTCACCAACGAAGACGGCGGCAGCGGATTCCGACTCACGGCTGCTCGAAGCTATGCTGAACGGGCCTGCGCGATGATCTACGGCATCCGAAAAGTGTTGAAGTACGCTTTGGGCAGCGACATCGCCGGTCGCACGCTGGCGGTCCGTCCCGACGATACCTTCATCGTTTCCTATCCAAGATCCGGCAATACATGGACCCGCTTTCTCGTCGCCAACTTGCTGCATCCGGAAGAAGCGGCGACCTTCGCGAACATCGAGCGTTGGGTGCCCGATACCGAGGCGCAATCGAGCCGCTATATGCGCGCGATTCCGAGTCCGCGGACAATCAAGAGCCATTCCTACTTCGATCCCCGCTATCCGCGCGTCATCTACATCATGCGCGATCCGCGCGACGTCGCACTTTCTTACTACGATTTCTCGCGCAAGTATCGCCATATCGAAGACAGTTATCCGCTGGAACGCTACGTTCGAGATTTTGTGACCGGACATTTGGGTTCGGCGAACTGGGGTACGTGGGGCGAAAACGTTGCCAGTTGGGCCTTCGCGCGGGGAGCGCGGCCGGGATTCTTGTTGCTGCGGTACGAGGATATGAAGTCTCGTCCCGAGCAAGAGTTAAAGCGCATCGCGGAGTTTTATGGGATCGAGGCCTCGCCAAAACTTCTGCAAACGACGCTCGAGCGCAGTTCCGCCGACCGGATGCGCGAGATGGAAAAAACACAGGGCAAAGAGTGGGTTTCGACCAAGGACAAGCGCAGCGACATCCCGTTCATCCGCACCGCTTCGGCCGGAGGCTGGAAGAGCAAGTTGCGCCCCGAGTCGGTTGCCGAAATCGAATCAGCCTGGGGCAACATCATGGCGGAATTTGGTTACGAACTGGTCACGCGGAATCCTGACGGCAGGATGCCGCGGAGCGGTGAGACCCAGACGGCACAAAAAATAGAAAGCGACGAGACTCAACTTACGACCAGCAGCGTCCTCGGGGAAAAGCGGGGATGACGGACAGAATTCGGCTGGCCATTCTAGGCTGCGGAGCCATCACCCGCAGCGAGCACCTTCCCGCTGTCAAGGCGCATCCTGAGGTAGAACTCGTCGCGCTCGTCGATACCGATACATCTCGCGCGAATGCGCTCATTCAGAGTCGCGGACTTGCGTGTAAGGCGGTCGCGGACTATCGCGAGCTTTTCGGGCAAGTCGACGCTGTGATCAATGCGCTCCCCAACCACCTGCACGTCGGCAGCAATATGGATTGCCTCGGGGCGGGCGTGCACGTGCTCTGCGAGAAGCCGCTTGCGATCACGGCGGCCGAAGCGCGCTCGTGCACGGAGTTCGCGGAACAAAAAAAACTGGTTCTCGCCGTGGGGATGAACCGTCGCTTTGCCGCGAGCCATCCGCTGCTGAAACTCGTGATCGCGGAAGGCTTGCTCGGAACTCTGCAAAGCTACGACTTCCAATACGGCGGCGCATTCGACTGGCGCAGCGCCTCCGGCTTCTACTTCGATCGCGCCAAAGCAGGCGGCGGCGCGCTGGTCGACTTTGGCGTCCACATGCTGGACAGCGTGATTGATTGGTTCGGCCCCGTGACCGCGTTCGATTACCAGGATGACGATTGGGGCAGCGGCATTGAAGCCAACCTTTTTCTCGACGTAAAGCATGCCGGGAAATTTGGCGACGTTCCGGGACATCTGCGTCTGAGCCGCACATTCCAACTTCCGAACCGCTTGCTGGTTCGCGGCAGTGCGGCGAGCGCGGAAATTTCTGTTCAGGACCCTGAGGTGGTGGTGATCCACCGCGAGATCGGCGGAGTTCCGGTGAGTCAGACGTTGCGGCTGGAAAACTTCGCCGGCGCCAGTTCGTACTGGCGACAACTCGACAACTTTGTGCAAAGCGTCAGGAGCCATGCGAAGCCGGAAGTGGACGGATGGCAGGCGGTGCGTGTGCTGGAACTCATCGAGAACTGCTACGCCAACAAAAGGCGGATTGCAGAACCATGGTCTGAAGCAGACTCTGAGCCCGGCTCGGTGGAAGATCGCAAGGCGAGCGCATCAACGACGAACGGGGCGCGCCCATGAACTGGCGCAACGAAGCCATCTTCGTGACCGGCGCCACCGGATTCATTGGCGGACGCGTGTGCGAGCGTCTCATCCAGGCAAGCGTGCCGCGGGTTCGCGCCCTCGTGCATGGCATGCATCGCGCGCCACGCATCGCGCGCATGCCGGTGGAACTTTGTCCCGGCGATCTGCAGGATAAACAATCGCTACGCCGTGCGCTTGGAGACGCGAAGATTGTGATTCACTGCGGCCTCGGACCCGCGAGCACCATCGTGCGCGGTACCGAAAACATGCTGGAGGTCGCGCGTTCCGCTGGTGTCCAGCGCTTTATTCATGTCAGCACGGCGGCGGTTTACGGAATCACGCCGCTGCCGGGATCGGAAACGGAAGATGCTCCACTGCGGCACACGGGCGATCCGTATTGCGATAACAAAGCGGCCGCGGAAAAAGTCGTTCTGGATTACGGCAAGCGCGGATTGCCGGTGGTGATTCTTCGCCCGTCGATTGTTTGGGGGCCGTACTCGGCGTGGTCGACGCGATTGATCGACGATCTGCGTGCGGGACATGTCGCCTTCATCGACGCGGGCCGTGGCGCTTGCAATACCACCTATGTCGATAATCTGATCGACGCTATGCTCCTCGGCCTCGAGAACGACGAGGCCTTGAACCAGGTGTTCTTAATCACTGACGGCGAACGCATTACCTGGGGAGATTTTATACGCGCGCACGTCGCTTTGTTCGCGTCGCCGCCGGAAGTCAAAGACATAACGCGAGCGGAGATCGAGGCCAGCCGCGGCAAGAAATCTGGGATGGTGATGGGATCCGTGAAAGCGATGGCGCGCGTGGCGCGGAGCAAGCCGTTCCGCGAGATGCTGCTGCAGATCCCGCTAACCGAAGCGGCGATGAAGAAAGCGTGGAATTGGGTGGGTTCGATGCCGCCTGAAAAACGCGAGAGAATGCGGGCGCGTTTCGGAGTAAAACGCGCGACAGCGAATCCTGCTAACGGCAAATTTATTCCGGATGAAGTGACGGAAGCCACGCAGAGCACAACGGTATTCTTCAGCGTAGAAAAAGCGAAAAAGATGCTCGGTTACCAACCGCGAGTGCAGTTTGCGGACGGGATGAAACGAGTCGAGCAGTGGCTTCGCTATGCTGCGTACCTGTGATAAAGGGCACCTGGCAATCGTGTGCTGACCTAGAGAAACTCCGAGCAGTTTAGGAGTTGGATTTTGAGAACGAAACGAGATTAATGCGGAAGTTTGAAAAACGACAGATTCTGAAAAACGTCGGCTCCAGTTGGACGGCGCTCGCCACCAACGTAGTCGTCGGAGTCTTTCTGTCGCCTTTCATCGTGCATCGCCTGGGCGATGCTGCCTACGGCATCTGGGTGCTGATCTTCTCGGTTACCGGCTATTACGGACTATTCGATTTAGGAATCCGGTCTTCGATTATTCGCTACGTTTCGAAGTACACGGCCACCGACGATAACGAAAAACTAAAGCAATTCGTAAATACCGCTCTTGTCAGCTACACCGGAATCGGCCTCGTGAGCATGGTGCTGACCATGACCCTCAGTTCGTCGATCGAGCACCTTTTCAAGATTCCACCTGAGATGCACTCACAAGCGCGCATCCTGCTGCTGATGGTCGGAGCCTCCGTCAGCTTGGGCTTCCCGCTCGGTGTTTTTGGCGGCATGCTCGAAGGCCTGCAGCGCTTCTACATTCTGAACTGGACGAGTATCGGCTCAACTCTGCTGCGAGCCGCGTTGATTGTGTTTTCCCTGAATCGCGGCTACGGATTGATCACCATAGCCCTGATCACGGTGGCACTCCCACTCTTATCGTCTGTTCTGCGCGGCATTATCGTTTTTCGTTTGTGTCCCATTGCGCTGAGTCTTCGCTATGTCGACAAATCGTCCTTTCGCAACATGGCGACCTATGGTGGCACGACTTTTTTGGTGATTGTCGCCGGACGCCTTCGCTTCCGCACCGACGAACTGGTTCTTGGCTCGATGATGTCGACCGTCGCCATCACTTATTTTTCGTTCGGAGCGCGCATCGTCGACTACGCCCAGGAGTTCGTTTCCAGCCTGGCGCAGATTTTTGTTCCGATGTCGAGCCAGTCCGAGGCCAAGGGAGATCTCACTCGCCTGCGCAAGGTCTACATCGCCGGCAACCGCGTTTGCGCCCTGCTGATTCTGCCCATCACCGTGATCCTGATTCTGCTGGGTAAGCACGTGATCCGAATCTGGGTGGGAGCGCGTTACGTCCCCCACAGCTATCCGGTGTTGGTCGTCCTCATTATTCCTTTCGCGTTGATGCTGATGCAGTCGGCCTCCGGTCGTGTGCTCTTTGGCATCGGTAAGCACCAATCAATGGCGAAAGTGACACTTCTCGAAGGCATCGCGAATCTGATTTTGAGCATTGCACTGGTGCCCACGCTGGGAATCGTCGGCGATGCGCTAGGCACGGCCGTTCCGTTGTGTTGTACGTTTTTCCTCTTCATGCCCCGGCACATGAAGAAGCAGATTGGAGTGCCGGTCGGTACCTTCGTTCGCCAAGCTTATTCTTTGCCGTTTCTGCTGAACCTGCCTTTGGCGGTAGCGGTCTGGATCCTGAACCGATATTTCACACCGAGAAATCTGATTCAGTTAGTGGTCGAAATTGTTGGCGCTTTCCTCTTCTATGGAGTCGGAGCGTTCTGGGCTTACAAAACAGGGCGCGTCTTCCAGGTAAAGGAAACCTGGGCGCCCGCGCCCGCATTGCTCACTCCCATTGTTCCTGATCCTGAAATCGGGGGCGAATATCAGGAGGAAAGCTGACCTTTCCTCTGTCGGTCATTCGGTTTTGGCGCTGCGGCCTCGTGCTATGATCCCCGAACAGTGGGCCGGTTAATGCTGCCTTATCGCAGCACCGAATTTTATAGCGCATGCGCGGGGCGTGCCATCGATGAGCGCGAGGCCAGGTACATCGCGCCAGTTCCTCCAGTGTTAAGGAGAATTTGAATATGACTCCGCGTCCCTTCCCATCCTCCGCTTTGGCGACTCCTGGACGAAAGCTAGTTGCGCCGCTGCCAGCGTTCGGCTTAATCGCCGTCTCTGTATTCTCTTTGGTTTTTCTGGTTCCTCCGGCTGCGGCTGCCGCGCCTCCGATCACTGAGAATGCTTATTGCGGGAAGGGGAACGTCGCGCAGTTCGGAGACAAAGATGGTCCCGCCGAACTGCCCAAGGCGTGTTACTACACGGCGCTCGATGGCACTCCCTCGCCGGGAAAACAGATTCACGTTTCGGCCAAGTCTGATCTTGCCCACGAAATCGAAAGCGCGAAGTGCGGCGACACGCTGCTTCTTCCCGCTGGCGCGTCGTTCGAAGTAACAGAGCTTCCGGCGAAAAAGTGCGACGATCAGCACTACATCACCGTGCGCACAGAGACGCCCGACTCGAAGCTGCCGCCTGAGGGAACCCGCATCTCTCCAGCATGGGGAGGGACCGCGAGCCTTCCCGGCCGCCCCGCGTTTGCGCAGCCCTCCGGAGGACCGGCGAAATTGCTCGCCACCTTGATTGTTCATCGCCCGGACGGAGCCGCCATCGGCGATCACCTTCGCTTCATCGGCATCGAGTGGACGACTCCTCCCGAAGCGAACATCGGGCGCATCATTACCGTGGAAAAAACCGACCACGTCATCTTCGACCGCAACTGGATTCACGCCGCTGACGGTGCCGAGGTAGGCCACGGCGTCGGCATCGTTCACGGCGCGAAGATGATAGCCGTGATCAATTCCTATATCAGCGGTCTCAGTTGCATTGCGCGAACCGGAAAATGCACTGATGCGACCGGCATCGGCGGCGGCAGCGGCGATGATCCAATCACGACGCTGAAGATTTACAACAACTTCATTGAGGCCGCGGGAGAAAACATTCTTTTCGGAGGAAGCGGTGCAACCATCGTTCCCACCGACATCGAAATTCGCCGCAACCATCTCTTCCGCCCCATGCTATGGAAGGAAGGCGAACCCGGCTACGTGGCCGGTCCTTCGGGAAACCCGTTCATCGTCAAGAACAACCTTGAGCTGAAGAGTGCGATCCGCCTGTTGTTTGAGGCGAATCTGCTCGAGAACTCCTGGGGAGGATTTAGCCAGACGGGATTTTCGATCCTGCTCACCCCCAAGAGCCAATCGAACAAATGTCCTGTATGCCGCGTCAACGACATCACCCTCCGCTACAACCGAGTTCGCAACGTCGCTGGCGTTTTGCAGATCGCGAATGCGCTCGCCAAAACTGGAGGCGCACCTGAAGACGGTGGTCGCTACAGCATTCACGACCTCTTTGCCGACCACCTGCACGATCAGGATTTCAAGGGCGGTGGCGCTTTCATTATTCTGGTGTCAACGCAGCCGCCGGTTCATGATGTTCTGGTCGATCATGTGACAGCGTTCGTGCGGGGTAGTTTGCTCTCGGTTCTCGACGCTGGCGCAAAGATGTCCAACTTTTCCATCACCAACAGCGTGTTTTCGTTGGGAGATCGTCGTCCGGCGATCGCCTCGGCCGGCGGAGGGCCTGGGAGTTGCGCCTCCAAGACGCAGCATCAGGGGGGGGAAGCTGTTCTGGACGCGTGCTTTGATTCCTATAAGTTCGACAAGAACTTGATCATCGGTGGACGCGGTTCGTTTCCTAAGGGGAACATCACGGTCGGGTCGGCGGAAGCGGCGGGCGTTCGCGAGTTTGATTCAAAAGAGGGAGCGAGCAAAGACGCCCGTCTTTGCCATGCCAAGGCCGGTGGGTGTTCGAAGGTGTCTCCGGGCGCGGGCGCGGCGTCGGATGGGAGAGATATGGGGGCCGACATCGACGCGGTCGAGGCGGCGATAGCTGGCGTGGAATAAGATGGTTAGGGATTATTTCGAAAGCGTTTATCTAGCTTTCCAGCCGCCAGTCGGCATCATCGATCCAAAACTCCTGGAGTCCTCAAAGCCACCTTTGCTACAGGGCAAACACTATGGTCCAACCCATCCATTCAGCACTTTCTCCCCAAGCCGAGGGGAAGTAATCCCTCTGGATTACCTAGGATGTGGGCAAACTTTTTCCCATTTCTCCGCATGTGGTACCGTATTACAACCGACTGGTCTCCAGCGAACCAATGCTAAGTGATTGAAAAAAGGATACATAGCGTATAAGGCGTCAAGAGATATTTGGCCGGGATTGGCAGCAGGTTTGCTCTATATCAGGTACGCAACAAGTGAGGCCTCTCCCAAAGGTCTACGGGCCTCGGTCGAAGCCCCCCGGCAACCGAGTAACGCGATACAAGAGAAGAGCTGAGCGACGACGCGAGAATTCATGGAAATTGACCGCAGCGAGATTCCGGCAAACGCCGCCGCACCGACGAACGGAAACGCTCGCGTGTGGCTCGAAAGCGTGAGTGCCGGCATGCGTACGGTTGAAGCTATGATCCGCGAACTTTCGCAAAACGATCTGCCGGTTCTGGTCGTGGCCGAGCATGGATCGGGCAAGGCAGCCGCAGCGGGAAGAATTCATGCCCTATCGAGCCGTTCGACCGAGCCATTTCATATCTACCAGGCGCGCGAGGTCAGCGAACAGATCTTAGCGGGATTGGGCGAGCCGCTCTCGGATGGTCAAGGTGGAACCGTCTATCTGCAAGATGTTGCGGCGCTGGCCGCAACGGCGCAGAAAGAACTGGTGCGTCAGATTGGATTAAGCGGCCCGGAGCAGCAGCGAGTGCCGCGCTATATTTGTGGTACATCGACCGAACTGGAGCCGGAGGTCAAGGCCGGTAAGTTCCGCGAGGACCTCTATTACCGAATCAGCGGAGTGTGCCTGCGACTGCCTCCGTTGCGGCAGCGGAAGGAAGATATTCCGATACTGCGCGATTGGTTTCTCTCCGCGGCTGCACATGACTTTTCTCGGCCCGTCCCGACGTTGAGCCTCGAAACCAAGAATTTCTTTATCGAGTACAACTGGCCGGGCAACATTCGCGAACTGAAAGACGCCGCACGTGCCATTGTGGGTCTCGGCGATGAGACGCTGGCGATGGGCGGGTTGCGATCCCTTTTGCGGCGTGTCGACCATACTGCTGGTGGCGAGAAAATATCGCTGAAGGATGCTGCGCGCGCCGCCTCCCGTGAGGCCGAAAGAGAGATTATTCTCCAGGCGCTGACGCGAACCCGCTGGAACCGTCGCCGCGCCGCCCAGGAGTTACAGATCAGCTACAAAGCGCTTCTTTATAAGCTGAAGCAGATCGGTTACGAAGAGTACGGGGCCTAAGTGCAGGGCAGCGATGAGATTTCTATGAGAGCGATTCGACGCACAGGAGAAGATATGAAACTGAGATCGAAAGTGGCGGCTGGGGCGAGATTCGCCACCCTTGGGCTCGCCACCCTTAAGTTCGCCGCATTATTGACGGCGACATTCCTGGTCATTGGAATTGGCATTGGCTTTGCGCAGGATGCAGCCGCGCCCGCTTCCGGCGTTCCGGCTGGCATGCCTTCGAGCAGCGTTGTTCCGGCGAGTCAGGGTGGAGCGACCTACGTTATTGGTCCGGATGACTCCTTGCATATCGCGGTATGGCGCGAGCCCGATCTTACGGCGACGTTGCCGGTGCGTCCCGATGGCAAAATCTCCCTTCCTCTGCTGAATGACGTGCAGGCGGCGGGTCTCACGCCGCAACAGCTGGCCGATTCGATCACCGAGAAGCTCAGGAAGTACATCGCCGACCCGCGGGTGACGATCGTAGTGGCGCAGATCAATAGCAAACGCATTTTCATCAACGGAGAAGTCTTGCACGCGGGCCCGATGCCGATGTTGCCGAACATGACCGTGTTGCAGGCACTGTCGACGGCCGGACTTAACCAGTTCGCCAAGACCAAGGGAATTTATGTCCTGCGCACTGTGAACGGCAAGCAGGAAAAAATGCCGGTGAACTACAAGAAACTGCTCAAGGGCGAGGATATTCAGCAGAACTACCTATTACAACCGGGGGATACAATTGTCGTCCCGTAGGAGATATACATTCTCTGAGGGCTCTCTGGTGAAAAGCATGTGGATGTCGCGAACATTTCGATTGTGGGTGCTGGTACTCAGCGTGAGCCTCTGCGCGGTAGCGCAGGATAGCTCTTCGTCGGGCTCGCAAACTCCGCCCAGCACGACTCCACCCAGTACCGCTCCCGCGCCGGCGTTTGGACAGGAGAACACGCCGATTCTCAATCCCGAAAACCCTCCGGTTACGGGGTTGGACGAACCCAGTCTCGATCTGCATACGGCAACGCGCAGCTTTATCTCTCCTTCATTACAAGCGAGTGAATCGGCCGATACGAACGGCCTCAACCAGTTAGGCCACGGGGCCGGGGCACAATCGATCACGCGCATCCTGGGTGCTCTCGACCTGCAGCAGTTCTGGCCGAAGAGCGATCTTTTTGCCGAATACCTTGGTGGTGGCGCGTTCTATTCCAGTCCGTATCAAGTCAAGCAGTTGCAAGCGGCCGGCCTCGAAGCGGTTACACGCTGGCGCACCGGCCAGGTAACAGTGAGGGATGCCTTCAACTATCTCCCCGATGGCTCGTTCTCAATCGGTACTTTTGGCGGCGTTCCGGGTTTAGGGATTGCGACGGGGAATGGAGGGCTTAACGGCGGAGTGGCTGGCGTGCATGGCTTCTCCAGCGGTTCACTCGGCTCCGTCGGCGATATCCCGCGGCTCGCGAATACGGCAGTGATTGACGCGGTCCAGGCGATCAATCCGGTCTCGGCGATCACGGTTGCGGGGGGATTCAGCAACGCGCACTTTTTCGATCCGACAAATTTTTTTATTAACAGCGACCAAGTTACCGTCGAGGGCGGATACACGCACCTCATTACTCGGCATGATCAGATCGGCGTCGTCTACGCCTTCCAGCTATTTCAGTTTCCACAGGACTCGGGTGGACAGTTTTACAATCACATCGTCAATCTCCGGGTGAAGTACTATCTCAGCGGCAGATTGAGCCTGACAGCGGGCGCAGGGCCGGAATACACGGTCCTGGAAGAAGGCGGATACCTGGATCGCTGGTCCCTGAGTGCCCGCGTGCTCTTGAACTACAAGTTCGCGCACTCTTCGATGGGCGCGACCTATGAGAAGTTTACGTCCTCCGGGTCGGGCTTTTTTGCGGGAGCAAACACGCAGGCGGCACGGCTGTTGTATACCCGTCCCATTGGCCGCACATGGGAGTTCTACGGCGACCTGGCCTTCTCTCACAATACAAAACTTCAAGATTCAACTTTCGGCGTTCCAGCTGGCAGCTACAACGAAGGTTCTGCTGGAGGCGTCTTCCGCAAGCACCTTGGCCGCCTCTGGGATGCGTTTGTCGCGTACCGTTTCAGCGAGGTGGCGTTTGATGTCCCGGTCACGATCGGCGGCAGTACGGGTCGTGTGGCTCAGCGCAACGTCGCCTCCATCGGAATTGAGTGGCATCCGACGCCAACCAGGATCGAGTAGAACGGGATCGAGTAAGGATCGATATTTTTTGGCCGCCTCTGGCGGCCGGATTGGTGAACAGAAATGGCAAATCGCGAACTGTCGATGGACGATTACCTGGCAATGCTCAAGCGGCGGATGAAGGTCCTGTTGATCCCAACCGTCGTCGCTTTTGTTGGTGGCTACGTGGTCTCTCACGCATTTCCGTCGAAGTACACTTCGCAGTCGACGGTGCTGGTCGAAGGTCAGAAGGTGCCCGACACCTATGTCGCGCCAGTCATTACTTCCGACTTCACCGAGCGAGTGCAGAGTCTTCAAGAGCAGGTTCTAAGTCCCAGCCGTCTCCGTCCAGCGCTGGAGGGCCTCAATCTCGAGAGCCTTCATGCCGACAAGCCGGGGGAAGAGGCGAAGCTCGTATCCAACATTCAGCAGACGATGCAGGTTGCGCCCGTAATCACCTCGATGAGCGCCGCCGCTTCGCAATCTGCCGGCGTGAAGAAACGCAAGCCCGGCAGCACCGACGAGCCCGTTCCCGGCTTCACGCTCAGCTATACGGACAGCAGGGCTGACCGCGCGCAAAGGATTTGCGCGGCGCTCACTTCGATGATCGTCGACGAGAACTTGCGTTCCCGCTCCGATACCGCGAAGAGCACCACCGATTTTCTCGGCCGCCAGGTCGACGAGGCCAAGCGCGCTCTCGATGATCAGGATGCGAAATTAGCCGCCTTCAAGAAGCAATATTTCGGCCAGCTTCCGAGTGATGTCGAAAACAACCTTAGAATTTTGGCTTCGATGAATACGCAACTCGATGCCACCACGCAAACCTTGGGCCGCGCGCAGCAGGATAAGGCGTACACCGAAAGCTTGTTGGCGCAGCAGACAGCGGCCTGGAAGAGTTCGCTCTCCAGCACCAATCCACAAACCCTGGAACAGGAATTGACCCAGTTGCAGGGTCAATTGATGCAATTGCAGGCTCGCTACACCGACGATCATCCCGACGTCATTAAGACCAAGGCAGACATTGCGGAGGTTAAGAAGAAGCTCGATGAAGTGAACAACGCGACCCCGGCTCCCGCCGATGTAAACGCAAAGGTGAGCGCCTCGGAACCACCCGAAATTCGTCAACTGCGCTTGCAGATTCATCAATACCAGAGCGTGATCGACCAGGCCAACGTTGACCAGAAAAGACTGCAAAGCCAAATCGGCGTCTATGAGAGCCGGACCGCGATGAGCCCGAGTGTGGAAGAACAGTACAAGCTCCTCACCCGCGATAACGACAACGCGCAAGCGTTTTACCAGAGCCTGTTGGCGAAGAAGAGCGCCGCCGACTTGGGCTCGAACATGGAGAACGATCAGCAGGGCGAGCAGATGCAGATTGCGGTCAACGCCGGGTTGCCTGAGACTCCGAGCTTTCCCAACCGTCCGCTGTTTGCGGCGGCTGGAACGGCAGTCGGATTGGCGGTTGGCCTTCTGATCGCAGTCGTGCTCGAGTTTAGCGACAAATCGATCCGCACCGAAAAAGATGCGGCCGCCGTGATGGAACTCCCGCTTCTAATTTCTCTACCCTGGGTGGGCGGCGAAGAAGAGAACGAGGTCGGGCCTCGTCGTTTCTGGGGCAGATCGGACCCTGGCTCGCAACGAGAGCATGAGCACGTTGGAGTTTAGCTGCGAGGTCGAGAGGCCTTTTGAGCTTTACAGAATGGGCTTTACAGAAAAGGTTTAGCGCAATATGTATAAAGAATTTTTTGGGCTTCGTGCCAATCCGTTCAACGTCAATCCGGATCCGCGTTATCTGTTTCTGACGCGGCATACGGAAGAAGCGTTGGCCTGCCTGACCTACGGCATCCAGAGCCGAAAGGGCTTTGTGTTGCTGACCGGCGAGGTCGGCACTGGCAAGACGACGCTGATTAACAAGTTGATGGAGTGGCTTCGCATGCAGCAAGTGGCCACTGCTTTTATTTTCAACTCGCGCATGGATGTGACCCAGCTTCTCGACTTCATGATGGCGGACTTTGGAATTCCTTGCGATACCAAGTCGAAGAGCCAGGTCTTGCAGCGCCTGTACAACTGGTTGCTTGATCGCTATCGAGCCGGGGAGACGGCGGTCCTCGTGATTGACGAGGCCCAGAACCTTTCTGACGAGGTATTGGAAGAGATTCGTATGCTCACCAATCTCGAAACCTTCACCGAGAAGCTTCTGCAGATCGTTCTGGTAGGGCAACCGGAGCTCGAGCAACGTCTGAAGCAGCCGCAGTTGCGCCAATTACGGCAGCGTCTCACGCTGCGTGCCAAGACGCATCCTCTTAATCTGGAGGAGACGAAGTCTTACGTCAGTCAGCGCCTGCGGATCGCGGGATCGAATGGCGACGCGATTTTTGAAGCGGATGCCATAACCGCTCTTTTCCGGTATTCGCTGGGAATTCCGCGGGTCATCAACTTGCTTTGTGAGCATTGCCTGGTCAGCGCATTTGTCGATCAGAAGAAGACAGTTTCTTCGGAGATCGTCGACTCCGTGGCTCGCGACTTTGATTTGACCGATGGTAACGCCGCTGCGGCTATGACCGCGCCGGTTCCATCCTCCGAAAAATTTGATCTGGTCGAGGCCTTGCGTACTTTGGCAACCCTGGCTGACCGTTTGCGCCAATCCGAACAACACGATCTCCCCAAAGAAGGGAAACTATGAGCCGCATCCATGACGCTTTAAAACGCGCTGAACAGGAACGAGCAACCTCCACGGGGACGCACGTCGAGCCCGCTTTCGAGCAACCACAACTCCAGAACGAAGGGCAACGCGACAGCATGCCGTCGCTGCAGTCTTCGGGAGCGACCGTCATGCCGAGCATGACTTCGGGGATGAGCTACGAATCGCTGCTCGCCCGCTGCCCGCAGGCGCAATGGAGTCCGGATGAGCGCACGATGCTCTTTTTTCAGGATGACGATAGCCGCGTGGGAGCGGAAGAGTTCCGCACCTTGCGCTCGCGTCTCTATCAGATTCGCGAGAAGATGGCGCTGAAACGCCTTATGGTGACGAGCGCGCTTCCGAAGGAAGGGAAGTCGTTCGTAGCCGCCAATCTGGCACAGGTGCTGGTGCGCCAGCATGGTCGCCGTGTGCTGGTGATCGATGCCGATCTGCGCAATCCAGGCATGCATCGTCACCTCGGAACGGCGCAGACTCCCGGACTGTCGGAGTACCTTTTGGGAGAATGCGACGAGTTTGCCGCCATGCAACGGGGTCCCATGGAGAATCTGTTCTTTATGCCTGGTGGACGAGTGGCGGGCAGCGCTCCAGAACTGCTCTCGAACGGCCGCTTTAAGCTGTTCTTGCAGCGAGTCGAGCCGCTATTCGATTGGATTGTGATCGACACTTCGCCCGTCATCCCGGTTTCGGATGCGACGCTGGTGGCTGGTTCCTGCGACGGCATTCTCATGGTCGTGCGCTCGAACGTGACGCCTTCTGACTTGGCGCTGCGGGCGCGCCAGGAGTTTCCCGACCAGTTGCTGCTGGGTGTGGTGTTGAATGGGGCCCCCGCCGAATCCATTCAACATTCGAAGTACTACTATGGCGAGGCCGTAACTAGCCCCGCTTAAGTCGAAGATGCAGACGAGAACGAAGCGAGGCCCCGTTGATCCGGCTCTTCAATGTTTATTATCCAGTTCGCACTCTGGTCCTGCTGATCGGAGAGGCCCTTATTGTTTGGACCTCCTTTCTGCTGGGGGCCTTTTGCATGCTGGGTCAGGACACGTACCTTGCGCTTAACTACGAATATGGCTATTTCAAGATATTCGGAGTGACGGTGCTGGTACTGCTCTGTTCGCACTGGCTTGACCTCTATGACACAGCGCGAATGAACACCAAAGGGGAGCTGTATTTTCGCTTGCTCATGGTTCCGGGCCTTCTGGCCTTCATTCTTGCGGCCATCGCGTATGTGCGACCCAACTGGCTGTTAAGAAGCGGCTCGTCTGAGGTGGGCCTCGTGATCCTGACAGTCGCTCTTTTTGGCTGGCGACTCGGTTTCAGCTGGCTCGTCCAGTTGCCAATCCTTGTCGAGCGCGTCTATGTGCTCGGCACCGGTGAACGGGCGCAGCGCGTGGTTCTCGGGCTGCGGCAGAATCCAGAGATCGGCGTCGAAATCGCCAGTTGGACGGGCAAAATGGAGGGCGCTGTCACCCGCGAGGCAGTGGCTGCTCATCTGATGGATGTCGTCCAAAAACAGAAAGTCCATCGCGTCATCGTCGCCACGCCAGATCGCCGCGGCACCATCCCCATGCAGGAACTTCTTACCTTGCGCATGCGGGGAGTCAAAATCGAGGAAGCGACCACGTGGCTGGAAAAAATCTCCGGCAAAATCGAGGTTGAGAACTTGTATCCCAGCTGGTTGGTGTTCGGTGAGGGATTCCGGCGCAGTAGTACCTTCATCATGGTGCGACGCGTCCTTTCGATCGTGATTTCTTTGGTGGGGCTGATCTTATCGCTGCCGTTGTTGCCGTTCATCATGCTCGCCATACGCCTCGACTCCAAGGGCCCTGTTTTTTATACCCAGACGCGAGTGGGCAAGGCCGGACGCACCTTTAAGGTTGTGAAGTTCCGCACCATGCGACTCGATGCCGAGGCTGGCGGCCCGAGGTGGGCCGGTGATAACGATCCTCGTGTTACCCGCGTCGGCAAGTTTCTCCGCTCTTCGCGCCTCGACGAGATTCCCCAGTTGTGGTGCGTATTGAAGGGCGACATGGCATTCGTCGGTCCACGTCCCGAGCGCCCGGAATTTATCGAAATGCTCTCGAAAGAGATTCCTTTTTACGGCGTGCGCCACATGGTGCGCCCCGGTCTCACTGGATGGGCGCAGGTGAAATACAAATACGGGGCTACGGTCGAAGATTCGCGCGAGAAGCTCCAGTACGACCTCTTCTATATAAAAAATGCATCGATCGGCCTGGATATGTTGATCATGTTCCAGACCGTCAAAACGGTTCTGCTGCGCCGGGGCGCCCAATGAAGATGAAATATATCTTCTGGTTCGCAGCTTCGTTCGTTGGCTACTCCTACCTCGGTTATCCGGTATGGCTCTGGCTGCGGAGTCGCTGGTCGCCGCGTCCGGTGCGACGGAGTTCCGCGACACCCTCGGTTTCTGCCGTGATGGTGGTCCGCAACGAAGAGGCGATCATCGCAAGGAAGCTCGACAATCTTCTGACCCTCGACTATCCGCAGGATAAGCTCGACGTAGTTGTCGTCTCGGATGGATCATCGGATGGCACGGCCGCCGTTCTAACCGAGTTCGCTGGAAATTCCCGCGTCAAGACGTTATTGAAACCCGCGTCACAAGGCAAGGCGGCTGGGCTGAATGATGCGATCCGGCTGGCGACCGGCGATGTGCTGCTCTTTACCGACGCGCGCCAGCAGATTGACTCGGGAGCTCTTCGCCTGCTCATCGAAAATTTTGCCGACATCGAAGTCGGCGCCGCCAGCGGCGAACTGATGCTCGGCGATCCCACCACTGGAGAGACCGGGAAGGGGATGGGATTGTACTGGCGTGTCGAAAAGAAGATCCGCGAGTTGGAATCCGCCTCGGGTTCCGTAGCTGGCGCCACCGGAGCGATTTATTGCGCTCGTCGCAGTTTGCTCGCGGCTTCGCCTTTGCCTGCAGGCACCATTCTCGATGACGTGCTGCTGCCGATGCAGGTCGCGCGCCAGGGCTCTCGCGTAATTTTCGACGCGCGCGCTCGTGCCTGGGACTCGCCCGACTTGGGCGATGGTCGTGAATTTTCGCGGAAGGTGCGCACCCTGACCGGCAATTACCAGCTCCTGCAGATCGCGCCTTGGTTGTTGCGCGCGGAAAATCCTATTCGTTTCGAATTCATGAGCCACAAGCTGTCGCGCCTGGCCGTGCCTTTTGCGTTGCTCGCGCTGCTGATTGCATCCGTCGCTTTGCCGAGTCCGTTTTACCGCGTGGCCTTGGCTGCGCAGATCGCTTTCTATGCTCTGAGCTTGATTGCACTGTCCAATTTCAAGATCGGACCGCTGTCTCGCATCGCTGACCCCGCGCGCACTTTTGTTGTTCTGAATTCCGCCGCTGTGATTGCCTTCGTCAACTTTGTCACTGGCAGAAAGGCGATCTGGGTTCGCTGAACCAGGCGAACGGATAAGTGATGAGAATCCTCTGGGTCAAAGCCGATAAGCTTCTCCCCGTTCAACACGGCGGGAACATACGCTCGTATCACATCTTGCGACAGCTCTCGGCGTGCCATGAGCTCACGTTTTATTCCTACTATGGAGGAACTCCCGACCCTGATTACGAGCGCGAATTGCGGCGGCAGTTGCCGGGTGCGGTAGCAATGTGTACGGGCAAGCGCGAGCTTTCGCGCGCTGGACGTGGCGTAGACTATTTTGCCCGTCTCGGTGCCCATCCTCCGTACGCAATCAGTCGCTTCCAGGACGCGAATGTACGCAAACAAATCCAGGCTTGGTTCCACGACCAGCGTTTTGACGTTGCTGTCTGCGATTTTCTGGATGCCGCGGTGAACTTTCCCGGAAGCCTCAATATTCCCAGCGTTCTTTTTCAGCACAACGTGGAGAGCGAAATCTGGCGCCGACGAGCCGACGTGGCGCGGAATCCGTTGGCGAAGATCATCTGGGCGATGGAGTTTCGGAAGATGCGCCGCTTTGAGCGTGCCGCGGTTTGTAAGTTTCAACATGTGATTGCCGTCTCCGAAAACGACCGCGCTCTCATGACCGAGTGGGTGGATGGCGATAGAGTTACCGTCGTCCCCACCGGTGTCGACCTGGCTGAGTATCGTCCTGATCGCGCGGCGCCCCGCGAGTCTGCGGCGGCGCCCCTCGTTGTATTCGTCGGCGCGATGGACTGGCAGCCCAATGCGGACGGCGTCGAATATTTCTGCAGTGAGATATGGCCCGCGATCAAAGCGGAAGTCCCCTTGGCGAGACTCCGGATCGTCGGGCGCAATCCAGGCCGGAGCGTCCAAAAGTGGGCATCAGAATCGATTGAGATTACAGGCCGCGTGCCATCGGTTGTCGAACATCTGCATCAGGCTGCCGTGGTGATTGTGCCTTTGCGTATCGGCGGAGGAACACGGCTGAAAATTTACGAAGCGATGGCGGCGGGTAAGGCGGTGGTTTCGACAACCGTCGGAGCTGAAGGCTTGGATGTGCAGCACGGTCGCGACATTATTCTAGCCGACGATCCGAACTCGTTTGCGCATGCGGTTCTTATGTTGTTGCGTGATCCAGAAATGCGCCTCCGCTACGAAGCAGCCGCCGTCCAGACGGCGGCGCGCTATGACTGGTCCGCGATTGGCGAACGGTTCGGCGAGGTATTGCAGTCGGTGGCGGAAACGAAATCCATGGCACGACGCGCGCTTCCGGCTCGTTTAGCAGAAAAGAAAGCGTAAAGAAAAAGAGGGTTTGTGGCAACTGGCGATAACAGCAAGACGGCGAGACCGGAAATTTCGGTAGGGCGCAGGTTCGTCCAAGTGGCGGACCCGACCAAGAGCCCCTTCTTCTGGCTCACCGGTTTTTTTATCGTGTATTGCACCCGGTTCGAAGATTTCATTCCCGGAATGCAATACATTCCGATGGCCAAGATTACCGCCATCATGGCGATGTGGGGTCTGTTCAACGCACTTGGCCATACCAAACGCACGTTTAAAGATTTGCCGAAGATGGCAACTCTCCTGCTCTACATGATTGTCCTGCTCTACCTGGGAGCTTTTCTGTCTCCGATCTGGAAGGGCGGCGCGCTCAAACGCACCATCGACTTCTCGAAGATTTACGTAGTGTGGGTGCTCGTTTTCCTGATCATCACCTCGTTTGCGCGGCTGAAGCGGATCATCTTTATTCAGGCGTTCTCGGTGGTCATGATTTGTATTGCAGCCATCATCAAGGGCTACGACGTGCCTCGTTTGAATCAGGTGCTGGGCGGATTCTATTCGAATCCCAATGATCTCGCGTTTGCGGTTGTGCTTTCACTGCCTTACGCGCTGGCTTTCTTCGTGATGGCCAGGAAAGGCGCGGTGAAGGCCTTCTGGGTTTTCGGAATGCTGATCATGCTCACCGTCGTTTTCTTGACCGCATCCCGAGCTGGTTTCATCGACCTGATCTGCTCCTACAGCATCGCGCTCTATTACATCGCGGTCCGGGGAAAGCGTCTTTACCTTGTCTGGGCGAGCATCCTGGTTGGAGTTCTGATCATGTCCACCGTTGGCGGGAAGCTCTATGATCGCTTCACCGCTCTCTCGGGCGACAGCACGACCGATAATTCAGCTTACGGGTCGTACGAAGCGCGCAAATTTCTCATGGAGAAATCCGTCGAAGGTATCGAACATTACCCGATCCTTGGCCTGGGCGTGCGCAACTTTGAAACCTATTCGACCATCTGGCACGAGGTACACATGACGTACCTTCAGATCTGCGTCGAAGGTGGCATCCCGGTTCTGATTCTTTATTTGATGTTCTTTTATCGCGACTTTCAGAATATGTTTGCGCTCCATCGAATGACCGATCTCGATCCCGACGTGCGTGTGTTTGCCGGAGCCTTAACTGGTTCCCAGGTCGGCTTCGTCGTGGGGGCGCTGTTTGCGCCCGAAGCCTACCAGTTCTTTCCATATTTTGCGGCGGCGTTTACAGCAACACTGTTGCAAACGATTCGAGAACAGCAGAAAGACGGCGGCGGTGTAGCGCCTCCGCCGACCAAAAAGCGTCACCATTTCCTGGAGGTTTATGCCGACCACCGAACAGCCGGTACAGTCTCCCCTGTCCGCTGACTTGCAGGCAATTTTGCGTTGCCTCAGCTGCGGTTCGAAACTTGAGGGCGACCAGGCCGGGGGATATCTCTGTCCCGCCTGCAAGCGCACTTATCCGAATGCCAAAGGCATTGCTCGCTTCGTCGACGCCCAGCAATATGCCGCCAGCTTTGGTTTTCAGTGGCACCGCTACCAGAAGACGCAGCTTGACAACGATCAACTCCGCGAATCGGAGCGCCATTTTCTGGCGAAGACCGCGCTGCGTCCCGAAGACCTGAAAGGCAAACTCGTCCTCGACGTGGGTTGCGGTATGGGACGCTTCGCGGAAGTCGCCACTCGCTGGGGAGCGCGCGTCGTTGGCGTTGACCTGAGCGCGGCCGCTGAAGTTGCCGCCAAAAACCTGGCCGACCGCGAATTCACCGCGTTTCAAGCAGACGTCTTCGCGTTGCCGTTCGCTCCGGAGAGCTTCGATGTCATCTACAGCATCGGCGTTCTTCACCACACTCCAGACTGCGAAGCCGCCGTCAAAGCGCTCGACAAATATCTGAAGCCCGGCGGATTGCTCGTCGTCTGGCTCTACAGTGGCTACAACAAGTGGTACCGCTTCAGCGATTTCTGGCGCCGCTATACGCACAAGATGAAGCCCGAGCGGCTTCACGGAATCCTGAAAGTTGCTGTGCCGTTTTTCTACAATTTGAATCAGGGCTTGAAGCGTGTGCCGCTTGTAGGTCCGCCGGCTGCGGGTGCGATTCATCATGTCTTTCCGGTGAACCGCCAGAAGGATCCCGAAGCCCGCATGCTCGACACCTTCGATTGGTATTCTCCGAAGTATCAATCCAAACATACCTACGAACAAGTGTTCAAATGGTATGAAGCGATGGGCATGGAAGACATGCGTGTCGGAGAAATTTCTATCGCCGTGCGCGGCCGCAAGCCGCTAAGACGAAACTAAGCTCGATTCGGGTTCGACAGCAACAGCAAAATGGGTCTAGCACAAAAGATCGCCTACGCCAGAAAAGTTTTGCCGTCGGCGACGCTGCGCGCCCTAAACTCCGCGCGTACTGGCTCGGCGCACGTGATCATCGCGCTGGCCGATCATTTCGAGCCTGCGATCGACCCTGAGGATGGCCAGAACCGCGTCCCTCGTCCCGAGCAGGAACGCCGCCTCGAATGGTGGGCGCGCGAGTATCCGAAAGCCATCGACAACTACCGTGACCACGATGGCCGCCCGTTCGTTCACACCTATTTCTATCCCGCTGAACAATACGACGAGGGCCTTGTTGAAATGCTGGCGGATCACTGCCACGCCGGATGGGGAGAAGTGGAAGTCCATCTCCACCACGGTTTCCCGCATCCCGACACGGCCGAAAATACGCGGCGCATTCTCACCGAATACCGCGACCGGCTTGCCTACCGCCATCGCTGCCTTGCCCTCGAGGAGGGATCGCGGACTCCCAGCTACGCCTTCGTTCACGGCAATTTCGCGCTCGCCAACTCGGCCGACGGACTCTTCTGCGGCGTCGATTCCGAGTTGCAAGTCCTCGCCGAAACCGGATGCTACGCCGACCTCACCATGCCCAGCGGCATCTGGCACGGAGCGCAAATCGCCAAGATCAACTCGGTTTACGAATGCAGTCTTCCCCTCGATCAGGCGTCGCCTCACCGCGAGGGTCACGACCTAGCCGTTGGACGACGTCCTGAGATTCTTCCGCTCATGATCCAAGGCCCGCTGGTAACCGACCTGCGCCGCACACTCAATTCTCTTAGGCCGATTCTCGAAAACGGTGCGATCACCGGTCCGAACCCTCCAAGCATGCACCGCCACTCCCTCTGGAAGCAGGCCGATATTCACGTAAACGGACGTCCCGACTGGCTTTTCATCAAGCTCTTTTGCCACAGCATGAATCCGAATCAGAAGGACAGCGTGATTGGTGATTCCTTCCGCGGATTTCTCTCGCAGTTAGTCGGAGGAGCTACCGAGCGAAAAGAAACCCTGCACTTCGTCACCGCGCGTGAGATGACCAACATTCTGATGGCCGCGTGCGACGGACGCGAAGGAAATCCCGGAGACTATCGTGACTACCGCTTCAAACGCTTTACTGACGCAGCCATCTCAACGCAAGAATCAACTCAACTAGAAAGGGCGCGGCTTTAGTCCAGCCGCAACCGGCATAATCTAAGGGAAGGTTTTCGCCGCTAAGGGCCACTGGCCAACAA
Source organism: Terriglobales bacterium (assembly GCA_049520915.1). Classification (GTDB taxonomy): domain Bacteria; phylum Acidobacteriota; class Terriglobia; order Terriglobales; family Acidobacteriaceae; genus Acidiflorens. The sequence continues at coordinate 47,255 of JBEKPH010000028.1, forward strand.
CATCATGTGTGGAATCGCTGGAGTCGTCAGCACAACTCGCGAGAGCAACATCACTGAAGCGCTGGTGCACGAGATGTGCAACCAGATCGTCTATCGCGGTCCCGACGACGAAGGGCTCTACGTCGCCGATGGCGCTGGCCTCGGCATGCGCCGCCTCAGCATCATCGATCTCTCGGGAGGTCATCAGCCCGTTTTCAACGAAGATCGCACCTCCTGGATCGTCTTTAACGGCGAAATTTACAATTTCCCCGAGCTTCGCCCTGAGCTCGAACGTCGCGGGCATACCTTCCGCAGCCACTGCGATACCGAAGTCATCATTCATCTTTATGAAGAGATGGGCGCGGATTGCGTCAATAAACTGCGCGGCATGTTCGCGATTGCCATCTACGATAAGACGAAACGCAAGCTGACCCTCGCTCGCGACCGCCTCGGCAAGAAGCCTCTGCACTATGCATTTCACAAGGGGAATCTATACTTCGCGTCGGAGATCAAATCGATCCTGGCTGTCGCGCCTGAACTCGCCGAGGTCAACCCGCAAGGCCTCCTCGAATACCTCTACTACGGATACGTCCCCGATCCCATCACCGCCTACACCGGAATTTGCAAGCTTCCGCCCGGCCACACTCTCGAGTTTCAGGACGGCAAGATTCGCACTCGCCAATATTGGGACATCCCCCAATACAACACGCACGCGCCCAAGAACGAAGAAGAATGTCTGGAAGAATTGGAGCAGCGTCTTTTTGAAGCGACAAAAATTCGCCTGATCTCCGACGTGCCGCTCGGCGCTTTTCTCAGCGGAGGAACCGACTCGTCGACGGTGGTTGCGATGATGGCGCGGGCGAGTTCGGCGCCAGTGAAGACTTTTTCCATCGGTTTCAAGAAAGACGATTTCAACGAGGCCCATTGGGCCCGCGTCGTTGCGCAAAAGTTCAACACCGATCACCACGAGATGATTCTCGAGCCAGATGTCTTGAAGACGGTTGCCCACCTGACCAGTTCGCTCGAAGAACCCTTCGGTGATTCGTCCATGCTGCCGACCTACTATGTGTCTCAAATGGCGCGCCAGCATGTGACTGTGGCACTCTCCGGTGATGGCGGCGACGAGATGTTCGCCGGATACGATCGCTATCGCATTCACGACGAACGCCGCATCTTCGAGCGCATTCCCGGATGGGCGCGCAAATTCTTTCGCGATCAGGTTTTTCCACGCTTGCCCAATAGCATGCAGGGCCGAAAGTTCAGCTACAACGTTTCGCTCCCGTGGCAGGAACGCTATATCGATCACCTCTCCTTTCTGCCTGCCTTCGAACGCGATACGCCGCTGCTGTCGCCCGATTTTCGCCGCATCTTAAACGACAACGACGATCCCGCCAACGTTCTCCGGCGTTATTTTGCGCAAGCGCCGGCGAAAGATCCGGTCGACCAACTGCTCTACGTTGATACGAAGACGTACATGGTCGCGGATATCCTGACCAAAGTCGATCGTATGAGCATGTTGAACTCACTCGAGGTTCGTGTTCCCATTCTCGATCACCTCTTCGTCGAGTGGGTTGCCGGCCTTCCGCCCGAGTGGAAGCTGCGCGGCAAACAGCAAAAATATATTTTGCGAAAACTAGCCGAGCGGGTTGGCGTTCCCCACGAAGCGATCTACCGCCAGAAGCAGGGATTCTCCTTGCCCCTCGTCCACTGGATGCGCAACGAACTCAAAGACATGCTGATGATTCTGCTCGAGCCCCGCACCCTTGAACGTGGATACTTCGACGCCAACGGTGTTCGCAAGTTGATGGACGATCATCTCGTGCGCGGCAAGACCATGACGGGGCGCATCTGGCGTCTGCTGATGTTTGAACTTTGGCATCGCAACTTCCTCGAACGCTACGTCAAGCCCGCTGGCCTCTTTTCCCTGGCAGTTGTCGCCGACTCTCGCCGTCAGATAAAAAATTCCGCGCCACTAGCCTCCGCTCCGGTGGGAGGATGACGGGGTGCGATTTTATCCCTTCAGTCGCCTCAAACTAAGCTCAGGTATCGCTCTCACATGAGCGCAAGTTCTTCGCCGCATCTGGCTCGTGGACCCATCAAACTCTTTCTGATGGTCAATACCTTCGAGACGGGAGGGTCCGAACGCCAGTTCACCGTCCTCGCCCAGAATCTCGTTGCCCCGGATTTTGAGACATATCTGGGCTGCGTCAGCCGCCGCGGCCCGCTGGCTCATCACTTCCCGGAAGCGGCGCAGTTTCCCCTCGGTGGTAGCCTCTTCGGATGGCGCTCTTTGCGGTCGCGCCTCAATCTCAGTCGCTATCTTCGGAAGCACAGCATCGAAGTTGTCCACGCTTTCGATTTCTACGCCAACCTTGTTCTCATCCCCGCTGCTAAGTTCGCCCGCGTTCCTGTCGTCATCGGCAGCCATCGCCAGATCGGAGACTTGATGACTCCGGCGCAATTCCGTGTGCAGATGGCGGCGTTTCGCTGGTGCGATGCGGTCGTTTGCAACTCTCTGGCAGCAGCCGATCGGCTGATTGCGTCGGGACTTGCTCCCGATAAAATCGCCGTGATCGGGAATGCCCTGCCATCCGAAGTATTCAATGCGGCAACTGCGGCGCTTCCGAAGAAAGCTGGTGTGCTCCGCGTAGGCATGGTCGCGCGCATGAATCATCGTTACAAGAACCATTCCGGATTTCTGCGTATCGCCGCCCAAATCCATCAACGCATTCCCAACGCCGAATTCCTGCTCGCGGGCGACGGCCCGCTGCGTGAGGAACTCGAAGGGGAAGCGGCAAGTCTCGGTCTCGGTGAGCGCGTCTTTTTTCTGGGCGATCGTCAGGATATGCCTGCAGTCCTCGCCTCCATCGACATCGCGGTCAATCCTTCCGATTCCGAGAGCCTGTCCAACGTCATCCTGGAAGCGATGGCCGCGTCGCTTCCCGTCGTCGCCTACGACGTAGGAGGCAATTCAGAACTCGTCAACGACCAACGCGGAGCCCTGATCTCCGCTGGCAACGAGGCCAGTTTCGCGGATGCCGTTGAGAAACTTCTTTCCGATGCAGCACTGCGCGAACAACTCGGAAGGAGCGCTCGTCAATTCACACAAGAGAACTTCAGCCTCGAAAAAGTGCGCCAACGCTATTCGGACCTGTATACGATGCTTCTGCGGAAGAAGAATCGAAGGCCTCAAATCGCATGAGCGAACCGAATCAGCAGATTTCTGTCGCCGGCAAGACTGCCCGGCCGAAGCGGTTGCGCGTGGTCATCGTCGCGCCCAGCCTGCGTTATGTCGGAGGCCAATCCGTGCAGGCCGACTTGCTCCTCCGTTACTGGGCCAACGATCCCGACATCGACATCAGTCTCCTCGAAGTCGATCCGCAATTTCCCGGCATCCTGCGCTGGGCAGAAGGCATTCCCGGCCTGCGCACGTTGTTGCGCGAACCGATCTACTTCGCGCATCTGTCGCATGGGCTTAAGGGAGCAGACATCGCTCACATCTTCTCCGCATCCTATTGGTCGTTTCTGCTTGCTCCCGCTCCCGCCGCGTTGGTTGCGAAGTTGCGCTCTTGCAAGAGCCTCATCAACTATCACAGTGGAGAAGCGCGCGATCATCTGCAGCGTTTCCGCTCGGCGAAGTTTGTTCTTTCTCGCGTCGATAAAATCGTAGTTCCGTCGGGATACCTGGTCGACGTCTTCCGGGAATTCGACCTTTCGTCCAGCGCTGTCCCGAACATCGTTGATTTGGCGCAGTTTCGGTATCGCGAAAGAAACCCCTTGCGTCCTCATCTGGTCTGCACTCGCGGGTTCTCCGCTTATTACAGTGTCGATGTCGTCGTTCGCGCCTTCGCTGAAGTGAAAAAACAATATCCCGAAGCGCAACTCGATCTCGTCGGCAACGGCCCGCTGGAAGGCGATATCCGCAAGCTTGTGCGAGACCTGAATCTGACCGGAGTCAACTTCGTCGGAGTCACTCCGCATCAGGAGATCGGTAAATGCTACGACCATGCCGATATCTTCATCAATGCCTCATGGCTGGACAATATGCCGCTCTCGGTCATCGAGGCGTTCGCTTCGGGGACGCCGGTTGTCACGACCTCGCCCGAGTGCATGCCGTATTTGGTAGAGCACGAGCGCACTGGACTGCTATCGCCTGTAGCCGATGACAAAGCGCTCGCGGCCAATGTCATTCGCCTGCTGCGCGATCCGGCACTTGCCTCAAAGCTGGCTCGCAATGCTTACCAGGAATCGCAGAAGTACACGTGGGAAGCGGTTCGCGGCCAATGGCTCGAGTGTTATCGCAGTTTGTCGGATATGTAGCAATATTCGAGAGCCACGCTTGCCGGTTGACTTCGATGCTGTCACAACTTTTTCTTCAGTGGCCAGACGACCGTCACGAGCAGTGCAACGGCAATCCCCAACGACACTTCGAGAAAACGATGCCAGGCTGTCACCCACGGACCTCGCACTCGCGGAATCAAGAGAACGATACTCAAAGTGATCGCTGCAAACCGGTAAGCGCCTCCGACGCGCAACGAGTAAGCCATCAATCCGCACAACAGAATTCCCGCGGCATAAATCGCGGCGCTCGGATGAAAAAAAGTGGCGATGGCCGCGCCCACAACCGCACCGAATGCGGTTCCGACGAATCTCTGCCATCCCAATGTCAGCGGAGGGATGGTGGATTGAATCACCACGATCGTCGAAATTGGGGCCCAATAATATTCCGGCAGTTTCAGGAGTCGAGCGAGCAGCATCGCAGCGACGGCTGCGATGGCCGTTCTGACCGAATCTAAAATCGCCTCGAAACCCTTGGGAAAAAATAGACCGCGACTCATCGCGCCTCCGTCTGCTAACGAGACGTTATTGTACGTTTGCGAGGTGCCTACGTCTTCGTGTTATTATTTCTGCCGTACCTCGCGGGACCCGCGCGCTGTTCGAGCAACTGAATCGGCGCCACACACAATGAGGGTTCCTACTCACGTCCTTCCTCGCAAGGGTCGTGGATGGAGGCGATGCGAGCACACCGGAGTTGTGTGCCAATCGTCCTTCACACACCGTCCGGAATCCATTGCAAAACAATCTACGATCACAAGAGGAGCATTATGCAGATCCGGAAACTTACCCCCAATCTAGTTGTCCGCAACGTCGAAGCCAGCCTAAGGTTTTACAGCGAAATTCTCGGGCTGGAAAAAGCGATGACGGTGCCCGACGAGTCGCCTTACATTTTCGCCGCGGTTTCGAACGGCGCGGTCGAAATTTTCTTCAACGACCAGAAGTCGGTGGCGGCCGAATATCCCAAACTCGCCGCTTCTATCGGCGCAAGCCTGACTCTCTACATGGAAGTCGATAGCCTCCAACCCGTCTTCGATCGCGTGCAGAAGGCGGGCGCGAAAGTCTCCATGCCGATTACCGATCAGTTCTATGGCATGAAGGAATTCGCCTTCGAGGATGTCGATGGTTACACCATCACGATCGCTCAAAAGATGGGATGAGAGTTCGTGGCGCGCGCGCGGCCGTTGCTCGACGGCTAACCGAAGCTGAGCGGGATACGAAATGGCCCATTGAGTGTTGGCGCAGCGCGGACACCCACACATTCGCAGAAGACGCGGATGTGTGGGGCACCTGCTGTGAACCGATACAGGCCTGGATGGTCTCGGGCGGAAAGTCTTCGCTGATGGGATCGGCAGTTTGGACATCGGTGACCATCTGCTCTGGTTGCGGCTTTTCGAGTTCTATTCGTTTGAGATTGGAGGATGCGATCTGGAGTGCGTAGAGCAGGAGGCCCGCGGTTTGGCGTTCGAGGCGCTTCTGTAGGACCATCTGCACGATCTGGTGGATGACGCTCTGAATGGAGTGCGCGTCTTCGAAAACTGGAAGTTTGATTTCTCCGGTCGCGTACTCGTCGGGGTTGTAGTAACAGTCGACGACCACGCGACGATTGTGCTGATGGTAGAAACAGAACTTCTTGTTGCGAAGAGCGGGCGAACCGCATTGTGTTCCGCTGACTTTGACGTGTTGGCAACGAGGTGCTGCGAAGTCTGACATAAGTGCTCCTGGTTTGGCTGCGATCGAATGCTAGCCGATGTTAGTAAGGGGTACCCCACCCCGTACGTCGGTATATTAGAATCATGGACTTAGCAGCCGCTGGGCGGCAAAGTCTTGAAATGAATATAGTTATAGGTAAAGTCTTGATTGCGGGATAGTTATGGTTGTTAATTCCTTCTCTGCCGGATTGGTCACGGCGGGCGCGAGAGTTATAAGGGAGAACGGCGCACCTATCTGGATTATTTCGTCTGTATATTCTTATTATAAGGCGAGGTGTCAAGTGTTATTCGCAAACACCGCTTGGAGTGGGCATTCTGGCGGATCAGGCCGCCGCATTCGCCCGAATCTGCTTGAGCTGACCTGTGCTTCCAGCTCCCAAGAGATCGGCATACAGGATCAGGCGGGCCACACTTAAGGTGGAAAACTTGCCGCGAGTGAGTTCGGTCAGTGTATATCGGTCACACTGTTGGTACGTCGCTGAGGGAAAGCTAGCGCTCGACATTCCCATTTCGATACCGGCCGCCCCACTGCTTTCAGCAAGATTTGTGTTTTTGGGTGGCGCAGCGCTTCAGCGCTGCGATAAGTTTGCTGCCAGGAGGCGGCTATAGCCGCTGAGGCTATCAATGGCTGCGCCGCGCAGAGGCAATACGGGATTTAGTACCTAC
>JBEKPH010000029.1:0-57645 GCA_049520915.1 Terriglobales bacterium
TGATCGCGGCACGGAGTGGAAAGACGAAACCAACGACGCGGGCGCATACAATCTGCTGCGCTTGCCTGTTGGGAGTTATACGGTGAAAGTGACCTCTCAAGGTTTTGGGACCGTCTCCCACTTGCCATTTACCCTGGTGCTCAACCAGACGGCCCGTATCGACGTTCAGATGAAGGTGGGGCAAGTCTCGACGGCAGTCGAGGTCATCGCGTCTGCACCTTTACTGCAAACCGAGACCACGGAGGTCAGCACCATTATCGATGCCAATACGAACGTTAGCTTGCCCCTGGCATCGCGCAACTATTTACAACTGACGTTGCTCGCCCCGGGTGTAACCAACGTCGACCCGGATGGCATGCGCCAGGCGACGAACATGCTTAATTCGGGGCGTCCGTATATCAACGGCAACCGCGAGCAGGCAAATGAGTATTTGGTAGATGGCATCCTTAATAGTGAGGACAAGAACAACGAGACCGGGTATCAGCCAACTCCCGACGCGATCCAGGAGTTCAACCTGATCACGCAGAACGCATCTGCCGAATTTGGCAATTATCAGGGCGGGGTCGTCAGCGTCAGCACCAAATCGGGGACGAACGCCTTTCATGGCGGCGTTTACGAATTTCTCCGAAATGATGCCTTTGACGCCCATGAGGCTTCCGACGGCTGGACGCAGGGAGTGGACAACGGTCTCCTGGGTTTTAACTCTCAGGGCGTGGTGAACAAGTCAGAGTTAAGGTTCAACCAGTTCGGCGGCACCATCGGCGGCCCGATTATCAAAAATAAGTTGTTCTTTTTCGCCGACTTTCAGGGCCAGCGTCAACTCAACGCGGGAGTTACTTCCGCACAGGTTCTCACAACTCAAGCGCGCACCGGAGACTTTGGTCAGCTTTGCACTGATTTTGGTGGTTCGTTCAATGTCTCCGGAGTCTGCATCGGCGCTACTTCGCCGACGGCCCAGCTGGTTTATCCCAACGGAGTGAATGCGGGGTTGCCAATCCCAAATAACAATCTCGCTGCGGCTGGCTACACTGTAGACGCGGTGTCAGCTGCTATTTTCGCCAAAACACAGTACTATCCAACGCCGGCGATCGACACACTCGCCAGCAACAATATTTTCTACAAAAGCGGGAACAATCTCACCAACAACCAAGGCGACCTAAAGATCGACTACAACTTCTCTGACAAAGACCACATCTTCGGTCGCTGGTCACAGATGGAACTTTACAATCCGACCTTCACGGGTTGCGTGTTTTGTAATGCCGGTGCGGTCGAAGGCAGCGACGCTCCAGTTCGAAACGCCGTGGTCAACTGGACGCACACCTTCCGCAGCAACTTGTTGAACGAGGCTCGTTTTGGTTTTAACGCTGTCAAATTCAATTCGACCACGACGCCTACCTCTTCCCTCGGAGATATCAGCCAACAGCTGGGCATAGCCGGTGGTAATCTTCAGGCGCCCGGGTTGGTGCAGTTGAACATCACTGGTAACAACGGTGGATCGGCGGGGCTCGGACTGCAAAATCTCATTCAGGTTTTCCATTCCACACAGGGTCAATTCGATGACAATCTCATCTACACTCGCGGCCGTCATCAGATCAAAACGGGTTTCCAGTACGTCCGCGAACGCCAGGATTACATTTATCAAGGAAACAACGGCGCTCTTGGTTTCCTTACCCTCGGTACAGCGACAGGTTCTGGCTTAGCGGACTTCTGGTTGGGTAACGTCGTTGGAGGGACGCAGTCGCTCCGCGACACTGGTGGTGTGGTGAGCAATCCAGCGGAACTTCGCGGCAACATCTTTGCGGGATACGTGCAGGATGACTGGCGCGCGACCTCGACTCTAACCGTCAATATCGGCGTCCGGTTCGAAGACCATACACCTTTTTATGAGGTGAATAATCGCGTAGTCAACTTCGGCCTCTATACGGGGACAATTTACACGCCAAACGGCTTGGACGGTACGCAAACGTTCCCCAACAAAGCTCTCTACAACAACTACCTTGGGATCGGTGATTGGCAGCCGAGAATCGGCCTCGCGTGGTCGCCGGCATTTCTCGGTGGCCGTTCGGTATTCCGCGCTGGCTTTGCCATCTCTTCGTTCCTGGAGGGCGGCGGCAGCAATGAAGAGCTTACTCTGAACCCTCCGTTCGGTATTCTTCAACAGCAAGCTGCGGGTGGTATTCAAACTCTGGAAAACGGCTTTGGCGCGGCGACAAGTTCTGAATGCCCGGGCGGAGTCAATTTGAGCTGCTATGCCGGCCAACGCGTTCGGATTTTTGATCAGAATTTTCGGCCAGCGACGGTCAACCAATGGAACCTCACCTATCAGCAGCAACTCAGCAACTCGTTGACCTTCCAGCTAGGCTACGTTGGGCAACGGGGAGAGCATTTACTGAACTTCGAAGACGTAGCGCAATCGGTCCCGCTGAATGCCGCAGGCAAAGTTGCGGGCGCCGGACAGTTGATCGTGAGCCGCGAGCCAGGACCTTTCCTCGGAGGAGGCACAACAGGATCGCTGTATCTGGCCGATAACCCGCAATTTAATGTTCCGAACTGCGGAACCACCGGTTTCCCAGCGTGCGGAGCGGAGGCTCTTGCTGGCACGAACATGTCCAACTCCGATCAGTCCTACAACGCTCTGCAGGCAGTTCTGCAAAAGCGCATGACCAACGGACTTGAAGCTCAGGTTTCCTATACCTGGTCGAAGTGCTTGAGCAATTCCCCAGGCTACTTTGGAACCGGTTGGGCTAGCACAGGCGCCACGAGTTCTGGTGGACAGCCCGGCTGGGAGAACATCTACAATCCGCGCCTGGATTGGGGACCGTGCTACTACGACCAGACGCACATTTTAACGAGCTACGTTACTTATGCGTTGCCAGTGGGCCACGGCAAACAATTTGGCCACGACCTGAATCCCGCGTTGAACGCTGTACTGGGCAATTGGGAAATCGGTGGCATCGTCACCCTACACAGCGGTAATGCTCTAACTCTCAACAACTTTGGCGGATGGGGCGTCGGTGGCAATTCCGACAACACTAACGGCATCGGACCCTACACACTGTCGGACCTTCCCGATTGCAACGGCCCCGTCAAAGTTCTGAATCAGAGAGTTCTGGCCTCGGGGGGAACGCCCGGATACATTCAATACATTGACCCGTCGCCCTCAAACGTAAGTCCCGCCGCTCCGAATACATTTGGAACTTGCGGCGTCGGCAACGTTCGTGGTCCGGCATATGCCAACTTCGATCTGAGTATGCACAAAGGCTTTCTCTTTACTGAAAACAAGAAGCTCGAGTTCAGGTTCGAAGCGCTGAATGCCTTTAATCATCCGGTTTGGGATTTTAGCGGTGGACCGGCAGGAGGATCGTTCGATCCGGGGACGGCAGGCAGTAACGTAAACTTCGGGCGCATTACAGGATCCCAAGGAGCGAGAATTCTTCAGCTCGCTTTGAAGTTCTCCTTCTAGCGCTGGGGTATGAACCTGGCTATCAGGGCAGGCGCCTCGTGCGCGCCTGCCTTTCGTTCGGGGATCCAAAGCCGAACCCGCCGGAGTATTCGAACCGTGATCGTCTCGGCATATAATCGGCAAATGCTCCGCCGTTTCTCGCTCTTGATTGCTCTCTCTTTGGTGTTGCTGATCCTCGGGGCCAATGCAAACAAGCGCTCCCTTTGCTGAAAAAAGCGATTCATCAGGTTTCTGACAAAGAGATTCGCAAGCGGATTGGGCTTGATGGCGTCCATTGTGCGATGACCAAAGATCTTCCCTTCGAGTCGCTCGACTTTCTCGCAGTTCTTAGCCGCGACTTTCCCCGCGATCCAGAAGTTCTGTACGCTGCCACGCATGCCTACTCAGATCTCGCCATGCGAACTTCGCAAGACTTGGCCCACGAGGCGCCTTTCTCATTTCAGGTGCATCTGTTAAACGCCGAGGCTCTCGAACTCCAAGGAAAGTGGGACGACGCGGCCGCTGAGTACCGCAAGATTTTAGACATCAGTCCGATGCAGGTTGGGATTCACGCTCGCCTTGGCCGCGCCTTGCTCTCCAAGCCGCAGCCATCTCCCGCCGAGATCGAGCAAGCGCAGAAGAATTTTCAGGAAGAACTCGAGATCGATCCCAGAAACGCAGTTGCGGAGTTTGTGCTGGGCCAGTTGGCAGCGGATGCAAACGACACATCAACCGCGATCAAGCACTTCGGTCGGGCGACCAAGTTGGACGGTGGATTCATGGAAGCGTACCTCGGTCTCGGCACGGCCCTGAATTCCGCGAAGCAGTTTACGGAAGCCATCCCGGCTCTCGAGGCCTACGAAAAAATGGCGCCCGACAGCCCCAGCGGACACTATCAACTCGCTGTCGCCTATGCGGGGGCTGGCCGCAGAGAAGACTCTAACCGCGAAGCAGCGCTGCAACGCCAATCTTCCGAGGCGCTGGAATCCGTGAAGCGCCGAGCCGCGACGGCGATGGAAAAGCAATCCGGTTCGCCGGAGCAGAAGTAGCAATGGTGGATCGATCCTCTGGTGCCAGCGGGTCTCTCGAAAGAAGACGTTTCCTGAAGGGGCTCGCGGGAGCCCTTGCTTTTCCAACATTGGCACGAATTGCGGCTGCCCAAAATTCGCCAGATCCATTTTCCGAAGTGCCATCCTCGACGAGCGGCATTTCTTTCGTTCACACCGCCGGGCTTTCTCCCGAGAAATATCTGCCGCAATCCACGGGAGCCGGGTGTGCCTTCCTGGACTACGACAACGATGGGTGGATGGATATCTACTTCGTAAACAGCGGGAAGTGCGATATCTTCACGCCAACGCAGCCGCTGCGCAACGCGCTCTATCGCAACAATCGTGACGGCACCTTCACCGACGTCACCGAGAAAGCGGGTGTAGTCGGCGGTGGCTACGGCATGGGCGTCGCGGTCGGCGACTACAACGCCGACGGATTTCCCGACCTTTACGTCTCGCAGTACGGGCGTAGCATTCTGTATCGCAACAATGGTGACGGCACCTTCAGCGATGTCACCGAGCATGCCGGCGTCGCCGCTCCCGGCTGGGCGTCAAGCGCGGTGTGGTTCGATTACGACAACGACGGACGCCTCGATCTCTTCGTCTGCCGCTTCGTCGACTTCGACAAGTCCAAGCACCACAATTGTGGCGCGCCCAACATCCCCGCTATCAAAGGGCTGAACGAGTACTGTTATCCCAGAATCTACACGCCGATGGCCAGTTGGCTGTTTCACAACAACGGTGACGGTACCTTCACCGATGTCAGCGTGAAGATGGGGATCGCCGATAACCCGGGCAAATCCTGGGGAGTGGTTGCGACCGATATAAACAATGACGGATATATGGACCTGTTCGTGTCCAATGACACCGTCGCGAATTTTTTGTTCGCTAATCGTGCCGGCCGCAAGTTTGAGGAAATTGGATTTACCTCCGGCGTCGCTTTCGGAGAAGGTGGAAAAGCCCGCTCCGGAATGGGAGTCGACTCCGCTGACCTGAACCAGGACGGTTGGATGGATCTCTTTGTCACCAACCTGAACCACGAACTGGATGGCTTCTATCAAAACCGCCGCGACGAAACTTTTGACGACATCGCAGCGCCGTCCGGAATCGCCAATGCCACCCGACTCATGAGTGGATGGGGACTGAAATTTCTGGACTACGATAACGACGGAAATCTCGATCTTATTATTGCGAACGGTCATCCCGACGATCTGATCGAGAAAATTTACGACAATGTCACCTATCGCGAGCGGCTTTTACTGTTTCACAATGAGGGCAAAGCCTTAAAGAACGTGAGCAAACAAAGCGGCCCGGCGTTTGCTCATCCGGTGTCGGCGCGCGGTTTAGCACTGGGCGACTTCGACAATGACGGAGGGATCGACGTGCTCATCTCTTGTAACAATGAGCCGCCGGTTCTTCTGCACAACAATGTTGGCGCTGAAAATCACTGGCTGGGAATTAAATTGATCGGTAAGGAAGCCAACATTGATGCCATTGGGGCGCGTCTCACCTACCAAGCCGGCGATATCAAGCGCAGCCGGATGAAGGTTGGGGGAGGGAGTTACCTTTCATCGCACGATCCTCGCATGGTCTTGGGAATTGGCAAGCAGACGAAACTGGATTGGCTTGAGGTTCGATGGCCCCGTCCCAGTAGCCGAGTAGAACGCTTCACCGATCTGCCTCTGGATCGCTACATCACGATCGTCGAGGGAAAGAAGTGGAAATGACGGGGATAGACATTGCCAGAAGGATCGAGACCCATCCACCTACATGTGTGCCACTACATCCGGCGCGCTAGCCGGGGATTTGGTCGCCACTTGTGCAGAATGGCCAGCGGAATCTGGAAGACCCGTCCGAATCGAACGCTACATGAAGCCCGGAAGCATATCGCAGCCATCGGAAAATTGCGCCCCACAGAGCGCTGACCTTCAGGTAGGTTTATAGCAGCAGGTCGCGTTTCAGCCGTGAGCCTTTAGGGTTTGCAGCACAGTGAGCACGTCAGAATTCGCAGCGCAGGGGCTGCACGAGGCTGGATGAGTCTACAGGTCGCACTCAATCACAGGACGCAATACCGCTACGAAAAGGCGGTCTCAGTCGGGCCGCAGGTAATACGGTTGCGTCCGGCGCCGCACGGTCGAACCCCGATTCTGAGCTACTCGCTCGGCATTACTCCAGTTGCGGCCCTCATCACCTGGACGCTCGACCCGTACAACAATTACCTAGCGCGGGTTCTGTTCCCTGAGAAGACGAGCGAATTCGTGGTCGATGTCGACCTCGTCGCAGAGCTTGCCCCCTTCAACCCGTTTGATTTTGTCCTTGAACCTGGGGCCGAAGACTATCCGTTTGAGTACGCGCCAGAGTTGGCGAGAGATCTCGAACCTTATCGTTTGGCTGAACCGGCTGGCCATCTACTGCAGAGTTTTCTTCGTGAGTTTTCTCGCGATAAGCGCGGGACCATCAGTTTCATGGTTGACGTGAACCGTAGAGTGCGAGACGAAATCGACTATGTCACGCGGTTAGATCCCGGCGTCCAGACATGCGAGCAGACCTTGGAAACGCGCAAGGGTTCATGCCGCGACTCCGCATGGCTGCTGGTTCAGGTTTTTCGACACTTGGGAATCGCGTCGCGTTTCGTCTCCGGTTATCTGATCCAGCTGGCACCCGATGAGGCCGCGACGGAAAACGCGCCCGGTGTGCAATCCGATTCTGCCGCGTTTCACGCCTGGGTCGAGGCTTTCTTGCCAGGCGCGGGCTGGATCGGAATGGATCCGACCTCGGGTCTATTTGCAGGCGAAGGCCATATCCCCCTGGTTTGCACTCCAAGTGTCTCGAAAGCCGCGCCCATCGAAGGTACCGTCGAACCGGCTCGGGTGGATTTCGATTATTCGATGTCAATCCGGCGCCTGAATGATGATCCACGCCCTACTCGGCCCTTCACCGAGGAGGATTGGGTGCGCGTGGACCAAGTGGCTCATTCGGTCGACGCCGAGTTGGCGACGCAGGATGTCCGCCTGACCATGGGAGGCGAGCCTACGTTCGTCGGCCTCGACGACCCCGAAAGTCCGCAATGGAACATCGAGGCTCTAGGTGCAGCAAAACGAACGAGCGGCTTGGCCCTCATCCGAGTTCTGCGCGAAAGATTGGCGCCCGGGGCGGTGCTTCATTACGGACAAGGAAAATGGTATCCCGGTGAGCCGTTACCGCGTTGGGCGTTTGGCTGCTTTTGGCGAGCTGACGGAGTATCCGTCTGGGAGAACATAAACCTGATCGCCCTCGAAGATGCGAATGTAGACCAGCCCGACGGCTTCGGCTTGGACGATGCGTTCAAGTTCACCGAAGCCCTCACGCGGCGTCTTCAGGTGAGCTCGGAAAATGTCTTGCCGGCTTTTAACGATGAAGCCGGGGCGGTGGAACCGGTCGGATACATCTTGCCCCTTCGCCGCCGGCAGCGGGATGGACGGTTGTTTTGGTCGAGCCAGTTGTGGTTCGATCGTCCCGAACGGTTGTTGCTATCCCCGGGCGATTCGCCTATCGGTTACCGCATACCGACCGAATCCATGCCCTGGGTTGCGCCAGATGAACTCGCGTATGAATGCGAGAACCTGACTATCAACGGGCAGCTCGAAGCGCGAATCAAGCTGCCACCACGCCAGCTCCGGCGGATGGATCTTTTTCAGCGAAATCCCGTTGCCGACCCACTACCTGCTCTTTCAAGTACGGCTGAGACTGCAACCGAGTTGATCCGCCCCGCGCTCTGCGTGCAGGCTCGCGAGAACCGTCTGCACATATTTCTGCCCTATGCCTCCAAACTCGCAGACTATCTCGATCTGCTCGCAGCCGTCGAGGATACGTGCCAATATCTGCGTATGCCGGTATGGCTCGAGGGCTACCCTCCGCCTTCCGATCCGCGTCTGCGATCCTTCAGTGTCACCCCTGATCCCGGTGTCCTGGAAATCAATCTTCCCCCCGCGAGCACCTGGGACGAACTCGTTCATGTCAACACGGTGCTCTTTGAGGAGGCGCGCCGCAACCGGCTTGCGGCTGAGAAATTCGCTTATGACGGCAGCCACATCGCCACTGGAGGCGGCAGCCATATTGTCATCGGCGGAGCCACTGTATTAGACAGCCCATTCCTGCGCCGTCCCGATTTACTGCGCAGCATGCTCTCTTTTTGGCAGAATCATCCTTCACTTTCGTATCTGTTTAGCGGAATGTATGTCGGCCCCACCAGCCAGTCTCCTCGAGTCGACGAGGCGCGCACCGAGGCTTTATACGAATTGGAGGTCGCTTTCAGCAATTTGCCGGTGAACGACTGTCCTCCGTACTTGTTGGATGGCTTGTTCCGCCATCTGCTCGTCGACGTCACCGGAAACTCGCATCGCGCCGAGTTTTGTATCGACAAACTTTATCCGCCGGAAGGTTTCGGGCTGCGCGTCGGCTTGCTCGAATTGCGCGCCTTCGAGATGGCGCCGCATGTCAGAATGGGTCTCGTCGCGATGCTGCTGATCCGTGCGTTGGTCTCCGTGTTTTGGAGGCGTCCATTCGAAGGCGACCTCATCCGCTGGGACACCGCATTACACGACCGTTTCATGCTACCCCATTTTGTCCAGAGCGACTTTCATGATGTTCTTGCCCACTTGCGCGATTCCGGCCACCGTTTCGAGGACAAATGGTTCGCGGCGCACTATGAATTTCGCTTTCCGAAGATCGGTTCCATCTCTGCCGCTGGAGTCGAACTCGAGCTCCGCGAGGCGCTCGAACCTTGGAATGTGCTGGCCGAGGAGACGAGTTCTGGCCGAACCTCCCGCACCGTGGACTCCTCTTTCGAGCGCATCCAAGTAAAGCTCTCGGGAACCACGGCCGAATCTCGTTATGTCGTTGCGTGCAACGGCCGCAGCGTGCCGCTCCATCCGACCGGCAAGCCCGGTGAAACTGTGGCGGCGGTGCGGTACCGCGCTCGCCAGCTTTCAGAACAGTTACATCCAACAATTCCAGTGCACGCGCCCCTCATCTTCGACATAATTGATTGTTGGCGAGAACGTTCGATCGGCCGATGCACGTATCACGTCGCATCTCCTGACGGACGCCCTTACCCCGCTCGTCCTGGGAGCGTAGCGGAGGCGGTGGACCGCCGTCGGTTGCGCTTCCAGGAATCCACGCACGTGCCCGGCTTCAGCGCGGTGCCAGAACCAGAAACGAACGCGATCTTTCCTATGACTCTTGACCTCCGACTTCCGCCACCGGGAAAAAGGAAACATACCGAGACGCCCTGATTCGCCCCATGACCGTGGACCTAAAACAATCTCCGCTCCGCTATGGCAACGCCTATGACGAGCTGTCCGTCGATGGGGTCACTCCTCGTCCGCACTGGGCTCATCTGATGGAGTCGCTGCAAGCCATCGGGCCCGAGGAATTGGCGAGACGATGGGCCCGGGCCGAGCGCCGCATTCGCGAGAACGGAATCACCTACAACGTCTATGGCGATCCACTCGGTGCCAGCCGTGCTTGGCAGATCGATATTGTTCCTCTGCTCATCCAGGCCGATGAGTGGCGTCTGATTGAGGCCGGAGTCATTCAACGGGCCCGTCTTCTCAATTTGCTTCTCGAGGATCTTTATGGGGAGCAAGATCTGGTGGCGCGGGGCCACTTTCCGGCGGCGCTGCTCTATGCCAA
The DNA here is from genome assembly GCA_049520915.1 of Terriglobales bacterium. Classification (GTDB taxonomy): domain Bacteria; phylum Acidobacteriota; class Terriglobia; order Terriglobales; family Acidobacteriaceae; genus Acidiflorens. The sequence continues at coordinate 10,165 of JBEKPH010000029.1, forward strand.
CCCGGCGTTTCTTCGTCCGCTGGTCGGCGTGCCTGTTCCCGCGCACAGCTATCTGCACATGCTTGCCGTTGATCTTGCGCGTTCTCAGGATGGCCAGTGGTGGGTTCTCGCAGATCGGACGCAAGCGCCTTCCGGCAGCGGCTATGCACTGGAGAATCGCACCATCGTCTCCGATGTTTTGCCCGACCTCTTTCGCACTTCGAATGTTTTGCGCTTGGCGCCATTTTTTCGGGCCCAACGCGATGTGCTCACCAACCTTACGCAGCGCAACAATCCGCGAATCGTTTTGCTGACTCCCGGGCCCCTCAACGAGACTTATTTTGAACACTCCTACATTGCGCGCTATCTTGGGTTCACCCTCGTCCAGGGAGCAGACCTAACCGTTCGCAACCGTCGTGTCTATCTCAAAACCGTCGACGGCCTCGAAAAAGTCGATGTAATTTTGCGTCGCGTGGATGATAGCTTCTGCGATCCCCTGGAATTGCGCGGCGATTCGCTGCTCGGTGTTCCGGGTCTCGTGGACGCGATCGTCGCCGGAAATGTGAAGGTCGCCAACGCGCTAGGAAGCGGCCTGATCGAGACGGCCGCGATCATGCCCTTTCTTCCCGGTCTTTGCTCGCACTTGCTCGGCGAAAAACTCAGACTTCCCTCCGTTGCCACTTGGTGGTGCGGGCAAAACTATGCTCTCGATTGGGTGCTCGACCACCTCGATTCCGTAGTCGTAAAACCGGCGTTCCCGTCGCGCGGCATGGAACCAGTTTTCGGGGCCGAACTCGCCCATATCGAAAAGGGCAAGTTTGCCGATCGCCTGCGCGCTCAACCGCACGAGTACGTCGCACAGGAGCAAGTCGCTTTGTCTACCGCGCCCGTGTGGGATAACGGACGCCTCAACTCGCGAAGCGTTGTGCTGCGCACCTATGTCCTGAATACTGGTACCGGCTGGATCGCGATTCCGGGAGGACTGGTTCGTGTCGCTGAAGCGGAAGGCTCCGTTGTCTCGATGCAGCGCGGCGGCCATAGCAAGGATGCATGGGTCCTCTGGGATAGCCCCGTCGATACGTTTAGCATGCTGCGTCCCCGGAACGAGCCCGTGGAACTGCGCCGGGTCTCTCGCGTCGTACCAAGTAGTGTTGCTGACAATGCCTACTGGTTAGGTCGATATGTCGAGCGAGCCGAAAACATTGCTCGCATCGCTCGCGCCTTGGTGCCTCGCTTGCGCCGCGCTGAAGAGGCCGAGCTCACCTGTCTCATTCGCCTTCATGGTTGCCTCGAGTCGCGCCACAGCAAACTGCCCAAACCCAAACACAGGCGCGCCACCTCAATCGAACTCGAGCATGAAATGATTTCACTGTTAACCGATTCCAAACGGCCCGACAGTCTGGCGTGTGCACTCGCCGAGGTCTCCCGCATCGGCGGTAATATTCGCGAGCGTCTGTCGGGCGATATGATGTCTCTCATCGGTCAGTTGCGGGAGTCGATGCCGATGGGGCGTGGTACCGCGTTTCTCGAGTATCCGGCAATGCTCACCGACTGCCTTGAACTTCTTTCTGCTTTCTCTGGAATGGAGCGGGAGAATATCAATCGTGGCTTGGGCTGGCTATTCATGACCATTGGCCGCCGCCTCGAACGTGCTATTTATCTTACCCGGCAACTGCGAGAGATCGCGAGGCCTATTACCGAGGAGGATTGGTCGCTTTTGGACTGCTTGCTTGAAGTTGCGGACAGTTCCATGACCTATCGCACTCGCTACTACACGACTCTACAACCCTTGGCGGTGCTCGATGTGCTCATGGCGGACGAGACTAATCCCCGCTCGTTAGACTTTCAACTCAGCCACCTGGCCGATCTTTACCAGAAACTGCCTCGCCGCGTTGCCGTCGACTTACAGGCGATGCGGACCGCGCTGACTTTGTTACGAAGTTTCGATTTACGGAAGATCAGCTATCCCTTGCCGGGTGCTGCCGCGAATGGCTCCGATGGACTTTCGCGTTTGGCCAACTTTCTCCGCGAATTGGAAGGATTGTTGCCTTCCTGGTCCAATAATTTATCTAGCAGATATTTCAGTCACGCTCGCACTTTGCCGATCACAATCGGGCAATGATTATGGGAAACTGATCGAAGGACAATGCTCTACCGAATCGTTCATCGCACGATCTACAAATACAAATATCCCGTCTCGCTTGGAAATCACGTGGCGTGCCTCACTCCACGTGTCTTACCGCACCACAAGGTAGCGCAGACCGAGTTGCGCATCCAGCCCCGGCCGGCGACGCGCACCGAGCGCACCGACTTTTTCGGCAACCGTCTCTGCTTTTTCACCATTCAGGAACCTCACCGCGAACTTGTCGTCGAGGCGCAAAGCGAAGTAGTGATGGATGGAAACGAACAGTCGTGGTCGCAACTGCCGCTCCCTTGGGAGGATGCTGCGCGGTGGGTTCCGAATGACCATAGCCCAGATGGGCTGGAAGCCTACCAGTTCGGATTCGAATCGCCGCGTATCCGGACGCGACCGGAGTTTGCTGCCTATGCGCTCCAGTCGTTCACACCGCGCCGGCCATTGGCAGAAGCGCTCTTAGACCTGACCGCCCGCATCCATAAGGATTTCCGCTTCGATTCGAAAGTCACCAATGTTCGCACGACTCCGGAAGAAGTTTTCAAGAAACGCCGCGGCGTTTGCCAGGATTTTGCCCATCTGCAAATTGCCTGCCTTCGCTCCTTGAATCTCGCAGCTCGTTACGTCAGCGGCTATCTTCGCACCTATCCCCCGCCCGGCAAGGCACGACTGGTAGGGGCGGATGCCTCTCACGCTTGGCTATCGGTCTATTGCCCAGGAAAGGGTTGGCTTGACGTGGATCCCACGAACAACCTTGTGCCCACGAATGGCCACGTGACGCTCGCTTGGGGGAGAGACTACGGAGATGTGAGTCCACTGCGAGGCTTGATTCTAGGCGGCGGCGCTCACACGCTCAAAGTTGCCGTCGACATGGAGCCCGTCGAAGTGTAGTTGCTGAGTAAAGAGGATAGCCTTGCTAACCAACCGCCGGCAACCCTGCCGTGATCTCATCTGTCCAGACTTTGAAACTATCGAGTCTATTTTGCCCGAATGTAGTCGCGATCGCGACATCGGCGGCGTCGCGGCCTCTCGCGATGAGTATTCGACCAATCCTTGGCACATTATTTCGTGGATCAAATGTGTGCCAGGCACCCCCCAAATACACTTCAAACCACGCTGCGAAATCTCCCACGCCATAGGGCGGAAGAGTTCCCATGTCGCCGAGGTATCCAGTGCAGTATCGCGCCGGAATATTCATGCAGCGGCAGAGCGCGATGGCGAGATGCGCATAATCGCGACAGACGCCCGCCCCTTCGTTGAACGCCTCCCACGCTGTTCGTGTTGGACGCGCTCTCTGATAATCGAACGCGATATGGTTGTGCACAAAGTCGCAGATCGCCTGAACTCGCGACCACCCTGGCGTGGATTGGCCAAATTGCGCCCACGCCGCGTTCGACAGGAGATCGGTCTCGCAGTACCGGCTGCCCAACAGAAAGACCAGAGTATCTTCCGGTAAATCCTGCAAAGCGTGCTGTTGCGCGGATGGAGTCACAACGTCTGGTTGTGCCGAGTCTCGAACCACCCCATTGCTTCTCAGGCAAATCCTTCCCATTGGCGCAACCAGCCGCGTACACCAGTTTCCGAAGCCGTCGCGATAGGCAGTGAACGGCGTCTCTGGTTCGGTGAGCAGGAAATCGGGCTTCACTATATCCGAGGCGCGAGAGTAATGAACGTTGACCATGAGGATCATGGGCGTGCTTTGCGCACAATCGAAGACGAGTTCATAGCCAACTTGAATCAACATGCGTAATTCTTTCCGCCAGCGACATCGAGAGCTTCGGTTGTTCAAGTCAACCGCACAACCGAAGTCTCAACCCCGCGGCTTCATCCAGATAGGAACCCATTGCGGCTTCGACGACTGATTCAATCGCAGCTGCAGCTGAAAGCCCCACCTGGATGCTGCATCCAGATTACAGAATCATGCGCCTGCACGTCGAACACGTGACATTTGGGGCCTGGGCCAGCTACTGCGAATCTGCAACACAACGGAATCCGATTGTGCCTGAGCGATCGATGCTGGGGGCCATCAGAAGATATTTGCCGTGTTCCGATAACTTGTAGGCTTGCGGAAAATACCAGCGCGACCCCTGAGGCTGATAATGACTTCCGCCGCGCAGAATCGCCGCACTTGTGTGATCGTCCGTATACTCGTCGGTCCATTGCCAGACGTTGCCAACTATGTCCATTACGCCAAAAGGACTGACGCCCTTAGGGTGCGCATCGACATCGCTCCCGGGACGTAGATCGCGACCTTGATCCGGAAGCGGAACGGCGTTCGGATTCCAATCGTTGCCCCACGGGTAGTTTCGTCCATCCATACCTTGCGCGGCATATTGCCATTCCCATTCATGGGGCAGTCGTTTTCCCGCCCAGTGCGCGTATGCGCGGGCGTCTTCGAGAGAAACCCATGTGACCGGTTTATTTCCCCATCCCTCCGGGTAAGAGTTGCCACGCCAGTCTTTCAGAAAATTGTGGTCATCCGCGGGATGGTAACGAGTCGCCTCGAGAAATTTCTTAAACTGCGCGTTCGTCACGGGGTACACGTCGATCCAGAACGATTTGATCTTGACGGTTGCGTCATGAAAACGACGGGCAGAATGTTCCCACGGATACTCGACATCCACACCCTCGTCATTCATCCCCTCGATTTCAATCCCATTTACGCGAAACACATAGTCCGCCTGCGGTACGAGAACCATCCCGTCCCGGACCGAACTGCGCAGTGTTCCAGTCGGCACAGCTATCTCAGAGCTGTCGACCAGTTTCTGGGGAAGACTGTGCCATTCGCGAGAGTAACTTGCGAGGGGTCTCTCGCTCGAATGATGCATAGTAGCGAGCAATTCGTTCAGCGCCGGATCGGCCGCCGAGGTTTCAAGAACAGCTCCATAGCCGTCTGCTTCCAAATCAAACTGCAAGAACTCCGCCTCGCGGTTTTTAGTAGGATGGATTTCCACGCCCTGCCAAAGATCGAAGTAGCGGACTCCCGCCTTGTAAGGAAGGATGAGTTGCCGCCCCGAAACTGGATAGTGATTACGATTGACGAGGATCCAAAGCGTAGATTGAGCGTCTGTCCACCGGCTGGCAAACACACCGAATTGTTGTGTGTAAGTGTACGGTTCCCAGTCCGGACCGCTGAGCAGCGAATGATAGGCGCGTTCGATGGTTGCAATCCTGCGCAGGGCCTCGGCGTCGCGCGGCGTCATCTGGTTCCATATACCCCAGACGTTTTCCCAACTTTCGAATCCGATGCCGTTGAAGAAAGCCGATTGCAAATCATCCTGATGATCGTGCGCCCAGCGGTTGCTGATATGCACTATATGGCGAGGCTCCAGCCACTTATACGTGCTCACCGAGGGAGCAAAGTCATACTTCCAATACCCCCACGACATATTGTTATAGGCAAGCATCTCGTTTGAACCGAAAGCAAGTTCTGGCTCCAGTGCCAGCGGATGAGCGAGATTGTCAGAGGCCGTGCGAAAGGCTCGTGGCATGCCATCCAAAGTGTCGCCATTCACTCCATCAGCACCGATCTGTGCCAGAAATTGCGCCGTCGCCTCCCAATTGGGAACGCCCTCATCATGCGTTCCCTGGTCCCACATCATGACGGGAAAGAGCACGCGAACGCCGCGGCTGTGAAACTGGTCGACGACTCGCTTTAACTCGGGCACACCGCCGGGAAGATCCCGGAACAGGTCGTACTCGTTGCGACTGTCGATCCCAATGTTCGGATAAGTCGGCCAGATGAGCACGCTGTCGATTCCACCGTAGCGCTTGGTTAAATCGTCGAGATAGCGGTCTACGGTGTATTGCCTTGAGGCGGGATCATAAAAGAACCGGTCGTGAACCATCATCTGTGGTTGAACAAAGCTGGATTGTGTCCACTGCAGTTCTTTCCTCGCATATTGCGATCCTTCATAGCCAATTCGAAGAAGGTGCTCGGAGCGCCAGTGCTTGATGTCCGCAAGCCAATCGGCGATTTCCGCTTTCGTGCAGGTGGCAGCGCGCGCCGAATCCCAATCGGGCGGTGACTGACAGGGTGGGCCAGCAATCTGTTCTCCGTGCGGAGTGGTCGATGCGTCTTGGGCGAGAGACCAGGTGGGCCAAAGAAATCCCAAGAGGAGGACGAAGCCCAGTCGGAGCGAGGAACCAAGAACACGATAGGTCATAAGAGTATGAATGAATAAATTCTTCAAAGCATCACATGCAACTTGTCACCGCGAACCTGATTGCGTTGACGTTCGGACAAGCCTCTCAACGAACGCGAAGGCTACCGCGAATTACAACCACAGAGGCTGCTGGCAAGTCGTAACTTGTATCGTTAACGGCAATCTTTTCGGAATGCAAGATCGGCCCATCCGGGTCGGCCCTGCCGGTCGTCTCGGCTACTACCGACGGTTCCGCGGTGTATTCAGCATGACCCACATACCTTGTGTGCCCCGGGTGCCACTGATATTGATCCTTGCCGAATATCGAGATCGCAACCCGCCCGTCGAAGGATGCCTTCTCGTGACTGCCCTCATTTTGGAACTCAATTCGCACACGATGCGGATTTTGTTGATCCCGATTAACGATGAGTAAAGACCACTGCCCATCCGCATGTTTCAATGCGTACGACGTCACGACTGCATGTCCTGCGCCGTCGTCAAGGTCGCCCGTGGCCGGGAATAGATCGTCTTGTTTGTCGCCGGGCGCAGCCCATTCGAGGTTAATCAGTTGCGCGACAAAAAATTGTGCCAGGGGTTGTTGGATCTCATAGTGGTCGTCGATGCTAAACATGCCGAACGTTCCGGGTGAATCGTTGCATCCGTGTTCCATGAGCAACGGAAGATAGTGGAAGTAGTAGATTCCTTTCCCACCGGCGGTCAGGAACGACCCAATATAGTCTGCGAGCCAGAGTCCCGAGAAAAGATCCATCGACGTTTCGCTGGCGGCAGCCGAAAAATTCGATTCAGTGATGAAGAGCGGAACGTTCGCGGGTACCCCGTCGTCCCGCCACACCTGCATGATGTGGCTGACGAGTTGCGGCTCTTCGTAAAGACTGCCCCACGGGATCTTGCAACCGTCATACGGATAGTGCTCAAAGGAAAAAAACGACAAATCCTGGATACGACCGTGCTCTTTCAAATAATCGATAAAGCGGGCGGTCCATGAAGCTTTGCCACTCGCGTTGGGCCAGGTTTCAATGTCCTGATTGGTGCCCTGAAATGAAGGCCCTCCTAACTTGAGAGTCGGGTCGAGTCGATGGAGCGCCGAAGCCCACTGAATATAAAGTGCGCCATAGTCCTCAGGACTCAGATATTGACCGTCAGATTCCTCTCCCATCTCGACATACGAAATCGGATATTTGCGTTTCTCAATGTACTCGATCTCCGCAACAGCATTTTCGGGTGTGTCGTAGACCAGGGCGACTGGAATCATCGTCGGCAGGCCGCGAGTCACACCGCTGTTGAAGAAAAGATCAAAGCCCACCTGCGCCTGGTGAATAGTTCCCAGATCGGAAGCTTCATGCCATGGATCGACGGATGAACAATAAGTCGTTGTTTGTTCCTGATCGGGCGTGTGGCGTACGATGTCGTGAAATTGGCCGTCCGCTGAGGTCGAGCCCAAATACACTTCTCTAATCGCGTAACCAACGCAGGCCCGCGGATCGGAAGATCCCGCCGGATCGCTGCAGGTATCGGATGATTCCGTCAGCAGTATGCGGACGAAACGGATTGGAAGCGGAGTCGGGCTTAGCCGAAGAGTATTCGATCCGCCGCGACCACGTTCAACTGTGCCGAGCGGAAATGTTTGCCACGCTCCGTGGGAGGAGCCGTGCATTGGATCGTCCCCCGTCCAGTGCTGCACAAGAAACTTTGTCGCATACGGCTCGCTCCATTTGATCTGAATGCTGTCGATTTGTTGCACCTGCGACAGATCGATGACTACCCATTGTGGATGTAGCGAGTCGCTCTCTCCCGTAAAATGCTGGGATAGATATGGATTGCTTTTCCAATAGGTGCTGTCGTCGCCGTCGGTGATCCGAGAATAGCCGGCGTTTGGCGTGCCATCATTCCGAGTAAAGCCGCGATGCGGCAACGAGTATCCGTAGGAATACCGAATCGGTTCGCCGAGCGCTGCGGAGCCCGTAAAGTAGCCCTTTTGCCCCGATTCGCTCCACGTCCCCTGGGCATTCCAATGCCATGCCTCGATCGACAGTTCAGTATTGTTTCGATAGCTGACCGGCTGCCAGCCTGAAGCCATGGCTCTAGCGAGGTTCGGCTGAGTCAATCCGCTGTCCACGGCCTCCGACGGAATACGATCGATACCGGCGCCGATAGTTTCGCTGGGACGGAAGTGATTCGTTGCCGCCGCCGGCGTCATATCGACATGAATGGTTTGCGCCGAGGATAGCGCGGCAATCGCCGATGCGACGAGCGCCAGGATTCGCCCAACGGCGAAGATCGGCTTCGTATTTCTCAACAAAACGACTCCATAAGTCAGGGTGTTCCGCTGGTCGTATCTTCGTCGTTATCTTCGCCGGTGCCATCGTCTTCGGTTTTCATTTGTGTGGAAATCGTTTTCAGCAACTGTCCTTCAGCCGTGTCGCCGCTGAGCTCCCAAATCATTACTCCCCCAAGAGCTTCTTGCTTTGCATACCTGAGCTTGGCGCCAATCGATATCTCGTCATCGTAGGTCCAAAAGGTAGCACCGTCGTACAACCAAGGCGCGAGCGATTTGGGATCGCGATACGTTGTGAATTTATCTAGAATCGAAACAATGTAGTTGTAGGGTAAATCGGTACGCGAGGGCTCGCCCATCTGAAACAATCCGTGATTATCCTGCGTAACCTGGTTCCAGGAGTAGGCGTAGAAGGGAAGTCCAAGCAGTATTTTTGCGGGCGGGACACCCATCGCTTCGTAGCCTCGAATGGTCGAGTCCACATCATTATTTTTTTCTGGATCGCCGGGTGAGCTGTAAAGTGGCGCGATCAGGCCCGTCCGTTTGCTCCAGGGCCCGCTGTAGTCGTAATTCATCACACCCACTTCATCGACGTAAAGCGCAACTGCTCGCATATCCAGATGTTGGTAAGTGACACGCCCATCGCCCATGGCGGCGGAGAGCAACAGGTGCGGCCCCGCACTATTAAGTTGGCGCCGAAATTCTCCCAGGAGCGCGATAAAGTTGAGCTTGTCAGCCTCTCTAGGATATTCCCAGTCAAGATCGATGCCGTCGAATAAGCCCGGTCCCTCGATTCCTTCCGCAAATTTTCCGTGGATAAATCTTTCAATACAGGACGCTACAAAAGCGTGGCGATTTTTCGGTTGCGCCGCCTCCGCGAAGAGCTCGGCATTACCCTCCAGAGAGATCAACAGCTTGACGTTCGGGTAGAGTTTCTTGAGTTCCTGCAACTGATGAAAGTTTCCGCGCAACGACGCGTCAATGGCATCCGCTGTTCCATCAACACTGTTGTCGGCCGAAAAACTGCGACTCAGATCGGCGACTGGATCGGCGACGACACATTGACTCGCCGCAACGTGCCCTTGCGAATAATTGATCTGGTCAAGGACTGAGACAGCGCCACGCGTCACTAGATCTTTTACTAAGAAATTCTTGCGCGCGCCGTCTCCGGGAAAGTAGCCAACAACCAGTGGGTGCTGCGCGGCGCCGGGCTCCTCCGCAGCGACCGGATACTGCGCAGCGCACAGCAATGTACAAAAGCTGAAAGCCAGAATCAAGAAGGACTGAGACCTACCTCGGACCAGCCCGTACCAACTACTGCTTCGCGGCATTCCCGGGACCTCCTACGGAATAGATGCGGGGAACACGCTGTTCGACCGAAGGCAAAGGCGGAAAAGCGGCATGCGGTTCGTTCTGATACCAGTAGGCTACGGAAAAGAAGTTGTCAGAGCGATGATTGGCGTGGCCGTGCTCAATGGTCGCCCGCAATGATTTCTTGAAAGTAATCGGAGAGTCGAGGTGAAAGCGATACACAGACGAGCGGCTGCCGGCAAACTCCGTGCCCTTTACAGGCGCTCCGAAGAGGGAATAAGAAAAAGGATGGTCGCCAAAATCCCAAGCTCCAAGAAAATAGTCTTCCGATCCGGTTCCGTTAATGGACGGCTGCGTTTCTCCGTCGACAAAGAACATGTCGTCGCCTTCGCCCCACCAGCCATCCTGGTTTTGGAGAACCGACATCGTGACCCCGACGAAGTGCCCTTGGCCCTTGGCTTCCATCCACACGTAATTGCTCTCGCCGTTCAAATTCTTCTTCGCGATCACGGGCGCGGCATCGTTTGCTTCCCACTGGTTCGTCCAACCGACCGCCGGAGCGGCCTGGCGATATTGCGCGTGAAAATAAAGGGTGTCCGCAGGAAGTTCTTTGTTCAAGGATTGATAGTCGATATTGAAATAGAAGGCATCCACATCTTGGCTCCCTTGATTGGTAACCGTGATGCGGGCATGCTTCCGAAAAGGCATGGGGAAGAAACAGTTCAGTGCTTTGTCCGAAGCAACGGCTAGAGGAATTGACTCGAACCGGAAATACTCCCCCAGTCCGAGGCCAAAGAAATCTCCGACCGGAGTTTCGACGCTCGGTGTAATCTCATCATCCCAATACATCCGAAGGACCAGTTTTTTCAGGTGATAGGTCTCGGCGGAAGCGATCGTGAACCAGATGTGCGTGATAATCCCCGGGCCGCGATCGTCGAGCAACTCAATCGAGCTTCCAGCAGCAATCTTGCGCGAATCGTCGTTGCCGCCGGCTCGGTCATAGCTGGACGCTCGCTTCTGCACATAGTCATGAGTAGAAACAAGGCCGGCGAGCATGGTCTCGCGGAGTCCATCCCGCTGCCCGAAGACCGAAGAGCACATTACCAAGCAGACCAAGACATACCTCACCCGCCGAACGAGCTGCCGTCCATAGGAGAAGCTCGCGAATCGCCAGTTCATCGGGAAACTCGCGCGATATATACCGAGAATGGATCCATTCGCAACGGCTCACCCTTACTGCTCTGCGCCGAGGCGGAAGTGCTTAGCAACATCGTTGTTTTTGGCGATGGGAAGCCCTTGTCAGAGAGATTCAGGTTGATCTGCTGCGCCGTCGCCGACATGTTGAGAACAACGAGTACGACTTCATGTTTATACTGGCGAAGATACGAAAGTATGTTGGGATTATCCGGATTCAACGCTACATAGTCGCCATAGAGCAGAGCTTTATCCCGATGCCGCAGACCCAGCAACTGTTTGTAGAAATGCAGAACCGAAGAAGGATCAGTGAGTTCACTGGCGACGTTATGCGACTTATAACTCGCCGGGACAGGCAGCCATGGGCGCGCCGTACTGAATCCAGCATATTCCGAGTCGTTCCACTGCATGGGTGTGCGCTCGCCATCGCGGCCTTTTTCCGTAGGCCATCCGGCAATACCAATCGGATCCTTGACGTCTTCTTTCCGAACCGGATCGTTATTCTCCATCCCCAGTTCTTCGCCGTAATACATGATCGGCGTGCCCCGAAGAGTGAGATACATCCCCGCCATCAGCTTGGCGATTTGGTCATTGTGCTGTCCGTCGCCGTATCGGTTGTACGAGCGCGTCATATCGTGATTGCTGATAACGTAAACTGGCCATCCACCGGTGGATTCCGCGTTCGCGATCTGTGCGCGAAACTCAGCGGCAGAAAGTTTGTTGACCTCACAGAACATGAAGTCCATCGGCATCTGAATTTCATCGTTATGGTCGCCGTAATACTCTTTTAGTTCTTCTCGATTCGAAGTATAGGTTTCTCCGATCAGCACGGCGTTGTTCTCATCGGCGACGGCACGCAACTTTTTCAACTCGGTATGAACTTCGGGCAATTTGTCGTTGTACTTGTTCTCCATGTTGGCGTCACCCAGGTCGTTCTTGCCGGGCAAAATCGGGTTATCACGCAGATCTGGATCTTCGAACAACAAATCCACGGCGTCCAATCGAAATCCGGAGACCCCATGCTGGTACCAAAAGCGAGTCACATCGAACATGGCCTTTTCCACCGCCGGATTGCGCCAGTTGAGATCGGGTTGTCCGACGGCAAAGTAATGGTAGTAATACTGGCCGGTTTTCTGATCGAATTGCCAGGCCGACCCGCCGAAGCCGGATATCCAATTGTTGGGTGGAACACCCGGAGCCTTTCCATCGCGCCATATATACCAATCCCGATGGGTCGCGGTACGCGACGAGGCTGAGTCTACGAACCATTTGTGCTGCGGTGAAGAGTGATTGAGAACGAAATCCATAATGATGCGGATGTTCCTCTTTTTCGCATCGTGTGCCAGGCGCTCAAAGTCTTTGAGCGTCCCATACATCGGATCGATGTTTTCGTAGTCCGAGACGTCGTACCCGAAATCAACCTGCGGAGACGGATAACACGGCGAAATCCAAATGGCGTCAACGCCTAGCTCTCTTAGATAGTCGAGCTTCGAGTCGATGCCCTTCAGATCTCCGATGCCATCCCCGTTGCTATCCGCAAAGCTCCGCGGATAGATCTCATAGAAAACTGCGTTTTGCCACCATTGGTGCCCTTCGCTATCGGCCGCACGCCCCTGCGCCTCTACCACAGGAATCAAAGTGCAGGCACTCATAATAAGGATGGCGGCTATTTGTAAACATCGAGAATCCACGTCGTTCTCCAGTTATTGCTTGCCAAAGGCATTGTCGTCCACGTTCACATCTTAGTTACTTGTCGATAAAGTGAAAGATAACAGAGACTGCCGGATCCACTCCGCCGACGCTCGCGGGCATGTGTAAGTGCACATCGGCTCGCTTTCCGCCAGGACTCTTATGCAGATCGGCTCCTTCTACTGACGAAACCTGCTCCGACTCCCACAGGGAAAGATCGTAACTGTTGCCGCCAGCGCCCGAGAGTTCAACTCTAAGAGCGTCGCGGTTGGGCGTCCACGTTTCGGCGAGAATCCGCAATCCCCGGCTTGTGCTTCCAAGCGGCGGAAGTGTCGTCGACTCGCTCAGTTCAAAATTGTCCTTTATGTTAATTTCGATGACGTTTCGGCCAACGACTACGGGCAGGTTCATGCTCACGTGCTGATCCGCGGAATTAGCTTCCGAACGAAAGGCCAAAGGACGGCCATTGAGCCGAACCCCAGTAACTTTCGCGCGGAGGCTTAACGCCGGCGAGAACGCAACCGAACAATGCCCGGTGCCGGTCGATTGAATTTCCAGTTCAATTCGCCCCGGCTCTTTCTCGTACTTCAGATTCAGGACCTCCGTGCCAATGCGCACGTTATTAATGGAAAAGGAATTCCAATCAGCAGGAACGTGAGGGATGAAATCGAGGTGGCAGTCAGCAGCGTCCGTTTGCAAGCCAAACAAGCCGCTCAAAATAGGGCTGATGACCATGGCCGCCGACCAGATCTGGTGCGGCGATCCGGTGGAGAGCGCTTGATAGAATGTGCCCGAATAGGCCTCGGCGACATGACCTAACGATCCATCGAAAACAAGCATGGCGTTCGCGCGCAAGTTGGAATAGGCCGGTAATGGGCGGTGATAGTGGTACTCCGCGACTGCGGCCCAGCCTGTGAACAGCGGCCAAACCACTCCAAAGTGATATCCGCCTGGGTCATAGTTGAGATCACGTGACGATAGAATCCGCATACCCCAATCGGTCTGATGATCACTACTGGCGAGCTGGCGAATCATAGTTCGCGCTCTTTCTCCGTCCAATTGTTCGAACCACATCGGCACCGTGGCCAGCACACTCACCGCATCCACATGTTTGGAAATCGGAGTTCCACTGCGCGCATCGCGCTCATTGAGCGGCAACGCGTAACTGTAAACTTGTTTCTCGTTCGACCAGAACGCATTATCCAAAAGCGGCTTTTGTTGCTCGAATGTTTGTTGCAGCTGTTGCGAGAGGTCTTCTTTACCGACGAGGTGCGCGAGGTGCGACAAGGAGCGAACGGCCTCTAGTCCGAGCGAAGCCTGATAGAGCTCCTGCCTTACCGGATAGAGCGGTCCGCCTTCAATCCAACCGTGTCCTGCTCCGATATTCTGCGCGAAACCCTGTGCATCGTACGTTGACTGCAAGAACGCGTAGGCTTTCCAAAGATTGTCCCACTGCTGCTGCGCAAAGTCCGTATCGCCGCTGCGAGTAACGTAATCGTTCACGGCAATCACGAAGAGCGGAGTGGCATCGGCAGACGCAAATGCAAACGGAGTGGTTTTGAACCAGTCCACGAAGTTCGCGCTTTGCGAGACCTCGTGTGGCACTTTCCCATCGGCTCGTTGGTATTTGCTGAGGAACTCCAGCGCACTCCGCGTTGTAGCGAAGTCACCCGCCGCATCCAGCGCTAGCGACGTCCACTCCGCGTCCCGGCCAAAGAACCACGCGAACCCTGGGCGCTCATCGTCCACTGACGTGTTGTACCCGGCCACGAGACCCTTGCCCAGGAATGGATTGTCGACAACGCCCTGTAACATGCTGACTTTTGCCCAGTCGTATGCCGCTTGCATTTGCCCATCAGGCAACTCGAGCCGAACCGTCTGAGCCAGATAGTCGCTATAATAGGCGGCTGAATCGCGCAGCAATTCCAGATAATCCTTCGCCAAGTGCTGATAGAGATTAGTTGCGGCCCCACGTCCGGTGAAGGAGGCCGCGATCACAATGAGCTTGGTCTCAACACCTTTCTCGGTCGCTCCCAGCAGAACGGAACTCTGGCGCGAAGTGGAATAGTTGCTGGAGTACTCTTCGAAACCTCGAACACCGGAAGGAGAGCCGACTATCGCATCAAATTTCCCCGACTCGGTTCCGAGACGGAAAGCGCGGATCGCGACATCCCAATCGCCAAATGTGTCCCCAATCGTTCCCGGCCATTCCAACTGAAAGTCTCGTTCAAAGACCGCCTCAATCTCCAGATGTCTCGTTGTGTCGACTTCGAACGCGATGACTGCGCCCATTTCGTGGACTGGAACGAACCACGTTTCCCGGACGGAAAAAGTGTCGCCGCTGTAGACGATCGTGGTCGATTCAGGCCGGACGATTAAAGTTCGGGCGAGCGTTTCGGCAGGTAGCACCGCTCCATCGACGTGGAACCGCAGATGAAAATCGCGCAGGATTTTCAAGGGATAGACCCAAGCTTCGAGTCGCCCTTGCTCATTCCCGAAGAGTCCGGCGTGAGTGCCGACCGCGGAAGCGAACTCCCAGGATCGAATCGGGCGGGACAGTTCGAGCGGTTGGGGTGGCTCGCTTGCCGACAGGAACGAACTGAGAAGAAGCGCTGTGCAGGGAACGGCTGCCACTCGGAGCGCGAAGCGTGCACTTCGCCGAAAGATACTGCGACGCTGAGTCATGATTGCTTGCAGCGGTCGTCAAATAAACGAGACGCGTACGCGAAGAGTATAGCCTCGTGCCTTGAAAATTTGGAAGCTTTCAATCGGCGCCGGCCCGGAAAATATTCCAGAGTTCGAAGCGGCGCGATCATTGCGGGGAACAGGCCCTTTCTGCGCTTGACAGTGAGCTCCTAGATGTCGCACTATGGCCGCGCATTAAACGGAGGTCGCGAGCGTTTGAAGCGATTCAAATTATGCGCGTGATTCGAATATCGATTTTAGAAGATAAGCTCGCTGATGTGTGCGGATGCTGGGCCGCAATCGTGACAAATTTGGTGCAGAGGCAAATTTGTAAATAATCCGAACGTCCAGTAGCGGAATGTTGTACTCGATAAGGGCCATAAAAGGGGAATGTATGCGCGTGAGATCCTGTTCGCTCTGGGGTTTGTTGTGCGTTCTGTTGGCGAGCCAAACACTTCTAGCGCAGTCTTCCGGATCGGTCACGGGAACGGTTGTTGACAATACAGGCGCCGTTGTCGCCGGGGCTCAGGTCTCGGTCGCCGATCCTTCAACTGGCTTTCGCCGGAGCACTATCTCCAACAGCGACGGAAATTACCTGGTCGCAGGCCTGGGCGCTGGCACCTACGACGTTACCATCACCGCTCCTGGCTTTGAGAAATTTCAAGCGAGGAAAGTGATCCTAAGAGTCGGCGAGAAGATCCGGGTCGACACGAAGCTGGTAATCGGTAAAGTCACAAGCGAGATCGTCGTTGAAGGAAGCGCTGTCGGAAAGGTCGAGACGCAATCCTCAGAAATGGCCGGCACAATCACCGGTGACCAAATCAGCCAATTAGAACTGAACGGCCGCGATTTCACCACGCTGATTAAACTGATTCCGGGCGTTAGCGATCAGACTGGCCAGGATGACGGAACCGTCGGACCCTCGGGCAGCGTGTCATATGCCGTCAATGGAGGCCGCACCGAGTTTAACAATTGGGAAATTGATGGCGGCGAAGTGCTCGATACCGGAAGCAACGCCAACATCAACGTATATCCGAACATCGACGCGATCGCGGAAGTCCGCGTTCTCACGTCGACCTATGGGGCACAATACGGACGAAACGGATCGGGAACGATCGAAGCGGTGACTAAGTCGGGAACCAATAAGTTCCACGGCGAAGGCTTTGAGTTCATACGGAACGCCGCTTTTAATGCGCATAACTACTTCGACGAGCCTGGGACAGGAAAGGCTTACTACAATAAAAACGACTTTGGCTACATTCTGGGTGGACCGATCAAGAAGGACAAGCTGTTCTTTTTCTGGTCCGAGGAATTTCGCCGGGAAAATGTTCCATGGGTTTATAACAACCCGGGCCAGTTTCTTCCGACAGCTGCGGAACGGATGGGAGACTTTAGCGATGTCTGTCCGGCGCCAGGGCAACCGTTCGTTAGGCCGGGGACACAACCAGCCGTCAACGAGGTCGTGAGCGCCAATTGCCCGGCTTACCAATCGGAAATGAATACTATTGGACAGCAGTTTTTCTTGGGGTTTCCGAACAACACGATACCGTCCAATCTTATGGATCCCGTCAACACGGACCCCCTAATCGGAAATATCCCCCTTCCGAACTCAGGGCACGCGTTTGTCGGAACTTATGCCTCGCCCATCAGTTGGCATGAAGAACTGATTAAGGTGGATGAAGACATCAATTCAAAACTACGCGCCAATATTCGTTTCATACACGACTCATGGACGCAGAGTTTTCCGCAGTCGCCGTGGACTCAACCCAGTATTCCTGCCATTGGGGGAACTTTAAAGGGACCTGGAATCAGCGTGGTTACGAGTCTCACGGCGACTGTTTCTCCCAGCTTGCTCAACGAATTCATCTTCAGCTACGCGGGCAACCACTTACATCTCTTTAACACAGGAAGCGCCTGGAAGAGACCGTCCAGCATGACCATGACCGGAATCTTCGAGAACGGGTTCAATGGGACGATTCCGGCGTTTGGTATAGGGGGGCCGGGCAACTTCAATTTCGATGTCGACCCTGGCTATCTGCCCTTCAATAACTCCAACCCTGTTTATAGCTTTCATGACAACTTCACATGGATTAAGGGGAAACACAACATTAACTTTGGTGCTTACTTTGCGGACGTCCAGAAAAACGAGGACGCAGAAGAGGAACCGAATGGAAGCCTGGGTTACTATTCGAATCCGAATTCTTATTATCTGCAGCCGAGTCTTTATAACGGTCCGTATTCCAGTACGGGGAATGGCTTTGCCGATCTGTTAGTGGGGTATATCAACACGTTTGCGCAACCAAACCAAAACCAGAAGTATTACAACCGCTACAAAGTCTTAGAGCCGTTCTTGCAGGACGACTGGCGCGTTACAAAGAAGTTAACGCTCAACCTCGGTCTCAGATTGAGCCTTTACGGCAGTTATCATGAAAAGTATCTCAATGCGTTTAATTTCGACCCCGCCGCCTATGTTGCTGCCGATGCTCCTACCGTTGACCCGAATACGGGAGCTCTAATCTTCGGGCCGGGGCAAAGCGTCAACACGATCACTGGGATGGTACGCTGCGGCATTAACGGAGTGCGCCCTAGTTGTCAGTCTGACCATGTATTCAATCCCGCGCCCCGGATTGGGTTCGCATTCGATCCCAAGGGCGACGGGAAAATGGCCATTCGCGCGGGATACGGTATTTTCTTTGAGCACGCGAATGGCAATGACGCCAACACCGAATCGCTGGAAGGAAATCCCCCCGGCATTATCGCGCCGGTTCAGTTCGCTATCGACGGTTATACGGCGATTGGCGGCACGGCAGCCAATGGCGGACCTCTGCTGTTCCCGCTTGGTGGCGGGGTTAGTCAACTGACCTCCATCACCACGCGCACGCAATGGCCTTATGTGCAGCAGTACCATATCGACATCCAGCGCGAGTTGGCGCGCAATACGATCGTGACGGTAGCCTACGTCGGCAGCAAGGGAACTCATCTGTCCCAACAGTTGGATCGCAATCAAATTCATTCCACGCCCGCCTCACAGAATCCGTTTCCGAAGGGGCAAATTATCACCGGAGATATTTGCGACAACGACGCGTTGCCGGATGGTACGCCCATTACCGGGCAGGCACTTATCAATCTGAATATCGCGTGCGGGAATGCGAATCCCGATCTGTATCGCCCCTATCAGGGCTACGACTCGATCTACGGAATCATAGGCGGCGCCAACTCAAGTTATAATTCCCTTCAGGTTTCCGGTCGTCGGAATGCCGGGGGACTTCAACTTACACTAGCTTACACATACAGTCACTCGATTGATAATTCTTCCGATCGATATGACAGCGCTTTTGTTGATTCTTACAATCTGGCATCTTATCGCGCGAGCTCCAGTTATGACCAGCGACACATCTTTACAGTCAGCTATATCTATAACTTGCCTGTCTTCCAACACTCAAGAGGAGTGAAGGGGTCGCTTTTGGGTGGATGGCAAGTGTCCGGCATTACGACCGCTCAGACGGGCGAGCCATTCACCATTGTGAACGGAGGTACTTACGACAACGCCGGAGTGGGAAATAATGTATCGGGTTCTGGCTCGTTCGAGGATCTCGTTGGAAATCCGCACGGTCCCATACCGCACTTCGATCCCGTGCCGGGGGTTGTGTATGGCCCTTTGCTGTACAACCCAGGCGCCTATTCACAGCCGACCGGCCTCACTTTCGGGGATTCAGGCCGCAATTCCTTGATTGGTCCGGGTCGTCTCAACTTTGATATGGGACTCTTCAAGCACTTCAAGATACGCGAGTCGATGGGCGTGGAGTTCCGCGCCGAGGCTTTCAACGTATTCAATCATCCTCAATGGAACGGAGTGAATAACACCGCTTGTGGCTTGGAGGTTAACTCGGGCGCATCCGATTGCGTCAACGGCGATACCTCCGGAGATGTTCCCAGCAACTTCCTCCATCCGAGCGGAGCTCATAACGGGCGTATCGGAGAGTTTGGGCTGAAGTTTATCTTCTGAAACGTCCACTCCGGGATGGGAAGGCGATTGGAGAGGCACTCAATCATGCCGGCGCGTGTGGTGCTTTTCCTCTCTTTTTAAGCTTGATCTTCGACCTGTAGTCGGGCTAAGAGCTGACCTCAAACGGGAGCAGTTAAGAGCATGATCGGACGCCGCGAATTTATCCGCAAGAACGCGATTGGCGCAAGCGCATTCTTACTCGGACGCCATCTGGGATTTGCCGCTGCGTCCACTCCGCCTCCGTCCGATTCGCGGATTGAGGTTTTGCTTGACGAAGTTCTGGGCACAATTTCTCCGAACATTTATGGGCACTTTCTTGAACACATCGGTGGCGTGATCTACGACGGTGTGTGGGTCGGGGAAGATTCCAAGATTGCAAATGTCGATGGCATTCGCAAAGCTCTGATCGACGAAATGCGTAAGATCAAGGCGCCCGTGGTGCGTTATCCCGGCGGATGTTTTGCGGACAGCTATAACTGGCGGGACGGAGTCGGCCCGGCGGATCAGCGTCCGAGAAGGACAAACTTCTGGATTGAGGCCGACGCGGACTCGTCCCCCGCGAATCATCGCTTCGAAACTAACCGTTTCGGAACCGACGAGTTCATGCGTTTCTGCAAGGCGGTTGGGTGTCAGCCCTATCTGGCCGCGAATGTTCGTAGTCTTCCGGCGGAAGCCTTCACTCGCTGGGTGGAGTATTGCAATTCGCCGCGAGCCAGCACATCGATGGCGGAATTGCGCGCTGCGTCTGGTTCTGCGGAACCCTATGATGTCCGCTTCTGGGGAGTTGGAAACGAATCGTGGGGATGTGGCGGCAATTTTACTGCTGCCGAATATGCGGTCGAGTTTCGGAGATACACGACCTGGCTGCCAAAGTACGGGAAACCGCTGTCGTTGATTGCGTCCGGTCCTAACTCGGATGATGCGCAGTGGACGCGAGGATTCTTTGAAGAGATTGCGCACAAGGATAAAGATCTGTTCGAGTCTATTTTTGGCTGGGCGCTTCATTACTATTCGTGGAACTTGAGCCGGGGGCGCACGCAAGACTGGGATGAAGGCAAGGGGGACGCGCTCAAATTCGACGCACAAGACTGGTATGAAATGTTGCGCGAGGGCGACCACCTGGAATCTCTTATCGAGAGTAACTGGCTGGCGATGGGCGAGTTTGATTCTGCCCACAAAGTGAAACTCGTAGTGGACGAGTGGGGTCCTTGGTACCGGGCTGGCAGTGAACTTACACCTGGGAACTTCCTGGAGCAGACCCCGACGCTGAGAGATGCCATATTCAGCGCCATGACATTGAACATCTTCAATCGGCATCCAGAGAAGGTCTCCTTGGCAAGCCCCGCACAGCTGGTTAATTGCTTGAATAGCCTCTATCTTGCGCATGAAGACAGGTTCTGCGTAACGCCGGTGGGCCATGTGTTTGGCATGTACGCGGCACACCAGGGAAATCAAGCGTTGCGAACGATTGTTTCTGCTCCGTCTGTGAGCTATGCGCGCGATGGCAAACCGGCATCGTTCTGGGGATTGGGTTGCTCCGCATCTCTGCGCGACAAAAATCTTGTCCTCACGATCGTAAATCCGCACGTGAGCGACCCACGGGAAACGGAGCTTGTTGTGCGAGGAGCAAATATCCGTGTGGCGACGACCACTCAACTGACTGCTTCCGACATTCATTCCCGTAATACCTTTGATCATCCTAGCGAACTTACTCCACAGTCGAGAGAAACGGTTTCGACATCGGGTAATAAGCTTACAATACAAGTGCCGGCGGCTTCAGTTACTAAGGTTGTTATAACTGTGGCTTAGGAAGAGTCGTCTAAGTTACATAGTAAGTAAAATCGCAAGCTAATAACATGGCGACAATCGTAGAGGTAGCAAAGCGGGCTCGTGCTTCGACCGGCACCGTCTCTAATGTGATTCGAGGGAAGGTGAAGGTGAGCCCTCCCTTGCGGGCGCGGGTTGAGGCTGCAGTTCGAGAACTGGATTTTCATCCCAACGAAATTGCGCGCAGTTTAAAAGTGAACCAGACCTATATGTTGGGTATGGTTTTGCCTGATATTACGAATCCATTTTTCCCGCAAGTCTTACGGGGCGCCGAAGACCGGGCGCTCGAACGTGGTTTCCTGCTGGTGGCGGCCAATACCGACGAGCAGATAGAACGGGAGTGTCGCGTCGTCTCCGCTCTACGTTCCCGGCGGGTCGATGGAATTCTGCTTGTGCCCACTCGCGGCAAGGATACCGACCACATCCGACGGGCGAGAGAGGCGGGTATTCCAATTGTTTGCCTCGACCGGACTCCGGCGGGCGTTAAGATCGACGCCGTCATGCTCGACAATGTACGCGGCGCGCAGGAGTGCGTACGCCACCTGATACGGACGGGCTATCGTAAGATCGCGATCATCACTGGCTCTCTCGAATTAGGTGTGGCTCGCGAACGGCTTCAGGGCTACGAGGCCGGCTTGCAAGAGGCGGCCATTCCCGTTTCCAAACAGTTGATCCTTGAGGGCGATTTCCGTGAGCATTCGGGCTATCTGCTGGCGAAACAACTTTTGTTAAGGCATGCTCGCCCGTCCGCGATTTTAGTCTCGAATGGCGTGATGGCGCTGGGCGTTCTACAAGCGTTTGAAGAGCTTGGTGTGCGCTGCCCCGAGGACGTCGCCATTGCTACTTTTGACGATCTTGCCGGCGATCGAGCGTTCCATCCACGACTGACCGTGGTGGCGCAGCCGGGTTACGAGATTGGCGCTCGCGGGGCGACGCTTCTGATGGACCGCATCGAGGGCAAGTTGACCAAGAAGTTCTCTGTGATCCGGCTCGCTCCGACTCTGGTTGTCCGGGAATCTACTCGCGGGCGGGTTCCGGTGAGAAGTTCTCCGTTCTCGGTTCCCGGTTCTCAGTGAGGCGGATGGCGCGATGGAGGCCCTTGGAGACGCCTTAACCCATCCATTCCCGATCTTTTTTCAATGTTCGGTCTTTTCGAATCAATGATTTAGCGCTAACCCTGGATTCAGATCTTTGATTGTAAAGGACTTACTCGTAAAATATTGATAAATAATGCCTTAGAATGCGCCTTCACTCTTGGCGCTCACCCCACGCAAGTCTGGACTGGGAGGGAACGTGCGGACGCCCGTACCCTGGAAACGCTTATGAAAATTTTCTGTCTATATCTTTATTATATCAATTTGGGGTGGGGTGCACCGACAAGGACGAGCGGTTTATTTTCTCTGCGGATGCATCGAGTTACGGCGAAAAAAGGACTTGAGGGGGCTTGACAAGTTTTGGGACTTCGGCGGGGTGGCTTGCCGAGTGATCGAGTTCGCCATGCCGGCTTTGGTTGATGGAGGAGTTAAACTGAGCGGTTCGGTCGCCTAAACTCGAGGAGCGCCCATGTCGATGTCATCCCCGCTTCGAGCCGTTCCGGCTCTCCTATTCTTGCTATCAACACCGATCGCGTTTTTATCAGCAGTCTCGATCGCTGCAGGCTCGCAAACGATGCCGCCAGCGCCGATACCAACGCAAATTCCGGGACAGAACGCCATCCTGGTGGGGGCGGCGTGGTATCCCGAGCAGTGGCCGGAGGCGCAGTGGCAGGAAGACTTGCGGCTGATGGAGGCGGCCGACTTGAAGGTAGTGCGCGTGGGGGAGTTCGCCTGGAGCCGGATGGAGCCTTCGGAAGGACACTACGACTTTGACTGGCTGGAGCGCGCGATTGAACTGGCGGGCAAGCATCACATTGTAACGGTTCTCGGAACGCCGACGGCGACACCGCCAGCGTGGCTCACGCAGAAATATCCAGAGACGTTACGGGTAGAAACCGATGGGCAGCGTGTTACACATGGCAACCGCGCGCACGCTTCTGCGAGCTCGCCGCGCTATCGTGAATTCTGCCGGCGGATCGTCGAGCAGATGGCGATGCGGTTTGGGCACAATCCAAATGTCGTGGGCTGGCAGATCGATAACGAATACGGGTACGCGGGGATGTCGTACGACGATGCGACGCGCAAGCAGTTTCAGGATTGGCTGCAGGCGAAGTACAAGACGCTCGACAGTCTTAACACACACTGGACGACATCGTATTGGAGCCAGACTTACGACAATTGGCGAGAGATTCCGATTCCAATTGGAGAGCACAACCCTGGGCTGATGCTCGACTGGAAGCATTTCGTCACGTACGTATGGACCTCTTATCAGCAGAATCAGATTGACGCTATTCGCAAGTATGCCGAGCCGCGCCAGTTTACGACCGGCAACTTGATGGGCTTCTTCGACGGATTCGATCACTACACGATTACCGCTCCGCTCACTTTCGCTTCGTGGGACGACTATGTGGGTACGGGACACGTTGATGCTGCCTACAACGGGCTGGCGCACGATCTGACACGCGGCTTCAAGCGGGAAAACTTCTGGGTGATGGAAACGCAGCCGGGGGCGGTCAACTGGTCGCCGCTGAACAATTTTCTCAATCGCGGCGAAGCGCGCGCCATGGCGTGGCAGGCGATTGGGCACGGCGCCGACGATGTGAATTACTGGCAATGGCGCAGCGCACTGAATGGGCAGGAGGAAATTCACGGCGTTCTTGTTGGCCCTGACGGGACGCCCGTTCCGTTCTATGACGAAGCTTCGCAGACGGCACACGAGTTTGCCAAAGTTGAAAGCAGCTTTCGAGGCACGCAACCGCTTTCGCAAGTCGCGCTTCTTTATTCTTACGATAGCCATTGGGCAATTCAGTTTCAGAAGCACACCGAAAAATATGACGACGTTGGATTGCTAAAGAGCTACTACCGGGCTCTGCGGCAGATTTCGCAATCGGTGGATGTGGTCAGCGGTTACGCTCCGCTGGATGGCTACAAACTCGTGGCCGCTCCGAGCCTGAATGTTTTGCCAAAAGATCTTGCGGATCACTTACTCGAGTATGTGCGCAATGGCGGGCATTTGGTTTTGGGGCCGCGCTCGGGGATGAAAGACGAATTCAATGCACTGCTGCCGCAGCGGCAGCCCGGCTTTCTGGTCGACGCGCTCGGCGCACGAGTCGAGCAGTATTATGCCCTGGAAAAAAATGTGCCGTTATTGGGCGCGTGGGGCAATGGAGAAGCGAGCATCTGGGCCGAACAACTCAGTAGTCAAGCTCCTGGTGACGAAGTGCTGTTGAAATACGGCAAGTGTAATGGATGGCTTGACGATCAAGCGGCGGCGATTACACGTGTCTATGGCAAGGGACGCGTCACTTATATCGGAGCCGTCCTTGACGACAAGTTGATGCAGTCGGCGGCGGAGTGGATGACGCAGAAGTCGGGCGTGACAGCTGTATTCGGCCCGGTGCCTGACGGGGTCGAGGTGAGCCGAAGGGTGGGCGGCGGGAAGCAAGTTTTCGTCCTGATTAATTATGCGTCGGAAAATCGCGAAGTGGCGTTGCCGCACACGATGAGCCTGCTGCTCGACGGAAAAGACGGAAACGTAGTCCAGTTAGCTCCTTATGGTGTGGCGGTTGCGTTGGACAAATGAAAGTTGGGCGATTCACTGGCTGGGCGCTGCCTCCAACAGCTTCAGAATATTTTCGGTGGTGTCGGTCTCACCCATTCTGGGGAAGATCTGTTCGACGACAAGGCGATGGACGTCGGCGTTGCGGTCGGTCATGGCATCCGTGACGAATACGACGTTGTAGCCGTGATCGTAGGCGCTGCGGGCGGTGGATTCGACGCCCGCGCTGGTCGAGATGCCCGCGAGAAAGACTTGAGTTACTCCGCGTTGGCCTAAGAGATCGTTCAAGTCTGTGCCGAGGAATGCGCCCCAGCGTTGCTTGGTAACTCGAATGTCGCCGGGCTGCGGCTCTAATTCAGGAACGAGCTCGGACCAGTCGGCAGGAAATGCATACTTGGGGGGTGCAGCCTCGGTGCGCGCGGGAGCCCGGCCATCCACGTTGACGAGAACGACGGGCAGACCGCGTTCGCGGAAAGCGCGTGCAAGTTGCGCGGAGCGCGCAATTATGTCGGCGACCGGATGCACGGCTGGCAAGCCGACAATCCCTTTTTGCAGGTCGATGATGATCAAGGCGGCGCTGGGATCGAGTTGGGTGAGCGGCATGGTTATTTTCCTTTCGTGTCGAGCGTTGGATCGCGCTGGGTGTTACTCGAGAAGTTATTGGCGGTTAGTTCGTTTGTTTCTTCGCAAAGCGAATGCTCGACGCTGTACTGAGTAGGATGACGCCTGCAAAGAAAACGAGTAACGCGGGGTTACCACCGCTCCAGACCTTGCCGGTTCGGAAGAGAAGGTATCCGATGATCAGATTCACGAGTGCCCAAAGGACGTTGACGGTGGGGGAGGAGAGTCCTTTTCCGGGAGGATGCGCGAAGGGTGTCGGAAAACGGTCGCCCGAAATTCCATGCACGAAATGGGGCACGAAGTTCGCGAGAATCGCTCCCGCGAAAAAACAAGCGATGTAGTTATACCAGTTCACGGTGGTGTTTCCTTTCCTGGTCGTTCGTCATTTGTCGTTCGGCGCTCGCCATTGGCTATTGCTCATCGGAGATCAGGTCGATCTCGCGCTTTGGGAGTAAGCCCATCTCCTGATAGATCGGACGCATTACCGCCCGAACTTTGGGCAGGGTGTAGGTGAACCACAGGGAACCGGCGACGCAGAAAGCGCCGGTGATCATGACGGTGTGAGGAGCGCCGAGCCGGTGAGCCAGCGCTCCGGCGAGCAGGCTGCCGAAGGGCGCTGAGCCGAAGAAGGCCATGGTGTAATAGCTCATCACGCGGGCTCGTTTTTCTTCGGGCACGAGCGATTGGATGATCGTATTGCTGACCGCCGCGCCTTGCATCAGACCGAAGCCGACGAAGACCATGAGAACGAGCGAGAGCCACAAAGTGTGGGACAAGCCGAAGAGAATCAGTGCGGCGCCCAGCATCGCGGCGGCAATCTGAAGCATGCGCGTCAGTCCGACTACTGACTTGCGGACGGCGAGCGAAAGGCCGGAGATCAGAGCGCCGATTCCGGAGGCTCCGGTGAGCCAGCCGAGAGTATGCGCGCCGCCATGGAGCACCTGACCGGCGAAGACGGGCAAGAGGACGGAGTAGGGCCATCCCATCAGGCTTAGGAGAGCGAACAATAAGAGGATGGTGCGGATGGGACGAAATGTGCGGACGTAGTCCCAGCCTTCGCGCATCTGTTCGAACATGCTGGTAGCGCTGCGGCGGATGTCGGTGGGCTTGATGCGCATCATCAGCAGGGAAGCGATCACGGCAAAATAACTGAGGCCATCGATGGCAAAGCACCATCCCTCGCCGAGGGCAGAGATTACCAAGCCAGCGATGGCCGGGCCGATCAAGCGCGCACCGTTTGCCATTGAGGAATTGATGGCGATGGCATTGCTGAGGTCGTCTCGGTCGTCGACCATCTGTACTAGGAAGGATTGGCGGCCCGGCATATCGAAGGCATTGATGAGGCCCTGCAAGGCCATGAGGGCGATAATTTCCCAGAGTGTTATGACATGCGCGAGCGTGAGGGCGGCCAGAGCGAGTGACTGGAAAGCGGCTGCGGCCTGGGTCCATATCAGGAGTTTGCGGCGATTGAGGCGCTCGACCCAAACTCCGGCGAAAGGGCCGAGAGCAAATGAAACAATCTGCCCGGCGAAGCTGACCACACCTAATAAGAGCACTGAATGGGTGAGTCGATAGACCAGCCAACTGGTCGCCAGGCGGGTCATCCAGGTGCCGATCATTGAGGTGCTCTGACCGAAGAAGAAGAGCCTGAAGTTGCGGTGACGGAGCGCGCGCCAGGCGTGCGCCAGGGAACTTGCTGGGAGATCGCTCGGTTGGCGGCGCGGAGGGAGGGCCGGTTGGCTCACGAGTGGCGTGGGTCGTTCTTGATCGGCAGCGTCTTGGTCGGCTACGTCTTGGTCAACTACATCTTGGTCGACGGCTTTGCCGGTCACTCTGTCGTTCACTTTTGCACCAAGCGGCGGATGATTTCGCCGGCCTCGAAGAGGGTCTCGCGGTCTTTGTCGTCGAGTTGGGCGATCGCCTGCGCGAGCCAGGTTCGCTTTGCATCGCGGGTGTCTTTACGGACAGCGACCCCCTTGAAGGTCAGGTCGATATTGACTTGGCGGCCGTCGGTCGGATGTGGCTTGCGTTCGACCATACCCATTTCTTCAAGCGCGGCGATGGTGGTTCCCATGGACTGGGGTTTGACGCCTTCGGCGCGTGCCAGGTCGGCGGTGGTTGCGGGGCCGTCCTTGGCCAGACGTCCCATGACGGCGGACTCGGTCAAGGAAAGTTCATGAGAGGCAGCGGCGGCTCGCACGCGGCGCACCAACAGGCCAACGGCATGAATAAGGTCGATTACTTCGACTTCCAGAGTCTTGCGCGGCATGGTGAATTCATTCTACACGGAAAACAGGTAAACTGGCAAGGTAAACTGGCAAGTATGGCTGTTTATCTAGGACGCCAAAAAGCTGCGGCGCTCAATCCGGAAGGATCTTGTCGTGTGGTGGCTGACACGACGTGTCTGGCGTTAGACGGAAGGGTCGCGTGGCTATGCGCGGAAGTCCCTTCTTATTTTGCAATTCTTGTTTGGTCAGCATCTTGCTTTCTACTTGCAGTGACATTCCCGAGGTTTATAGTTCACTTTCCGGGAAATGAGGAGTTATGAAGCCATCCATCGCGTCGATTCGCAGAGTGGTCGCGGTTGGCGTCATCTTCTTGATTGCGTTTGGAGGATTCGTGGTGTGGCGCGCCTCGGGAGTTTTGCGTACGGCGGCCATCGATATTCGTGCGGAACGTGAGATTCGTTTCGCGGTCCGGCCGTTGCCCTCCGCCGTCGAATCGGGTTTTGAGGGGATCAGCGCTCCCTCGGTGTTTTTCCAGGCAGCTCGATTTCAGGATCATCTTTATGTCGCGGGCCCGGCGGGCCTGCTCGAATACGAGCCGGGCGGAACGTTGCTTCGCCAATACGCGGTCGGACGCGATCTTCCAGGATCGCCATTGATTGCGGTCGCGTCGGCTGTTCTGAGCGATGCTCGAGAACCGGAACTGATTCTTGCCACCGCCAACGATGGCTTGCTGGCATTCAACGGACGGAGTTTTCGGCAGATTGTGCCGTTCGATGCGGATGCGCGCGCCATTACGGCCATTCTGCCCTGCGCTTCCGGGCATCTTCTGTTCGGCACAAAAAAGCGGGGCGTGCTGGTCTATGACGGAAGGCAGATTACGCCGTTTCATGCCACGGTCGGCGGGGTCCACGTGACGGCGTTAGCGGGTAGTGAGTCGGATCTCTGGGTCGGCACTCTGGATCGTGGCGTGCTGCACTTCCACGCGGGCGCAACCGACAGTTTTGCCGAGCCGCAAGGCCTGCCTGATCGTCAAGTTACGGCGCTCGCAATCTCCGCATCCGGGAGCGGCGAGTCTACTGGAGAGACCACCTACGTTGGCACTCCTCTCGGCGTCGCCGTCTTCAACGGTGGACGCTTTTCGCGAGTTCTGGCTTCTGGGGTGCTGGCTACCGCTCTCTTTGCGACGGAGCGCCAGCTGTACGTGGGATCGGAGGATCAGGGCGTTCTGACGATTCCGCTGGAAGGTCGTCATCCAAACTCGGGCGCGAGTTCAGACATGGGGCGCGACGCACGGTTGCCGGAAGTCCGGCAGATTTTTTCTTCTGGAGATGCGGTCTTCGCCGTTGCGCGCGACGGGCTTTACCGGATGAATCTTCGTGGATTCGGATGGCAGCGCGTGCTTGATGAGGCTAGCGCGACCCTGAGCGATCGCAACATCTCGGCGTTGGCGGTTGATCCGACGGGCCGGCTGTGGGTGGGCTACTTCGATCGCGGAATGGATATCCTCGCGGCCGACTCCACGGGCGCGACGCACGTCGAGGACGAACACGTATTTTGTGTGAATCGTATCTTTCCCGACCCGAAGACGGGCTCGATTGACATCGCTACGGCAAATGGGCTGGTGCGTTTCGACAACTCTGGTACTGAGCAGCAGGTGCTGACTCGCGCCGACGGGTTGATTGCGGATCATGTGACCGATGTGGCTGCCTATGGAGATGGTTTGGCATTGGCGACTCCCTCGGGTCTGACGTTTCTTGAGCCGAGCGGGGCTCGGAGCATGTATGCCTTCCATGGACTGGTGAGCAATCACGTGTATGCGCTTGGCGTATCGGGGGATGAACTGCTGGCCGGTACGCTCGGCGGGATCTCTGTGCTCGATAAGGGGATGGTTGCCGCGAACTATACGACATCGACTTCAAACCTGAAACACAACTGGATTACGGCGGTTGTGCCGGTGGGCGGTGAGTGGATGGTGGGCACGTACGGCGCGGGCGTAGTGGGCCTCGATCGTGGAGGACGATTCCATTCTTTCGAAACCGCGTCCAGTGCCTTCGAAGTCAACCCCAACGCCATGTTGGTGACTCCGAACTACGTGCTTGCAGGAACGTTGGGGAAGGGGCTCTATGTTTGCGATCGTCAATCGGGCCGCTGGGCTGTCGTAACGGCCGGTTTGCCGTCCCTGAATGTTACGGCGCTGGCCTTTGGCAACGGCTACATCTACGTCGGTACGGATAACGGGCTGGTCCGCATACCAGAACAGAAGCTGCACTCATGAAGAACTTTGTGTTGTCGATGCTCGGATGGTTTTTCACGTTCACTCTATTTTCGACGTTGCTTTATGCCGACGCGGGAATTCTCATTCCGCGCGATAAGCAACAGCCGGATGCCGCGATCCTGTCGCTCGAAGAGATGGAAATCACGATTCGCATCGACAATGGCGACGCACGGGTGTTCATCCGCCAGGTCTTCGCCAATCACAGCAACCGAATCGAAGAAGGGAACTACCTTTTCGCGCTGCCTAGTCACGCAACGATCTCCGATTTCGCGACATGGGATGGCCCGGTCCGGATACCCGCCGTCATCCTCGAACGCAAACGGGCCGAAGAAATCTACAACCAATTGAAGCAGCAAGCGGTCGATCCGGGGCTGCTGCAAATGGGCGAACGCGGATCGGAAGAGGCGAAACGTACCTCGGTCTTCAGCGCGCGCATCGTCCCGATTCCGGCGTTCGGCACGAAGCGCCTGGAGATCGAGTATCACGAAGCCATTCCCGTGGAAAATTTGGAGTCGTACTTCGCCATCCCGTTGCGCCCGGACGCCT
This sequence comes from Terriglobales bacterium, assembly GCA_049520915.1. Classification (GTDB taxonomy): domain Bacteria; phylum Acidobacteriota; class Terriglobia; order Terriglobales; family Acidobacteriaceae; genus Acidiflorens. The sequence continues at coordinate 40,755 of JBEKPH010000029.1, forward strand.
ACCAGGCGCAGGCGGCGCGGCATCTGCGCATCAACTTCGAACTGCATTCGGCGCACGCGATGCATAACTTTCATGCGACGGCGAAAAGTTTCCCTCTGCGACTGGATGAGGCGAACCCTCACACCGTTAGGGGCCACTACGAAGGGGAGAACGTCAACCTCGGCGAAGACTTTGTTACTACGTATGAACTGGATCCGGCGGCGTCGGACACGCTGCAAGTTCTGAGCTACCGCAATCCGGTCAGCGGCCAGCCTTCTCCGACGGAGACGGCTCCCGTTCGGAGCACGAACGAACCCGGTTTTTTTGAGGCCGAAGCACTGCTCGGATCTGGGAGCGGGTCTAGTGCGGCTGCTAGTCCGAGCGGCGGCACTGCGACTGTGGGCGCGCCGAAGACGGTGATTATCCTGTTTGATACGTCGCTCTCGATGCAGTGGGAAAAACTCGAGCGCAGTTACCAGGCCTTTGAGACGCTGCTGCGAACTCTGCGTCCAGCCGATCGTTTCGGTCTCGTGCTGTTTAACACGGAGACTCATGCGCTGCCGCTCGGTCCGGCCGATCCCCAGAGCATTCAGCGCGCCATTGATTTCGTTCGCGCCAGCCGACTGCGCGGGGGCACCGACGTGCAGCGAGCCTTACAGGCCGGATTGGAGCAAGCCGCCGGAACCGGCGCGGCTAATACTTACCTGGTGATCCTGAGCGACGGTGGCGCGACTCGGGGGCCGATCACGAACGGCAAGCTTGCGAACTGGTACGCCTCGGCGTGGAAGCAGTTGCCGGAAACGCAACGCCCGCGCACTTATATCCTGGCCGTTGGCGACGACGCCAATTTGCCGCTATTCGGGTTGCTGGCGCGGCAGGATGGGTTGCTGGAACAGGTGCTCTCGACGGAGCCGATAGAGTTCAAGCTGAATTCCTTTCTTTCGAAGATCGGCCGTAGCCCGATTGGTCAGATTGAGCTGGCGATCGCGCCCGAAGCCGGCGTGAACTCGGTCTATCCGTTGCAGGCGGCCACCTTCGCGGGCTCGCTGGCCTCGTGGGTGGGGCGTTACCAGACGCCGCAGGAAAACGTGAGCTTCACGGCCCACGGCGTGCGCGACGGCGCTCCGGTTGGGATGACAAGGCAAGTCAGTCTGCCCCGCGAGTCGCTGGATCATGCTCAACTGCCGCGGCTGTGGGCGCGCGCTCGAGTGGATGCCCTGCTGGAGAAAATCGAACGCGAGGGCGAAGACCAGGCGACGATCGACGAAATCATCAGCCTGTCGCGGAAATATAAGTTTGTCACGCCCTATACTTCGTTTCTGGCCGTGCCGCGAGCGCTGCTGCGTCCACGTGTGATACGGCCGGGCGATCCAGTTTTGCGCGTCAAGACGGATGAGTCCATCGTCTCGGTGGTGGCGCTGTTTCCCTTTGGATTAGTGCAATCCCTGCGCTTTCTCTCGGCGGAAGATATCTGGCAGACCCGCTTTCTCGCGCCCACGGATATGCAGGACGGAACGTATACCGTGCGGCTGATTCTCCGGGACCGTTTGGGGCAAACCTATCGGGAGGCGAAGACGTTTGTCATCGCGAGCAAGCCGCCGGTACTCGAGGTGAAGCTAGACCGCAAGCGCTTCCAGCGCGGGCAGGCGATCGAGATGAAGGTGCAGGCGTCGCAAAGCACGCGAACCTTGGTGGCGCGGCTGGAAGGTGCGGCGCCGGTTGAGCTGAAGTGGAATGCGGAAGCGGCCGCCAACACCGGCGAGCTCGTAATTCCCGAGCAGACGATTCCCGGCTCGTACAGGTTAACGGTGACCGCCGAGGATATCGCGCACAACATTGGAACCAGGGAGGTGCAAATTGAAGTCCTTCCTTAGTTTGTTTCGCATTCGTTTGCTTCGCAGTCAGTTGTTTCGCGATCATCATTTTTGCAATCGGGCGCGTCTGGCTGCGGTCGCGGTTTTCGGGATTGCTATCGGTTGTGCAGTTTCTGCGCTGGGCGAGTTGCCGTCGTGGATTCGCAACATTGAATCCTCGAGCGCGATTGAGGCAGCGTTTTTCCGCATGATGGCGTTGCCTGGGGGTGCAGTGTCTTTTCGCCGTCCTCCACGGGAGACACGACCGGCTCTCGCCGATCTCATCAAGACGCAGCCGGGGAATGCTGACCTCTACTCTTTGCGCGCTTTGGAGGATGAGCAGCAGCTCGACATCGCGGCTGCGGAATCGGATTGGAAAGCTTACGTCGATCATTCATCGGACAAAGTCGAGTCTCAACTCGCGCTTGCCGATTTCTACCGCCGACGCTTGCGGCCCGCCGATGAGATTCGGACGTTGTCGCTGGTTGCGAATTCTGCGCCGGTTGAGGCAGAAAAACTCACTCCGCCAACACAGCAACATTCATGGCGGGCGTTCGAGCGAATCTTCGGAGTGATTCAGGCGCAGGGCCTCGGGAAAGACGAGTCCTTGGCTCAGTACCGCGCCTGGATTATCCGCTATCCGCAGGAGCAATCGCTCTACGCGCGATCTTTGCATTTTCTCGTGGCGCAGAAAGAATACGCGGCTGCGGGACAACTTATCGCCGACTACCGCAAGCAATTTCCCGGGGATACGATTTTTCCCGTCAAAGCGAAGGCGATGGTCGAGTATAGCCACGGTTCCGTTGGCGAGGGACTGGCGGTGTACGAACAGAGTTTTCAACCGTTGTGGGATCCGGAATTGGTCAAAAGCTACTTCGATCTTCTGAGGGACACGCAGAATCTGCGCAAGTTTCTCGATCAGGCTCGCGCAGCGCTTAATGCGAATCCAGAGGACTTGAACGGTACCACGCGCGTCTTCTATTACTACCAGCAGCAGGGCAAGCTCGATGTTGCCCAGCAAGCGATCGCGGACCTTCGTCTGCGCAAAGAAGCTCGCAAGTCGCCGTGGACGTCGCAGGAACTTTACGTGTGTGCGCGATTGCTGGAAGAAATTCACAATTATCCGGAGTCCGCGCGATATTACTTTGCGCTCTACAACAGCCAGGGAATGCCGGATGCACAAGAACAAGCGATTGCCAGCCTGACGGATCTGTTGTTGACGGCTCCGGAAACCCCGATCCGGCTGGCTTCCGGCGAACTCTCGATGTATCGCGACATCGCGACCATGGATCAGGGTCCCGGGTACCTGAATGGCATTCTCTCGTTGATTCTGAATACCGCGCAGCCGGCTTTCGCTTACTCGGAGGAAGAGCAGCGCGCGGTACCGTATTTTCATCGCTCGCGGGCGGCGGAATTACTGGCGATGCTTGATAAGAAATTTCCGAATTCCTCGCGTCGCCCGGAACTTCACGCCAAGCTGATTGACTATTACGCGGGCGCGGCGGAAAGCGAGGCGGTGATCCAGGGTGGCCGCGAATTTCTTCGGAACTTCCCGAACGCTTCCCAACGTACCGAAGTTGCCCTGCTTATGGCGGACGCCTATTCCCGCAAAGACGATTCGGCGGATGAGTTTGCCATCTATGATTCCGTGCTTCAGGAACTGGCGTCTCAGGCGCAGAAAATTCCCCTGGGAGCGGGAGAGGCGGCCCTGCGATCCAGCAGCCATTCCCCGTGGATGCCGGAGAGTGTGCCCGACAGGGATGGGAATGGGGAGGGGTTGGGAGCGGACGGTTCCGCAGAAAACGCGGCGAGCCCGCGCAGAACCAGTTCTGCATTCCAAGTTAATACAACGCCGTCAGCCGCCGTGCGGTCTGGACCTCGATCGCCGGAATACGCTCGCGTTCTGGAACGTTATCTCGCACGCCTAGTGGAGATGAAACAAATCCCGCAGGCGCTGACGGTGCTGCGGCAGGAGATCGACCGCAATCCCGACGACCCAGGGCTTTACCAGCGGCTGGCTGTGTTTCTGGATCAGAATCGGCTGGGGTCCGAACAAGAAGAGGTTTACCGGCGGGCAATTGCGCGCTTCAACGACCATTCCTGGTATGACAAACTGGCGCGTTTTTATCTGCGTCACAAGAGGGATAGCGAATTCGAGCAGTTAAGTCGCGACGCCGTGAAGACCTTCAGCGGAACCGACCTCGAACGCTACTTCAGGAGCGGAGTTGTGGGTACGAGCGCCGTGCTTTACCTGCGGCTGAATCAATATGCCAATCAGCGTTTTCCCCACAATCCCGTATTTGTCCGGAATTTGCTGGCGATTTATAAGACACCTCCTACCGAGGATCTTGCGGCGTGGGAAGCGTTGCTGCGCCAGCATTGGTTTGAGGACGCGGCTCTGCGAAATGAGTTTTTCGAATTTCTCTCACGGACCGGCAAACTCGAGACGGAATTAGCCGCCTTGCGCGTGAGTGCGCCGGATGCTGCGAGTTGGGAGAGTAATCCTGCGGCTGCAGACTTTATCGCGAATGCGAATCTGTGGCGCTCGCATTTCGAAGAGAGTGCGCCGGTGCTCAAGTCGCTCGCGGCAGAATATCCGGCAGAAGCAGAAGTGGCTCGAACGGCGTCGTCTGTCTATCGGTCGGTGGCGTACTTCGACGCGGCGGACACGGCAGTGGCCGCGAAGATCGAAGACAATCTGTTGCAGGCGAATCCCGGAGATAGCGAAATTCTCGCCCGCATTGGTGACATCTATGCCGATCGCGATCAGTTTGCGCAGGCAGCGCCGTACTGGGAGCGTATTCCGCGGGTTGCGCCAGGCACAGCTGCCGGCTATCTCGAAGCGGCGACGATCTACTGGGACTACTACGATTTCGATAACGCGCTTCGGCTGCTGAATCAAGGGCGTGATCGATTGGGGAATCCGTCGCTCTACGCCTATGAAGCGGGAGCGATCGATGAGAACAGAAGGGAATATCCACAAGCCATCGATGAGTACGTGAAAGGCGCGCTTGCCGAGTCTGCAGATTCGCCCGCGGAACTGCGCTTGCTCACTCTTGCCAGGCGCCCGAAGTTCCGCGAGCTCGTCGATCGGAGTACGGCCCGAGTCGTTGATGTATCGAAGCCCTCCAGTCTGTCTTTGCCGGCAGTCTACCTGCGCGTGAAGGTGCTGGAAGCTCAGAATCGAAAAGCAGAAATGGAAACTCTTCTCGACGCGCTGGCAAAGGGCGCGACCTCGATCGAGCAAGCTGAAGACATTGAGAATCTGGCGCAGCAAAAGTCGCTGGAAATTGTTCGCCAGCATGCGCTGGAACGGCAGGCAGTCCTAACTTCTGATCCGGTAGCGCGGTTGCAGTTACGTTACGAACTCGTTCGCTTGTACGAGGCACGAAAGGATTTCGCCGCTGCGCAGACGAACGTTGAAGCGGTCTACCGGGAAAATCCCAAACTCCTCGGGGTGGTGCGTTCGACCGTCGATTTCTACTGGCGAACCCGGAATTATCCGCAGGCGATTGCCATTCTTTTACAGGCCGCGAAGGATGCGTATCCGGAGCTGAGTGTACAGTTCACCTTTGAAGCGGCGCGCAAATCGACCGATGCGAAGCAGTACCAGAAGGCGCGCGAATTGCTGGCGAAGCTATTGCAGGATTCTCCCTACAACGGTGAATATCTGGCGGCGATGGCTGACACTTACGCCCAGTCCGGTGACGACGCGGGCCTGCAGCAGTTTTATAACGAAAAGATTGCGCTCTTCCATAACTCGACCCGCGACAGCTCGACACACGACGGCTCGAACCACGGTCCTGCGCTGACGGCCGAGGCCCGGAAGACTCAGATTACGACTTTGCGGCGAGGGCTCATTCCGGCGCTTACGCGTAGGAAGGACTACACGGGGGCGGTCGATCAGTACATCGAACTGATCAACAGTTTTCCGGAAGACGACACTCTCGTCACGGAAGCAGCGCTCTACGCCCAGCGCTATCAGGGCCAACAGCGGCTTGTCGATTTCTACGAGAAGACTGTGGCGCAGTCGCCGCGCGACTATCACTGGTCGATGGTGCTGGCTCGCATCCAGACGAACCTGGAGAATTATCCGGCTGCGATCGAAGTTTACGGTAAAGCGATCGCCATTCGCCCGGATCGCGTCGATCTCTATACCGCCCGCGCTGCGCTCGAAGAACGACTGATGCGCTTCGACGATGCGGTCTTAGACTACGAACACACTTATCAACTTGCCTACAAAGATCCGCAGTGGATGGAAAAGATCGCCGCAGTACGGGCGCGTCAGGGCAAGACAAGTGAAACTGTCGCCGCGCTGAAACTCGCATTGATCGATGGACGGCCGGAAAATGCCGGCAATTCATTCGAGGTGGCGCGGCGTTTGGAATCGTGGGGCATGCTCGCGGAAGCCCGCGGTTTCGCCGAGCAGGGAATCAAGATAGCGGGCGCTGATCTGCTGGCTATTCCCGAAAACCACGCGGGTGCGCGAACGTATGTACGCGTCATGACGCGGCAGCGCCAGTATGAGCAAGCGTATGGCGTAATCGACGGAGCGCTGACGGACGCGTCCTCGAATCTGCCCGTCATCAAAGAACAAGTCGAAAGACAGGGAATTGCGGCGGTGAGCGACGCGCAATGGCGACGGAACGTGCATTTGATGCGCGTGGAAAACGCTCGTAACGGAATGGGCGCTGCGCTCGTGGAAATGGGAAACGCGGTAAATACTTACTTCACTCCCGAAGAAAGAACGAGCTTCGCTACCTTCGCCGAGGCGAAGCGCAAAGACATGAATTTGGACGATCTGGAGAAGTTCGCGATTCCGCTCGCAGAAAGCGCAGCGCTCTCGGAACAGGAGGCGCGTTGGCGCTTCGAGCGCTTGATGCAGGGTGCAGCGCTTCCGAATATCACGAGCGACTTGCAGCCTTTTATAGAGCTGCAGCGCCGGCGCGGGCGTTTTGGTGAATTGGGGTTGCAACTGGAGCAGTACGAACATCGGGTTCCAGCGATGTATGCGGTCACTCCTCTTCTCGCCGCAGCGGACGCCTATCGTTCTGCCGGCAAAGAAGACGACGAATTGCGCGTGCTCTCGAATGTCTTTTCCGCACACGGCCTCGAAATAGCCCGCCAGCAGAGATATTTTCAATTGCTTCTGGCCCGACGGCCGCAAGAACTCGTCGCGCTCAGCGCCGGCTGGTCTGGTGCTGGCGGAGAGGATGCTGCGAGCTATGTAATTGCGAACGGCGGCGCCGCTCTATCACATAGTATGGTGGCTGCGCGCGGGGGGAGACGTCCGGCGATCTGGGCAAAGTCGTACCTTGCACTGGTTGGGCTGTATTACTCCGAGGCGACCGCAGATGTGAACAACGCATTTCTTGGGGCCCTGGGGGATGACACGATCGCCGAACGGCTCGCGAAGCCCGTCGATCGCTCGCAACAACTAGCGGGTAACACCTGGTTCTATTACGGCTCGCGCTATGGAGAATATCTAGGCGTCACGAAACAGGGGAGCCCGGACGACTTTCTGCCTGCCATCCTCGAACAGAGTCCGGCATCCTCGTCTGGATACTTGACTCTGGCCGACTACTACGCCGGAGCGGGCGACACGGAGCGTGCGATTGCCGATTACAACCACGCGCTCGAATTGTCGCCGGACCGTCCCGACGTCTATGACAGTCTCGCGCTCGCCTATTACAAGCGCGGCGATCGTGCCGAAGCGATCGCCCAATGGAAGCAGGCGTTCACCGTGTTGTCGAAACAACTCAACAGTTCGCATGTTCCGGAAAGTTTTTGGACTGACTTCGGACGGACGTGCGATCAACTTCGCACCCGCAGACTCTCCGCTGAACTCAAGCCCGATGCGGACGCCATTGTCCGTACTTATCTTCGCCGCAACGGCAACTATCGCTCGAACGCCCTGCTGCAGCCTGCCTATGCGGCCGTCGGCGATGCGGCATCCGCCAACGTCTGGCTGGTAGAGGTTTCCTCCTCCGCTCCCGATCCGACGCTGATTCTGGCGGATGTGGTCGATGCTCCGTGGATTCCTCTTTCGCATCGTGCGCCAATCTACCAACGGATTCTGGAATCGAAACAGGATGCTATGTCCAAGCTCGCGGGGGATGAACGGGATGTTGCGCGGCAAGATCTAGGCGCGTGGCAGGTGCGATGGATCACGTATCTCGTCCGCACGAAACAGTATGCGCAAGCGGCGGAAGCCCTGGCCGCGCTGCCGGCGGAGACTCGAGAGGCGCAGGGGGCTTTGTTGGTCCCGCTCGATCTGCGGGTGAGTGCGCAACTGGGTACGCTGGATGCCAAGGTTGATGGCTACCGTGCAAACCCTCAGGATACTCCCGCGTCGAATGTGTTGCGCAACACGGCCCGGCAGCTTTTCGAGGATGGCGATAAACAGTCGGCGCGCAAGATTTTGGAATTCGTGTTTGCGAATGAGATTGCCGAGCATCAGCTTAACGCGCCAAACTTCCTAGGGTTGGCTGAAATTCGGCTGGCCGCAGGAGATACTTCTGGTGCTCTCGATTTGCTCCGCCGCCTGGTGGTGGCCGTCGGCAACCCCTTTGAGAATCTTGATCCAGCCGCGGCGCTGTTGGAGAAGACCGGGCATCCGAAGGAAGCCACTGCGTTTCTCGATCAGCTGGTGAAAGCAGCGCCGTGGGATGCTTCATACCGACTGCGGCTGGCAAAAGACCAGCTGGCCGCGGGGCAGGATGCCGCGGCTGCTCAAGACGCACTGATCTCGGTCGCTTCGAGCGGGAGGGTGACTTACGAACTTCGGACTAAGGCAGCAACAATACTTTCCGGCCGCTCGCGTGGAGGACGGGGAAGCGGTGAACTGGAACTGCTGGCGAGCAACGCGGCGCATCCGTCATCGTTGACGGTGGCCGATAAGCCATACTTCTACGAACTCCGTCTCAAAGCCGCGCAAAACGCGGCCGATTCGCAGGTGAAGTTTCAACTGTTGAGCCATTGCGTGATCGACTTCCCGCGCCGAGACGAAGCGCGGGTTGCACTTTTCCAGACCTCAGCGAAGATGCAGAGCGACGAATTTGCGATTGCCGTTCTGCAGCCGCTCTTGCAGACGCAATTTCTCGGCACAGCGATCCCGGCAGCGTCCGATTCCGAGGACGCGGAGATTGCCAGCTCAGGCGACGACGAGGAGGGCGGGAATGATAATTCGGCGGTGCCTCCCGTGCCGTCGCTCAAACTCTCTCGCGCGCAACAGGCGCAGGTGGCGCAAACAATCGGCGAAACCATGGCGCGGCTCAATCGCGTGTCAGACGCCGTCTCGTATTTCGAAATCGCGCGCCAAGCTCAGACGTCACCCGCAGTGCGAAAGGATCTCGCGCACAGAGTCGCCGATTTAAGAGCCACTCTGCGAATCCGACGCCTGAATGCCGCTCGTCAGCCGCAGCCGCATGAAGCGCTTGAGCAGGACCGAATCGTGCGGCCACGGTTGTTAGCTCGTGCTGGAAGTGTGCCTGCCGTTGGTACGCCCAAGACCGCATCCACGAAAGGAGGAGTGAAGCCGTGAAACGCACCGCGATCTCCTTGTCATTATTAGCAGCGCTCTTTTTCGCCGGGATTGTTTACGCCTCTTTTCAGACTTCCGCTCCGTCGGTTCCGCTCTCGAAGTATGTTCCCGCCGGGCCGCTCCTTTATATGGAGGCCAAGGACTTCTCGTCGCTTCTTGCCGATTGGAACGCCTCTGGTCAGAAAAAACAGTGGATCAAAAGCAGCAATTACGAGGTCTTTTCGCGCTCGCGTCTTTTTCTGCGCTTGAACGGAGCCGGAGAACAATTTGCGGCTGCAGCGGGGCTTCCTCCCGATATGAACTTCCTGTCGCAGGTGGCGGGAACCCGCAGTGCCGTCGCTCTCTACGACATTGGCAATCTGCAATTCCTCTACATCACCTACCTGCCGTCGGCCAAAGCAATGCAGACGTCGCTTTGGCAAACCCGTGCCAGGTTTGAGCCGCGCAGCGCTGGTGGTGTGAGCTTCTACGTGCGGCGCGATCCTGAGTCGCAACGCGAGGTAGCCTTCGCGGTTTCTGGCGACTACCTGCTGCTGGCGACACGCGAAGACCTGCTCGCCGGAGCGTTGCAACTAATGTCTGGCAGTAAGGACCGGAGCGTCGAAGGTGAGCCGTGGTGGGCGCAGTCGGTGGCCGCGACTGGGGCTCCGGGGGAACTGCGCATGGTGCTGAACATGGAGAAAATTGTTCCCAGCCCCTATTTCCGAACCTACTGGGTCCAGCAAAATATTACGGATCTTAAGCAGTACTCCGCCGCGATCTCCGATTTATTCCTGTCTGGCAAGCAATATCGCGAAGAGCGCGTTTTGCTGCGGAAGTCTGGCGCGGTCGCGGGGTCATCCGCCGAGGGAATCCAGGCGGCGTCCGATCTTACCCGACTGATTCCCGATGGCGCGGGCGTTTACGAAGCGAAGGCGCAACCCGCGGCTAATTCCTGTTTCGATTTGCTGGCAACAAAACTGCTGGCGCCTCATCTGGGTGTGGCGCCTTCGTCATTGACCGCGCCGCAGGTGGCGCTGACCTCGGGAGAGACGGGTAGCGATTCGGATCTTGAGACGCGGATCGACCAGTCGCTTGTGCAGCGGCCGGGTAATCCGCAGGGCACAACAGCTTTGCAGGAGCTTTTCAGTACGACTCAGTTTCTCGGCTCGCTGCAGGTACAATCCACCGAGACCGAAGGCGCGGGCGTATTCGTAAGAATTCATTCCGCAGTGGTATTCGCTGCGGCCTCAGACTGGGACGAAGCCAACGTGCAATCTGCCCTCGCGGAGTTTGTTCGGCCCGGACTTACGGCCAACCAATACGGCATCATCTGGCAACCGCGATCGGAGTACCAACAACTCGACGGACTGTGGCCACTGGTGGCGTCGGTCCGCGGCAAGATTCTTTTTGTTGGGGATGATCCTGAGTTAATTACCGCCATGCTTTCCAACTTGAGTCGGAAACCGTCCGAAAAGCCCGCGCTCTATCTTGCCGGTCTCAATCACGCACGCGAGCGAGCGAATTTCGCGCGCTTCTCGTCGGTAGTCGATCGGCCGAATCTGGACCAATCGAACGGGCCTGGAGGCCTGCCCAGCGACGATCGGCAACCGCAGTTTTTCTCGGAGAATATGGCGAGTCTCAGTTCAACGCTCGCGGGGATCTCTTCCGAGCATGTCGCAGTTCGCAGCGAGGGCGACAAACTGTTGCAGACGGTCACCTACGAATGGGCGCAGTAAGAAAGCTTGTACTACCGTTGATCTTGAGCCTTCTCGCCCTGTTGCCGTCGAGCGGCAACGCGGGAGCGTCTGCTCGAGAGCAGGAGAATCCTGCCTCAAACTCGCTTTTTGCACAGTCTGCCAATTTGATTCTGAATCGTGATTTCGCGAGCGACTCGATTTCGTTTCTCTTGCTCGATGCTGGCGACGGAAGAGTGCTCGCCGCGCGCTGGGATGACGCAGGTCGTTCAATTCCGCTGGGGTCGCTGGTCAAGCCGTTTACGGCGCTGGCCTACGGAGAGAAACATGCATTCCATTACCCGGCGCACACGTGCCGCGGAACGGCCACTGGCTGCTGGTTGCCGCGCGGCCATGGGGACGTCGATCTTACCCGCGCGATAGCGTTTTCCTGTAACTCTTATTTTCGTGTTCTCACTGCTGATATGGTCGCCGCCGATGTTTCGCCCACAGCGGCGCGCTTCGGTCTCGATCTTCCGCCTGCAGACGCAAAGGGAGTGACCTTTATCGGTCTCGGCAATCGCTGGCCCATCTCGCCGCTCAATATGGCGCGTGCTTACCTTGAGTTGGCACGCACCTACGATCAGGCCGGCGTTCGCCAGATTCTCGACGGCATGGCACAATCGGCGGCGCGCGGAACAGGCGCTGAGGTAGATCGCGCTCTCGCGTTTCCCGATGCGCTGGTGAAAACCGGCACGGCAATGTGCTCGCACGCGACACGCGCTCCCGGAGACGGCTTTGCCATCGTCATGGTGCCTGCCGACCACCCCCAGATTCTGTTGATGGTTCGCGTTCACGGCGTTCCAGGAGCGATGGCAGCCAAAACGGCAGGGCAGATGTTGAGCCGGATTCAGCGATAAACTAGCGCGTGCGCATCCTGACCTCGATCTTCAATACGATCTTCATTGCGATTTTCGTCATCCTGATGTCGGCGGGTCTTCTCGGACAGGCGCAAAACGTAAACGTAAGCGTGGGTGTCCTCGGACTTTTTCATCCGCTTCATTTCGTCGTCACCCCGGTAGCCGGTTCGGCTCTGGTGGTGCATGTCGGAGCGGATGCTCTCGTGCTTGAAACCAGTTCGGGCGTGTCGAGTGCCAAAATCCGACTGCACGGAGAAAACGAAGTCGTCGACATCGGTGGCCGGATTCTTCGCGGCTCGACCGTCACCGTGACTGGGCGGGATGGCGGCCCAGTTGAGTTCAATCTCGCGGTCCCGGGAAGAATCACGCGCCGCTATCAAGGCGTGCTGGAATTGAAACCGCAGTCGGGAGCGCTGATTGCCATCGTCACCATGGATCTGGAAACGGCAGTTGCTTCGGTGGTGGCCGCGGAAGGCGCGGCCGACACTCCTGCAGAGGCTTTGAAGGCGCTGGCCGTGGCCGCGCGATCCTATTTCATGGCGAACAAGGGCCGTCACCGCGATTACGATTTTTGCGATACGACACACTGCCAGTTTCTGCGTACTCCGCCGTCGAGCGCGAGTCCAGCCGCGCAAGCTGCTTCGTCCACACGAGGTTTAGTCATCGTCTACCAATCGCAAACCGTCGGCGCGATGTACACGCGCAGTTGCAGCGGACACACACATACTCCCGCTGAACTTGGCTTGCCATCCTCTGCGTATCCTTATTACGCGGTAGAGTGCCGCTATTGCCGCCAGCATCCATCGCGCTGGCAGAGCCGGATCTCCGCTGAGGATGCCGCAAGCCTGCGCAGTTCGAATGAGCCTTCGCGACTGCAAGTGGGCCGGCACCTGGGGTGGAGTGTGGTTCCGAGCAACGACTTTGTCGTGCGCAAAGAGGGCGATCACATCCTGCTGCGAGGCATCGGGCAGGGACACGGCATTGGCCTTTGTCAGGCTGGAGCTACCGCGATGGCGGAAGATGGTTCCGACTTCCGGAAAATTTTAAGCTACTATTATCCGAACACAGTAGTGACCGCGCTCGCTGCGTCTTCGTCTGCGAGGAATAGCATTCCGGCGGCTTCTTTTTTGTGGGGTCTAAGACACTTTCCTGACAATTAAGAAATCGTTTCGTCGTCCGGCTGAACTTGGTATATCTTGAGCGTTGGCTTTTCGGGCCGACCGGTCCTTGGGGTGGTACTTCGTTGTCGCGTTAGAGCGTTTCACAAAAATGATCCAGGTCTTCCCCAGGAGGCCTTGTCGAAATGAAGAAAACAATTGTTGTAGTTTTGGTAGCGATCATTCTTATTCTTGTTGTGGTTGGCGCAAAGTTGTATAGCAAGCTGACCGTTCAACTGCCGACATATTCGTCGGTCGATACTTCGGTCTGGCTTGACCAGAATTGGACCGCAGAGCAGAGGGACTGGTTTCACCACGCCGACCAAGGCACGCAAACCTTCGGTATCCCGTATGAATGGTTTATGGCTCTGGAACAGCCTGGGCTTTCGCTCGGCGCGCCTGCCCTTTTGAGCGATCCCGTTTATCTGGATCGTTTCGGATTCATTCCTTCGGACGCAAATTCCAACAGTGCCAGCCTCCCGATCGGGTTTGCGCGGGGTGGGGCGATGCACGACGGGAGCGGCGGCGCATGGAAAAATCCTAGAACCAATGTGGACATGACGGCGCTGGGCTTGACCTGCGCCGCTTGTCATACGGGACGGTTCACTTATCAGAAAACGGCTGTGCTGATTGATGGCGGTCCGGCCCTGACGAATCTGAATGAGTTTCAAAGCGGTGTTGGATTATCGCTGCTCTATACGTGGTACGTGCCGGGGCGATTTGGTCGCTTTGCGGATCGTGTGATTGGGCCGGGCGCCAGCGATGATGCGAAGGATGCTCTCCATCGGCAGTTGGATCCGGTGGTCGCGCAAGTGCGCAAGATCATCAAGCTTGAAAATGGCGTCAAGGACAAGGATGTGGTGGAAGGCTACGCGCGCCTCGATGCCCTCAATCGCATCGGAAATATCGTCTTTTCCGTTGACCTCGATCAGGCTTCGAACTACGCGGCGCATTCGGCGCCGGTGCATTTTCCGCGCATATGGAACTCGTCATGGCTGGAATGGGTGCAATACAACGGATCGATCCAGCAACCCATGACGCGCAACGCCGGAGAGGCTCTCGGAGTGGGTGCTGCGGTGAATCTGACCGGCGGGAAGAACGACTTATTTTCGTCCAGCGCGCAGGTCAAAACGATTTTTGACCTGGAACAGCTTCTCGCCGGAACGCCGCCGCCGGACGCTCACACCGGCTTCAACGGTCTAAGGTCGCCAAAATGGCCGACTAAGATCTTGCCGCCAATCGATCCTGATCTGGCTGCGAAGGGAGCGGTGCTCTACGGCAAAATCTGCCAGCCGTGTCACATGGCTCCGGTGACAGACCCTGACTTCTGGAACTCCGATCGATGGTCGGCGCCGAATTCGGCCGGCGAACGCTATCTCAATCTGGCGCAGATCGACATCTCGCATGTGGGAACCGATCCGGCCGAGGCAGATGACATGATGAACCGGCGCGTGGTGACTCCGCCGAGCCTGGGAATCTCTAGCGATCAGTTCGGAGTTGCGCTTGGACAGCTTGTCGAATTGACCGTGAATCACTGGTATGACGGCCAGCAGCCTCCGACACCGCAGGTTTTGCGCGACAAGATGAACGGCAACCGCCCGAATGGCGTGCGAGCGCCGCTTTCGTACAAAGTTCGGCCACTCAATGGCGTCTGGGCGACTCCGCCTTACCTGCATAACGGATCGGTGCCGAATCTCTACGCGTTGTTATCGCCGGTCTCGGAACGTCCCAAGAAGTTTTATCTGGGCAACCGGGAATATGATCCGGTGAATGTCGGTTACCGGAGCGAAGAGTTTCCCGGAGGCTTCGAATTCGATACCTCGATCCGCGGGAACAGCAATTCGGGGCACCAGTTTACTGATACTCCGAACCAGGCCGGGAGGATTGGCCGGCTGTTGACGCCCGAGGAGCGGCGCGCGTTGATTGAATATCTGAAGACGTTGTAACCGCTGATTTGGAAGTTCTTTCGGGGCGCGAATTCTTGTGCGCGCATTTTGGCTCGTCACCTCGCTCGAGGTGTAATCCATGAGATTTCTAGTCTCAGGGCACTAGACTGCGTCCCAATCCACAATACATCAAATAGATAAGTCTCTATTGAACATATAGATAGAGAAAAACATCCACGCAATCCTGTCCGCGAAAGAAATCTCTTGCTTTTTCTGTAGTGATATAGTTAACTACAACACTAGTACATCGGTTCGCGCTTCTGACAGAGCGTTGACCGAGTTCTAAACGGACCCTGGTTGACTTTCGCACAATATGAAAACCCGCTTCACGGAAAAACGAAAAGGAGAATCCCGATGATGAAATCACACATTGCAGTTTCACTGCTAGTCGTTCTATTCACCGTGGCTGCATTCGCAGCCGACGCCCCGGTTACACCTTCCGACGCACAAAAGTCTTTTGACACACTGAAAACTCTGGCTGGCACCTGGGACGCGCAGGTGACCACCGTCCCGCAAATGTCCGAGATGGGCAACGGAGCGCGTGCGCAAGTCACGCTGCGGATCGCTTCCCGCGGAAACTCGATTGTGCATGAGATGAAGGCGGCGGATAAGCCGGACGATCCGGCTAAATATGACCATCCGGTGACCATGATCTACCTGGACAGCGATCGCCTGTTGCTGACGCACTATTGCGATGCCGGGAATCGGCCGCGTATGGCGGGCAAGCTGTCGGCGGACGGAAAAACGGTGGAATTTGATTTTCTCGACGTCGCGGGGAGCACGCAGTACGGGAACATGTACCACGCCGTCTTCACCATCATCGACGCGAACCATCACACGGAGGACTGGACCTATATGATGCCCGGGGATAAACCGGTTCGCGCACACATGGACATGCAACGGGCGAAGTGACGGAGTGTATCTTTGGTGAGCGCTTATTTGGAAACCACGATGGACCGTGAGTGGAACGACAGTCAGCCGATATATCGCCAGCTTCGCGACCGCGTTGTCGCGATGATTCTCGACGGCGTGCTCAAGGAGGGGGACCCGCTGCCCTCCGTGCGCAACGTTGCGGCCGAGTATCGCGTCAATCCGCTCACGGTTCTGAAAGGCTATCAACAACTGGTAGATGAACAACTGGTGGAGAGCAAGCGAGGTCGCGGGATGTTCATCAATGCGGGCGCGCGAGATTTGCTGTTGCAGGGAGAGCGCAAAAAGTTTCTTGCCGAGGAATGGCCGCGGGTGTACGCGAACATCCAGCGGCTCGGCTTGACGCCGGAGGAACTGCTGGATGCCGCTGCCGCCGGCTCCTCAACTGCGCCATCGTCGAGTTCTGTAACGTCGAATGCTCCATCGTCAAACAATAGTGAAGAGAAGGAGCCGAATTCATGACAGTCATCGAAGCGCGCGGCCTGCGCAAAACTTTCGGCAAAACCGTCGCCCTGGACGGGGAAGAGCACCGCGCTGAACGCGATTCTCGGTCTCACCTCGTATCAGGGCGAACTGCGGGTGCTGGGACGCGATCCCTGGACGGCGCGCGACCAGCTGATGCGCGATGTCTGTTTTATTGCCGATGTTGCGGTCTTGCCGCGCTGGATCAAGGTTTCGCAGGCGCTGGAATATGTCGCGGGCGTGCATCCACGCTTCGATCGCACCAAGGCCGAAGGCTTTTTATCGAAGACCAACATTCAGCGGAGCAGCAGGGTGAAGGAGCTGTCGAAGGGCATGGTCGCACAGTTGCACCTCGCGTTGGTGATGGCCATCGATGCCAGATTACTGGTCCTGGATGAGCCTACGCTCGGCCTCGATATCTTGTATCGCAAGCAGTTCTACGATTC
>JBEKPH010000030.1:0-52580 GCA_049520915.1 Terriglobales bacterium
GAACACGGCGAGAAGTTGATGGCGCTGCGAAAAAATAAGCCCATGTTCTTCATCGATATCGCTGTTCCCCGTGATGTCGATCCGGAAATGAACAAGGTCGACGGCCTCTTCGTGTACGATATCGACGATCTGCAACAAGCCGTCAGTTCTCACGTTGCCGACCGCAAAAAAGAAGCCGAACGCGCTGAAGAGATCGTCAATGGCGAGGTCGATAAATTCCACGCTCGCTTACAGACTTTGGATGTCGTTCCAACGATCGTCAGCCTCCAGGATCATCTCGAGACCATTCGTCAGGCTGAAATTGATCGCGTTCGCGGCCGCCTCGGCTCCATGACGACAGACCAGGAACTCGCCGTCGAAGCCCTGACCCGCGGCATCGTCAACAAAATCATGCATACCCCCATCAGCACCCTCAAGACGGCGGCGCGCGATTCCGAATCCACCACCGTCATCGACCTCGTCCGCCGCCTGTTCAACCTTCACGACGACGTGCATGCAGATGGCGCCGAGCCCGCAATTGCCAGGCCGGGCCGCGGACGTGATTCGGAAAAGAACTCCGGAAAAGGAGTACGAAACTAGTGGCCGTCCTGCGCATCGGTTCCCGCGGTTCTCAACTCGCACTCTGGCAGGCTCACCACATTTCCGGTCTGCTGCGTTCACAAGACCACACCGTAGAACTCGAGATCATCAAGACCACGGGCGATAAGATCACCGACGTAGCACTCGCCAAAGTTGGCACCAAGGGCATGTTCACCAAAGAAATCGAAGAGGCACTCGTCGAGAATCGCGTCGACCTCGCTGTCCACAGCTTGAAGGACCTACCGACCGAGTTGGCGGCTGATTTTGAAATTGCCGCGATTACGACGCGCGAAAATCCCCGCGATGTTTTTTGCTCGGTGAATTTCGCCAGCATTGAAGCTCTGCCTCAGCGTGCCAACGTCGGCACCAGCAGTCTGCGGCGTCAGGCGCAACTGAAGGCGATTCGTCCAGATCTCCAGATTCATCCTCTCCGCGGGAACGTCGATACACGCCTGCGCAAGCTCGAGGCGGGAGATTACGACGCCATCATCCTCGCTGCCGCCGGACTGAATCGTCTGGGCAAGACGCAGCTCGTTCGTCAGATTGTCTCAGCCGAAGTGATGACCCCGGCCGCGGGACAAGGCGCTCTGGGAATCGAAATCCGCAATGGCGACAGCGCCACGCGTGCTCTACTGGCATTTCTTGACGATGCCGCCGCCCGCGCCACCACTACTTGCGAACGCGCCCTGCTCAACAAACTCGGAGGCGGTTGCCAGGTTCCTATTGGAGCCTTCGCCGAAGTCCACGGCACCACGATTCGTCTCAATGGGCTGGTCGCTCATCCCGACGGAACTAAAGTCCTGCGCGAAACTCGCGAAGGCGACGATCCCATTCGGCTCGGCGAAGAAGTCGGAGAGATTCTTCTCCGCCGCGGCGGCGATGTTATTCTCGAAGAGGTCTACGGCGAAGGTTTCGCCCTACCGCAGTTACCCTGAAATCGCACCCAATTAAAATCAGCCTTCATTTAAGATTGTCATCCAAGCTACGCATGCCCAAACCCAACGAAAAACGCCCACTCGCCGGAACCCGCATCCTCGTCGGACGCGCTCGTCATCAAGCCGGAGGCCTTTCCGATGGTCTACGCAGACTAGGCGCGTCGGTGATCGAGATTCCATTCATCGAGATTCAAAAGCCGCAATCGTACGCGCCGCTCGACGAAGTCCTTAACAACATCAAGAGCTACGACTGGCTGATTCTTACCAGCGTGAATGGTGTCGAGGCCCTTTGGAAGCGCGTTCGAAAACTTCGTGTCTCGCTTCGCAGCCTCAAGCAACTCCAGATCGCCGCCATCGGTCCCGCGACCAAGCAGGCGATCGTGAAGCACGGACTGAAGGTCAAGATGATGCCGGAAGAATACGTCGCCGAGTCCGTCGTCAAGAAACTACGCGATCAGGTCAGCGGCAAGCGTGTCGCCCTCGTACGGGCGAAAATTGCGCGCGATGTAATCCCAGACGAGTTGCGCGCCGCGGGCGCCCTTGTCGATGTGGTCGAGGCCTACGAGACCGTGGTGCCCGAGAAATCGCGCATCCGCCTGCGCGCCCTCATGAAGAATGCAGCGCGCCGCCCTCATGTCATCACCTTCACCAGTTCTTCCACGGTGAAGAATTTCGCGGATCTTCTGGGCAAGCAGAAGTCGAGCTCATGGAAGAATATTCAGTTTGCTGCGATTGGTCCGGTTACGTCGGCGACACTGCGAGAATTACAGTTGCCGATCTCAATTGAGGCCCGCGAATACACCATGGGTGGTCTGATTCGGGCGATCGTCATCGCGCGCTACGCACAACATTCCAACTGATTCATCAATCCTGTTGTCCGCTGGAGCTTGCCGCTCGAAGATGTGCGCGGAATCGACAGAAATCTACGTCTCTTTCGCAGCAGAAAGTCCCATTTGCGGATCAATCGCGTCGAGATACGATTGCATCCGTTCTTTCGAGTCGGCTGGCATTCCGGTGAATTCGATTCCGTTCCCCACTCCCGGATCGCAGGTCCGGACCACCGCCGTAATCTTGATGTGTTCGGAGTCGAGCCAGAAATCCAGCCGCAGCACCGTACCGAGCGGAAACGGCAGCATGTTCTCGACGTAGCATCCATTGCCGCTGACATCCGTAGCGCTAATCCGGCTCGGCGAGTTCACCCGCTCGTCGCGAATTTCCAAAGGCAGGGAAAGCTTGTGCCGGTGCCAGCGGCGCCGATTCGAGGCAGAGATGGTCACGGTTGCCCCCTGCATCGGCAAATAGTTCTTCCAGGGACAATCCTGATCGGCCACCAACTTGACCCCGACCTGATTCTTCTTGACCGGACCGGTATTCATCGCCCACACCACGATGCAGCGGGTCTTTTTCTCGTCGCACTGCACTCCAATGATGTCGCCCACCTTCAGTTCACTATCGATACCCGAAATCAACGCGCCCTCAGCACTGATGTTCTGGGCGCGAGCTTGTTGCGAGAACGGGCGTCCATCCGCACTCATTCCCCATATCCGCACCGGGAGATCGACCGTCAGACGAGGATCGGTTTGCTCAGGCATAGCTTGGCTTCATTCCGTTTGAAGCGATCATACCGCCATGGGGCGCGACGCCGCATCATAAAGTGAGTGGAAGGCAGTAACGAGCGAAGCACTACTTTCGGAACTTGTCGCTCTCTAGGGAGCGGCGGTTTTGCGCGACTTTTCGCCTAATTCTTCGACAAAACGTCGATATCCCAGCAATTCGATCTTCTGCTCCGCAAGAAACTGGCGAAATTCGGGAGAGACTAGTAAATCGCGTTCCTGCCCTCGCGATGCGCGCAAACGGGTTCGGACCGCCCCCAAGTCGGCGTCGTCGTAGCCGGGATGACAGACCAACTCCCACGTCCCTTCCGGCAGCTTGGCAATCGTTTGCCGCAGCAGCTCGGCATCCACCATCCCCGTCTCGATTACTCCGATCACGCCGTCGGGCGCGAAGATTCCGGCGCGCTTGGTCTTTTGCAGAAACTGTCTCGAAAAAGTATGTAAAACGCGCACCTGGCTATAACGCTTCCAGAGTTCGCGCTTGCCTTTAAACAGCTTGGCGGGCAGGGACTTTACCGGCACAATCGGATTGCGAATCGCTCGTACGCCACAGATTCGTGCCGCGCGTAACAGCGCCGTGAGAATTTCGGGAAACATGTGCGCGTGCTTGTGGGTGTCGAGATGGGTTACCTGCAAACCGGCGGCCTGAATCTTGCGAATCTGCGCTGTGATCTCCGTAACCAGTTGATCCTGGTCGAAGCCTCCCAACATCGCGCGCGCGGCGAAGGCAGACAGGCTGGAAAAGAATTTTTCGGGTTCGGCCGAGCGAATCGCGACCAGCGTATCGATCGTATCGGCGGGCGAAACCGGCGTTCCGTCCACCAAAACTACGTGGCATCCAACCGATAGACTTGGCGCCAAACGTGCCGCCCGCACTGCATCTTCGAAAGCCGCGCCCGTCGCCATTAAGGTTGTCGAGGTGACAACCCCATTGGTGTGGGTTTCGACGATAGCGCGATCCACGCCCGCAGTGAGTCCGAAATCATCGGCGTTGACGATTAACCTTCGCACTCAGAAAGTGTAGCAGCCGCGGGGAACGTTCTTCGCGATTCGGCCTGAGACGAGAGCGAAAATTCGGGTTCGGAACACCGTTTGAAGATATTGCTTCGCCGCGAGGCTGTTTGACCCGAGAGCGAACGCTCCAGTATCCTCAGCATTAGTTTGGCTGATGCTTGAGTGGGCAGAAGCCTGACGGATTCCCATCCGCGCAGTTGGGGCGGTTAGCTCAGTTGGTTAGAGCGCCTCGCTTACACCGAGGAGGTCGCAGGTTCGAGTCCTGCACCGCCCACCATCTCCAGTTCGCTTCCGCACCCTTCTTCCGAGTCATTCTTACGAATCGTCCGATTGCGTCGCTCCCGTTCTTCTGCGCCGAAGCTCAACCACAACCACAAGGGATATGGCCTAAACTACTGCATTCCAATAATATATCGGCCGCTGAAAAACTTGACAGTCCCAGCCCGCGATTATCCCGAAAAGGGACTGCCCCGATAACAAAATACGATATGTCGCAAGCGACAAATTACACCCGGCGACGCATCCCATTAGTCGACATCCGGTTCAAGGAACTCCAGCTCCATCTAAAACATATCCCCCGAGGTGATAGCGCAAAATGAAACTGCGCGTTTATCTGTTGGCAACTGTGGTTCTGGTAACGTCCGGTATTCTCATCAGCTTGAATGGCTGTGGAGGCGTCGGCAGCGGTTCGGGACAAACACCGCCTCCTCCCGGCAAAATTCAGCACGTGGTCGTGATTGTGCAGGAGAACCGCTCCATCGACAATCTGTTTCAGGATCCCAACCTGATCGAAGCGGGCGCGCACATTGCGCAGAGTGGCATCGACTCGCACGGCAAGACCATTCAGCTTAAAAAAGTCCCGCTGGTCGTCGACTACAATCCCGGACACGGCCACGATTCGTTCGTTGACATGTGCGACCTGAGTTCTTCTACCGGCCAGTGCCAGATGAACGGCGCGGACACGGTTCCGGTGGCGTGTGAACCCGGAGCGCAGGACTGTCCGGCGCCCGACCTCACGTTTGAGTACGTGGATCCGAACGATGTGCAGCCTTACTTCGCGCTGGCAGAGCAATACACTTTTGCCGACCAGATGTTTCAGACCAATCAGGGACCGAGCATGCCAGCGCATCAGTTCCTGCTCTCCGGCACGTCCGAGCCCTCGACCGGAAGCAACTTGTTTGCGGCAGAGAATCCGCTGACCAGCGGTCCGCCTGATGCGGGCTGTGACGCGCCTCCTGGATCGACAGTCACGCTGATCGATCCGAGCGGCAGCGAAACCTCGAACGCTCCCATTTTTCCCTGTTTCGAGCACAAGACGCTGACTGATTTGCTGGAGGCGAACAACAACACCTGGCGCTATTACACGCCTTCCGCGCCCGCGATCTGGACCGCTCCCGAAGCTATCAACCACATCTGTGGACCGCAACAGACGCCGAACGGAGTGCAGTGCCAAGGTGCGGATTGGACGAATCACGTCGTCCTGAACCAGAAGCAGATCCTCACCGACATCGCCAGCAACCAGCTCCAGGACGTCAGTTGGGTGGTTCCGACGGCGGACGACTCCGATCACGCCGGTATGGATACCAAGGGCGATGGTCCATCGTGGGTCGCATCGATCGTGAACGCAATTGGCAACAGTCCGTATTGGGCGAACACTGCGATCTTCATCACCTGGGACGATTGGGGAGGCTGGTACGATCACGTCGCTCCCCCCAAAGTGCTCGTCGATTGCGCGCAGTGGGGATGCGGCTATGTCTACGGCTTCCGCGTGCCGCTGATCGTGGTTTCCGCGTATGCGAAGGCGGGATATATTTCACCCGTGCAGCATGATTTCGGAAGCATCTTGAAGTACATCGAGGGCGTTTTCAATTTACCGTCTCTCGGCTTCGCAGACGCGGCCGCTGACGATCTCTCGGATTGCTTCAACTACAATCAAACCCCGCTGACATTTCAGACAATCCCGTCGGCGTTAAAGGCGCAGGATTTCCTAAACGATAAAACCCCACCCCGCGACCCGGACGACGACTAGCGCCTGGCGCTAATCGTTCTCGCTGAAATGAGATATGTCGATGTTCCTCGGGTCCCGACCTTGTTTTGAAAGGGCGAAGCTTCAGCCGCGCCGTAAACTGCACCTTGGCCGCATCTTACCGAGAACCATCTAAAAAGAAGGGGCGCGGCATCTCGCCGCGCCCCCGTTGTAGATCATTTGCCGCCCGCAAACCTTACTGCGCCGTCAAAGTGAACGACGCCGTGGTGTGCGTAACCGTACCCTCGGTTGCGGTCACGGTGATGGGATACGATCCCGGCACTGTGGACGGAGTGATGGTCACGGTAGCCGTTGCGCTCTTCGTGGTATCGGCTTGTGACGTTGCCGTGATGGTTGCGCTTGTCGGCAGGCCGACAGCAATCGTGGGTGCGGTGTAGACGCCGCCCGCTGTGATCGTTCCCGCGGTTGAGGGTGTCACAGCCCAGTTGACAGCGGTATTGCTGCTGTTAGTAACGGTGGCAGTGAAGGTCGCTGTCTGAGGCGGCCAGTTGTCTGCCGTGTCATTCGGGAAGAGGGTCGATGCAGAAGGACTGACGCTGACTCCCACAGCCGGAGCGCTGCTGCTCCCGCAGGCCACGAGAAGTCCAATCAGCAGGAGAGTAGCGCAGAGCGCCACGATCATGCCGTACTTGGACACCTTCCGTCCCGCAAAGCCAGCCATCACGATGCCAGCAAGCGGCAACGACAATGGGAGCCACGGGGAACGGTTGTCCGCCCTGCGTCGCTCGTTTCTCACTGCCCCAGCGGTGTTCGGACCGACGGTGGCGATCGTGAGCGTGACCGTTTGAGGTGAAGCTGCACCCGCTCCGACCGCACTGAAAGCGCACGTTACGGTTGCCGGCAAGCCATTACACGCGAAGGTTACAGGGCTCGTAAACGTCGCGCCGCTGCTAGCCGTCACCACAAAGGTGGATGTAGTGGTTTCTCCGGCGAGCGCTGGCGCTGGAGTACTTGGTTGGGTCGTGAAACTAAAGTTCTGATTCACCGTCAGCGCAATCGTGGTGGTTTCCGCGGGCAGACTGCCGGAGGTGCCGGTGATGGTTACTGTGGCCGGACCGGCAGTAGCTGAAGCGCCCGCAGTTAAGGTAAGCACGCTGGTTGAGGTTGCCGGGTTTGTACCGAACGCGGCCGTCACGCCAGTCGGTAGACCTGTCGCGACGAGCGTTACGCTTCCAGTGAATCCGTTGCTCGGGACCACCGTAATCGTGCTTGTCGCTCCAGCGGCGCCTGGGGTGATCGTCAGGGTGCTCGGCGAATCGGTCAGGGTGAAGTTAGGTGCGGGCGTAACGGTCAGCGCAATCGTGGTGGTTTCCGGAGTCAGACTGCCGGAGGTGCCAGTGATGGTCACCGTGGCAGTCCCGGCGGAAGCCGAAGCGCCAGCCGTTAGCGTGAGTGTACTGGTGGTGGTCGTCGTACTCGGAACGAAGACTGCGGAGACGCCGGTAGGCAATCCTGAAGCAGTCAAGGTTACACCAGCGGTGAACCCGTTGGAGGGGATCACCGTGATCGTGCTGGTTTTTCCAGCGAGCGTTGGAGTGATCGTCAGACTGCTGGGATTCGCCGACAGAGTGAAATTCGGCGCTGCCGTTACGGTGAGCGAAA
This sequence comes from Terriglobales bacterium, assembly GCA_049520915.1. Classification (GTDB taxonomy): domain Bacteria; phylum Acidobacteriota; class Terriglobia; order Terriglobales; family Acidobacteriaceae; genus Acidiflorens. The sequence goes on from JBEKPH010000030.1 coordinate 7,791, forward strand.
CGGTGGTAGTTGCAGTCAAACTGCCGGAGGTGCCGGTGATCGTGACCGTCGCCGTCCCGGCAACCGCAGTGCCGCCCGCAGTAAGGGTCAGAACGCTGGTGCTGGTCGTGGGATTCGTGGCAAATGCTGCGCTGACGCCCGTGGGCAAACCCGACGCCGCCAGATGAACGCTGCCAGTGAATCCGCCTACGTCGGTCACGGTGATGGTGCTGGTATTTCCGGGCAAGGTTGGAGTGATGGTTACTGCCGTGGGATTGGCCGATAGTGTGAAGCTCGGCCCCGCCGCCACCGTAAGAGAAACCGTGGTGGTTGCGGTCGAACTGCCTGAGGTTCCGGTAATTGTGATGACCGTGGTCCCAACCGCCGCCGATCCGGTCGCGGTCAGCGACAGAACACTCGTCGATGTTGTGGGGTTCGTTCCGAAAGTTGCCGTTACCCCTGTAGGAACGTTCGAAGCCGCGAGTGTGACGGCGCCCGTGAATCCGTTCAAATCCGTAACGGTAATCGTGCTGGTTCCCGCCGCCCCGCCTTGCGAAATCGAGACCGAGGTTGGAAGAGCCGCCAGGGTGAACCCGGTTTGCAAACTAGCTTTCCATGCAACCGCGAGATTGTCGGCATCGACAGAACCGAGGCCTGTGACAAGGTTGTAGCCAGTCGTGGGGTCCGCATTATAAGCATTGAAGCCTAAGAAGCCTGCATCTGCTCCGGTACTGGGGCACTGCAGCGCAACTGGCCAAGGGTCTCCGGAAACCCCCGAGGTGGGACTGCCCTCCTGACACCACGCCCCGTTCGAATAGGAGCCGGTCGATGGGGTTGTAACAGGATTGAAGGCGTGGTTTGTGGAGTTGGCCGCTGCCAGCGTGTACAGCGTCGAGTTGATGTTACCGAGTCCACCGCTGGCGGCCAGATACTGGTTGAGCAAAGTCACCATGCCGGCGAAAACCGGCGTCGATACCGAAGTTCCGCCGAAGATGGAGCACGGCTCAGTGCCCGCAAAGCAGGCGTTGAGCATGTCGGTAATTCCCGTGGTGGGAGAGTCGCAAGTACTGCTGGATCCGGAACCACCGAGTATCGCCGAGTTGGTGCAAACGAGGTAGCCGGGAAAATTCGGAGAAGCAAGCAACGAAACATCGGGCGAATAGCGGCTAGGCGTGCTGGTCACGCCGAATCCGCTGGGATTGATCGTAGCCTCGCTGATGCCTGATTGCCATGAAGGCCGCGCGAAACCGGTCTGGCAAACGCCATTCACGTCAATCGTGACGCAATTGCTAACGCCGCCTCCACCAGCCGATATGCCGAGGGCGGTTTGCGCCGTCGCCCAGCTTGTGACTGAATTGCCACCGACATTGCAGGGATTCGCTGGTGTGCAAAGCAAGCCCAATTCCTGGGAGTCGTTCCATGGCTGCTCAGGAATATAACCCTTCGCAGAGGCACCCCCCGTGCCATTCGATGCGTTCCAATAGGTCGCACTATATTCGTTCGGGGATATAGCTGGAATGGATGTGCCTCCGACACCCGTCACGTACTGACTGCTCGCCGGGTAAGCGGTCGCGTAACCATAGACCGCGAGGTTATTCCCGAAGTCGCATTCGGCCGCTCCAGTATCACCCGAAGAGTTTAAAAACGTGATGCCCTCGAGGTTGGCTTGAAGTAGCTCCGCCTCGTCCGAACTAAAGGTGCCTTCACCAGACGTTCCATCATAGGCCTCAAAAGTCTCGCAGGGGCTTGTATAGCTCATCGTGATGACCGGCGCTACGGTGTTGTCGACCGCGTAATACCACGAGTCCCAAACCCCAAAGCCCGTAGGGTCGGTTGAGTTGACGAAGATAACCTGTGCTTTGGGGGCGGTAGCTCCCGACCACTCAAGGTCGAGATCGGCTTCGGGCAAATCGCCATCGCTAATAGTCGTGGCGCTGCCGTTTACCAGAACGTACTTGAAATTGGCTGTATTGCAGGCCGTGATTATGTCGCTGCTGGTCGTACAACTGATCGCGGAAAGCCCGAAGTTTTGACGGAAGTTGGTCAGGTCGGTCTGATAAACCCCGGTTTCTCCCATGACGGCGAGCGATTGCCCGGTTCCGTCTAACCCTTGGAGGGTGCTGACGTCGTACATCGCGGAAATGTCGCCGGGAGCGATGAAGTAATTGTCACCGGAATTGACGTAGGTATAAGCCGGGTCGCCGCGCTTGGCCTGGGATTTCGGCCGAAAATTATTCAGGCCATGGAAACCAGTCACAATCCCTGATAGCGCAGCGGGAATCACAGGTGGCGTCGTGTTGGCGAAATAGGTTTGGCCGTCCAACTTGAAATTATGGATCTCGGCCTGGAATGCGCGCTCGACCTGCGCAGCAGTTCCGCTGAACACAACAAAGTCGCGTCCGCGAGCCGTCCGGACAATCGAGAATCCCTGCGATTGCAGCCATGCACTGATCTTATTGAGGTCGTTATCGCTGAGGCCAAAGCGGGCGCCGTATTGCTCGGGCGTTAGCCACTTGTGATACGAGGCCGAGCGCGGGTTCTGTTGGTTCAGATACAGCTCGTCCAGTTCTTTCTTCTGCGCGGCGGAAGGCACCGTCAGTAAGGTGATGTAGTTCATCCTCATTGACGAGTCGACCAGTCCTTCGTCCGACGCTTGGCGGGCTTGTCGTGGCAAGCCCTGCGGTAATCTCACGGTTTGTCCGGGAAGGATCGCGCCGCTAATCCGGTCCGCCGATGCAGCAAAGCTAAAACTCGACAGAATTACAACGCAGAGGATGAAAATCGAAAAACGGGACGAGAGCATACACACCGCAGGCGAACGTCGCATGGTTTACTCCGTGGTACATCTGAAGTTGTTCGGGGAACTCGAAGCATTATCCCTGCTTCTCCCTGTCTGATCAAGTTATTCTTCGCGGGGTTGTACGAATGTCAAAACTTAGTAAACAGTTGTGACTTACGTCACGTTTTGTATCGGACGATGGAATGATTGAGGGATTGAATCATTGAGGTATCGAGTCATTGAAGGGCAAAATCGAGATGGAAGGGGGTAGATGGTTTTCAATGACCCGATGAGCCGATCTTTCAATCGCCCGATGGTTCAGACTTCTGCCAGTTCTTCTTCCAATAACTGCTTGTTATAAAGATCGGTGTAATAGCCGTTGCGGGCGATCAGTTGGTCGTGCGTGCCTTGTTCGACGATCTTTCCCTGGTGCAGGACGGCGATCGAATCGGCGTTGCGCACGGTGGAGACGCGGTGGGAGATGAAAATCGTGGTGCGTCCACGCATGATTTCGCGGAGATGATTGAGGATCTTGTCTTCGGTCTGGGTATCGACGCTGGAAAGCGCGTCGTCGAGGATCAGAATGCGCGGGCTGCGCAGGAGGGCGCGGGCAATGGCGGTCCGCTGCTTTTGGCCGCCGGACAGTGTGATGCCGCGCTCGCCGACCATGGTGTTGTAGCCCTCGGGGAAGCCCTCGATGTCGTGGGCGATGTTGGCAGCCTGGGCTGCGGCCTGAATCTCGGCTTCGGTCGCTTCGCCGTTTTCCTGCGAAATGCCGAAGGCGATGTTTTCTCGGATGGTGTCGCTGAAGAGAAAAGTCTCCTGCGGTACGAATCCGATCTGGCGGCGGAGGGTGTCGAGAGGGAACTCGCGGATGGGGCGTTGGTCGATTAGAACCGCTCCGGGAGAGGCGTCGTAGATGCGCGGGATGAGATTGACCAGCGTCGTCTTGCCCGATCCGGTAGGGCCGACGATGGCGAGGCTGGTTCCAGCGGGGACGGTGAGGTTGATGTCCTTGAGAATCGCGACGCCGTCGTAAGCGAAGCTCAAATTACGGAATTCGATTTCACCTGCGATCTGGGTTGTGGCGCCCGTGGCGTTTTGGTCCGGCTGGATGATCGAGTCGCTCGTCTCCACACTTTCGCCTGTCCCCACGATAGCTTCGTCGGCGATCTCCGGTTTTTGCGACAAAATCTCTTGGATACGAACCATGCTGGCGGTACCGCGCTGGAAGATATTGATGACCCATCCCAGGGCGATCACCGGCCAGGTGAGTTGAACCATGTAGGTGTTGAAGGCGACGAAGTCGCCAACATTCATCTTGCCTTGCAGAACTTCGCGTCCGCCGAGCCATAAAACAATGACGACAGCCGCGCCGAGCATGAGTTCGAGCGTCGGCCAGAGCATGCCCATGAGCCGGACCAAGCCGAGGCTGCGGCGGATGTATTCCTGATTGGCGCTTTCGAAGGCGGCGATCTCGGCCTGCTCCTGGATGTAGGCGCGTATGACGCGGGCTCCGGAGAAATTTTCCTGGGCGCGCGCGGAGATGTCCGAGAACATGGCCTGGATGCGCTCGAAACGCTCGTGGATGCGCCGCCCAAAATATTGAATGACGATGCTCGTTATGGGCAGCGGCAGGAAGGCGTAGATCGTGAGCTTGGGGCTGATGGCCAGCATGAAGCCGAGGGCTCCGGCGGTGAAGACGATGGTGTTCGCCGAGTACATGATGGCTGGGCCGAGCAACATGCGGACGGCGTTGAGATCGTTCGTGGCGCGGGCCATGATATCGCCGGTCCGATTCTTCTGGTAGTAGGAGTAGCTAAGGCGTTCGAGGTGGGCGAAGAGATCGTTGCGGAGATCAAATTCGATGTCGCGGGAGATTCCGATGACCACCCAGCGCGTCAGAAACTGGAAGACGCCTTTCATCAGGGCGATGGCGAGGATGAGCAGGGCGTAGGTGAGAAGCTTCTGCCGGGTAACTCCGTGATTCAGTTCGTTGACGGCGCGGCGTATGACTTGCGGGAAGAGGATCCAGACGCCGTTGTTGAAGAGGACGCAAACTCCGCCCCAGATGAGGCCACTACGATACCGTTTGAGATAGGGAACGAGCGGGCGTAGATTCTTCGGCACCATAGGTCGAGCGGAGTTTGGATCGGGCGCGAGATAACGATTCGCGTCCCTTTGTAGATGAGATTGTAGCAGCGCGGGCTGAGGATTTTCTCGGCTCGGGCGCGAGGGCAACGAACGCTAAGGTGAGGAGTAGAGCGGTCCAGACAGAGAGCATACCGGCGGCGAACATCAATCCGGAGTAAAGCAGGTGTTCCATTCGGCTTCCTCACTTTATGTGGCCGAGTAAAAAAGCCGGGCGAGGAGGGAGGTTGGAGGTTCCACTCCCCACCCGGGTTGGAGAGAACTTAGTCGGCCGGTGGAGGCGGAGCGTGATCTTTCATGCGCGCTTCGTGTTTCGCTTCAAAGCTCGCCAGCTTCGTTTTCTGGTCCGCCGTCAAAACCTGCATCATTTCAGCCTTGATGCGGGCGTGCTGCACTTCCATTTCGATTTGCGTCTGAGCATTCGCTGTCGCTAGGGCGCGTGTCTTGGTTTCGTCGAAGGGACCGCTCTGTTCGAGGGCGCGCATGGCGGCGTGATTCGAATGCTCCTGTTGCATCAAAGGCTGGAGCGTGGGCTTCTCTTTCTCCCAGATGGCCTTCACCTGATCTTGCTGCGTGCTGCTGAGGTCGAGATAATCAGAGAAAAAGCCCATCATCTGGCCGAAGTCGCCGTCCGGACCACCGTGTCCGTGCGGTCCTTGCGCGGCCGCAATCGCGACCGCAAGCATGAGAGCGGCGCCGATGGAGAGAATGCGAGTACGAGTCGATTTCATTGAAACTCCTTTAATGAACGGCTAACGATCGCTTAAAGTTGATCTGGTCCGGGTGCACCCGAACGTCTAGGCAAATAAGAACATGATTTAAGAAAATAAGAGGTAAAGAGTCGGTCAAGCGGGGTAAAGTTTTGTAAACGGCAAAGACGCTCATCGCTACTCGTCGTTCGCTGTTCGCGAAAAGTCGACCACCGAACAGCCAACATCGTTTTCACAAATCACAAATCTTTACCCCGCGACGCGCGGCGAAGGTGTTAGATGATTAAGAGAATGGAACACGTATTAGTGGTGGATGACGACGTCGAATTGTGCGCACTGGTGCAGGAGTACCTGACCGCCGAGGGGTTCAGCCTGAAGGCTGTCCACGACGGCGAACAGGGCTTGCAGCAGGCGCTGACCAACGAATATTCACTGGTGGTGCTCGATGTCATGTTGCCTGGCATCAACGGATTTGAAGTGCTGCGGCGCATTCGCAGCGTATCCAAAATTCCGGTGCTGCTGCTGACGGCTCGCGGCGAAGATGTGGACCGCATCGTGGGGCTGGAAATTGGGGCGGACGATTATCTGCCGAAGCCGTTTAATCCGCGCGAACTGGTCGCACGCATCCGCGCCATTCTGCGGCGAACCAAACCAGTAAAGGCCGCCGATGCCGTGCCCGAAGTGCTGAGCGTGGGAGATGTTGAACTCGATCCGGCTACGCGCAGCGTACAGCGGAACGGACAGCCCGTCGATTTGACTTCGGTGGAGTTCAACTTGCTCGAAGTTCTGCTGCGCGAGGCGGGACGTGTGGTGACGCGCGAGCGGTTGGTGAATGCCGTGCTGAGCCGGAAGTTCATGCCGTTCGATCGCAGCATCGATATGCACGTCAGCAAAGTGCGCCGGAAGCTGGGCGATTCGGAAGACGACGGCGATCACATTAAGACGATACGAGGCGTTGGCTATATGTTTGCGCGTCCAGCAAAGGTAAAAAAATAGTGTTAGCTTTTAGCCTTTAGCGAACAGCCAAAAGCTAATAGCCAATAGCGTTTTCAGCAAATGAAAAGCCTTTTTCTCAAGATCTTCTTGTCGTTCTGGATCGCACAGGCGCTCTTCGTCGTACTGGCGATTTTGGCGACCATTGCCCTGAGCCCCCGTCGGCACGGGATCGAGAGTGAAGGACCGCAAATTTTGGCGGAAGTCGTGAACGCCTATCAAAGCGGAGGAGAGCGCGCCGCCCACGATTACGTCGAAGAGCTTTGGCACTCACAGCACGTTTGGGCGTCGGTTTTTGATCCCGCCGGACACGAAATATCCGGACGCCATCCCCGCATCGAAGATCTCGGGCCGGGCGGTCCACCGCCTGATAGTCCGTTGCGCGCTGGTCCGCCGCGCCGTCGCGGCTGGATGGACAGCCTTCTTCCCGACCGCGTGATTCGGCAGGCGCTCACCCTCGATGGCAAGCGATATACGCTGGTGCTGGTGTTGCCGCCGGGTCCGAGAGTGTTTTTCGGACCGCATGAAATCCCCGGCCTTGGCATAGCAATCGCCGTCATCACTTCAGGTCTGATGTGCTACTTCCTGGCTTGGTCGATGACCAGTCCAGTAACACGCCTGCGAATCGCGGCGCAGAGTTTGGCGGCCGGAGATCTGAGTGCGCGCACCGGTGTCCCGCAAAGTGGGGCGCACGACGAAATGACGGAGCTAATGCGTGACTTCGATCGCATGGCCGAACGTATCGAAGGCTTGGTCGATTCCCAGTCGCGCTTGCTCAAAGACGTTTCGCACGAACTCCGTTCTCCGCTCGCCCGCTTAAGCGTAGCGCTTGGACTCGCTCGGCAGAAGGCCGGCCCCGAAATTGAGGGCTCGCTGAACCGAATCGAGCTGGAGGCCGATCGGCTGAACCAGCTCATTCAGCGCTTACTGACCATCTCGCGAATGGAGTCGGGCACAGAAGGGCCGCACAAAACGGTTTTCTCGCTTCGCGATTTGGCCGAACAGGTCGCCCACGATGCCGAATACGAAACTCCGGGCCGCGGCTGCCATGTCACCTCGACCACCGACCTCACCGATAGCGATAAGGACGAATTCCTGGTCGAAGCCGACCCCGACCTCCTGCGCAGCGCCATCGAGAATGCAGTAAGGAACGCAACACGGTATACTGCCGAAGGTACAACGGTGGAGGTGCGACTGGAGCGGCAGCACGGGTCGAACGGCAATGGCGACGAGATTGTCATTCGCGTGCTGGACTCGGGTCCAGGCGTTCCGAACGAGGCGCTGTCGAAGATTTTTGAGCCTTTTTATCGGCTGGACGATGCCCGCAACCACCGAACCGGGGGAGCGGGACTCGGACTTTCGATCGCAGATCGGGCCATCAGGCTTCACGGCGGCCAGGTTCGCGCATCCAACCGCAAAGAGGGTGGGTTAGAGGTAGAAATCCGGATTCCGGCTGCGGCCGGGTTTGCTCTTCCCGCTCATTCCTGATACAAAAATTGGTTTCAGCCACAAGCTTGCGTCTCCGTGATAGCCAGCAGGGAATTGCCTGCGGAGAAGAAGCGGCTGAGCACGCCCAACCGGCCAAAGTGCGCCGCTTGGAGACTGTCTTGGAGAGCTGATGTCGAAGAAAATCGGTGGAATCGTTGCGCTCGCGGGCCTGTGCGCCCTGAGTCTTCTGTTGCTCAATTGCGGCAGTTCTTCTTCCCGGCCTTCTGGGGTTCTCTACGTCCTCACCGAGGGCGGTACGGGCATTGGCAACGTTATCAGTTCCTATTCCGTTGATTTGAATAGCGGCGAGTTGTCGCTGGTCAACTCGAATGCGAGCGCGTGCCCGACCGCGCCCACCCAAGGCAATCCAAGCCCATGCGGCGCTCCCGTGAATATTGTGCTCGATCCGACCGGCAGCGTGGCCTTTGTCCTCGATCAGGGCTTGCCGTGTGTGGAAACAGAGGTAAAAATACAACCGGATCCTCAGGATCCTCCGACGTATGCGTGGCAGTGCATTTCCGGCTCGAATGCTCCCGTCCTACCCACTATTTATCCCTATGCGGTAGGCAACGACGGCAGCCTCACAGGACCGGCCACCGGCGTGACCTGGAGTTGCCCGGGTCTCACTTTCGCTAATCCCTGTAATGAATCGACCGTGGCGATGGCACGGGATGCGGCCGGCCAGTTCTTGTTTGTCCTCAATCACGGCTCCTATCCTTCGCCAGGACAGGGAGATCCTTCGCAGGGTTTTCCTTCGCCGTATGCGTCCTGTCCGCACGTTCCCACCGACTACACGGATGTGTGTCCATCGATCTCTGTCTTTACTATGAAGCCCGGATCCCCGACGCTTACTCTGGCGCCTGGCAGTCCGTTCTACCTCAGTAAACTTCCCACTGCGCTCTCTACCGTTTCATTTGCTGCGCAGGGTTCAAACAACTCCCAAGAACTCCTTTTCGTCACCGAAAATCAGGATATTTGCACCGCCAACTGTCAAACGATAAATCCAAACGATAACGCCGTGAGTGAATACCTGGTCAGCTCCACGGGAACGCTGAGCGAGTTGCCGAATTCCCCGTACGCCATCAATGCCGTCGACCCAGTTTCCGTTCAGGCCGTCAACACCAATCAGGTCGGGCAAAACGCCACTGGCGTCTACGTCTATGTAGGCAACAACGGCTCAACCGGAGACCTCAATCCGTTCTATGTGTGCACGGTACAAACGTCGATCTGTACCGCGCAGGATGTGATTAATAACGGAGTTCCGGTCTATCTCATGGCTCCCTTGGTTCAGGCCTGTTCGAAACCGCCGTGCGATCCTGTGCTGCCGAGCGCAGCCGGATTGAATCCGGTGGGCATGGTAGTCGATCCGACCAACAATTTCTTGTACTCCATCAGCAACGGTTCGAATCAAGTTTTCGGATTTAAGATCAATACGACCACCGGTGTATTAACCGCGCAGTCCCCGGCGAACCAGCCCACGGGATCACAGCCGGTCTCGATCGCCTTGCATCCGAGCGTCAACAACACGGGCCAGTTCCTGTTCGTTTCGAACAGCAACTCCGACAACATCAGCTCCTTCACACTGAATACGACCGCCGGGTCAATGGGTAATCCATCAACAGTGGTCGCGCCCGAGACGCCGAGCGGCCTCACGGTACGATGAAAAATTGAATCATTGAATGATCGGCTCATTGAATCATTGAAGACACTCGATCAAAGGCTGCCCCGACGAGCGCTCAATAATCCGATGCTCTCTTGGTTGAACAATCGGATCATTTGCAATAGGATCACGGGACGATTGAGCCGTCGACGGATGTGTCCTGCAATGGCTCAATGATTCAACCTTTCATTGATCCGATGTTCTCTAGGTGGGCATGCGCAAGATCAGGTAGCCGCCGATAAATCCAAAGACCAGGTCGGGTGACCAGGCGGCGACTGCTGGCGGAAGCTGACTTAAATTTCCCATCGCTTCGAATAGACCAGAGATTGTCCAATAGACGACGCCGATGCCAATCGCCGTCGCGATGCCGGCGACTGCCGATCGTTTCCCCGCCGACAGTGCGAAGGGGATCGCGAGCATAGCCATGACCAGCGTGATCAGCGGATAGGCAATCTTCTTCTGCAACTGCACGCGCAGTCGCACCACATCAAAACCGCTCTGCTCCAAATCGCGGATGTAGTGCCGTAATTCGTCGTAACTCATCTCCGACGACTGCTTGATTTCCTTCTTGAAATACGCGGGCTGTTCCGCCAGTTGGGGGTACGTCGCCGCATCAAACTTGTGATAGCTATCGATGGCCGAGCCGTTCAGGCTGCGCTCCCACCCCGCTTCATACACCCAACGCTCCATCTGTTCAGACCAGTGTGCGCGATCGGCAGTAATGCGATGCGTGATCTGAAACGTATGTGGGTCGAACTGAAATACCGTCACTCCGGCGAAAACGTCGCGGTCGGGATCGAAAAACTGATAGTAGTAAATGTCGTTGTGCTGACCGAAAATCCACTTGCGATCGGGGCGTAAATAAGTCTGCGCGGGCTTGCCCTTGATGCGGTTGCGCAGCGCGTCCTGCCGCTTGTTGGTATAGGGAAGATAGAGCTGATCGGAGAGAAACAGAACTCCGCCCACCAGAGTCGAGGCGATCAAAACCGGAACGATAATGCGATAGAGGCTGATACCGGTCGCCTTGATTGCTGTTATTTCATTCGACCGCTGTAGCAGTCCGAACGTGACCAGTACCGCCAACAGCATGCTGAGAGGCGTGGTGTTGTACAAGAAATAAGGCACGACATTCAGCAGGTATTCGCCAACAGTAAGAGGCGAAACCTGGTTGCGCAGAATATCTCCCAATAACTCGAAGAGCGTAAAGACGAGCAGCAACATCAGGAACGCGGCGACGATCATCGTGAAATAAAGCACAAAGCCGCGCAGCACATAATCGTCAAGAATGGTCGGAAAGGTTAGATTGAACAAGCGCCAGCGACGAGGCCAGCGCGTCAAAATACTCTCGCGAGGCTTCGGGCGGATCGAATGCTTCAATGCGGCGCCATTCCACGCGAGATCGAGGCCGTTTGAATCGGAAGCCTCGAGTCTGGATTTCTTTCTTCTCCAACCCTTGAACCATGCGCGTAAGCTAGCCAACTCAATGGGGCGCCGCTCCGACTGCCAGAGCAGAAAAATGCCGCCGACCAGAAAGACAAAGTCGGCGAGCCACACTCCGGCGGCGGGCGGAAGCGTGCCTTGCTTCGCGAACGAAACGCCGATCAAAGAGACCGAATAGTAAAGAAAAACCAGAAGAATGGTCATCACGAAACCGCTGGATTTCCCGCCTTTCTTGGAAGAAAGGCCAAGCGGGATTCCGACCAGGGCTAGCACGATGCAGGCCGTCGGCAGGGCGAGACGGTTATGGAATTCGATCAGGTTCCAGCGGCGCGTGACCGGGTCGGCAGTCTGCGCCGTATGGAGCAGATCGCCAATTTTCATCTCGTGCAACGAGGTAGGCTCATGCTCCTGAGCACTCTGTGACATGGGAACCTGAAGCGGTATGTCAGTCGTCTGGAAGGTTGAGATCTGATACTGATCAGGATTCTTGGGATCGGTTTCGTGCGTGGAACCGTTGGTCAAATGCAGGTCGAGCCGGTCGGCTCCCTGGCTCACCAGCAGGCCTTCCCGCGCCAGGCTGATGCGGGGCGCGGACGGATCGCTGAGATCGGCGAGGAAAACGCCTTTCCAGAGTGCTCCTCCAGACATGGCCTTGACGTCCTGAACGTAGAGGACAATCTTAGGAAATCCTTCATAAAAGACACGCGGTTGCACTTCGAACGAGGCCTGCGAGCCTTTGAGGTTGTCCTGCAGCTTACCCAGTTCGGCGAGGGAGCGGGGCGCGAGATAGACGCTGTTCGCAAGAGCCAGCAGCCAGGCGACGACGACGAAGAGCGAGATGATCCGGAGGAAAGTCCAGACGCCGAGGCCACTGGCCCGCATGGCGGTAATTTCGCTGTCAGCGGCGAGGCGGCTGAGACCGATCAGAATCCCGACGAGCACCCCCATGGGAATGGTGTAAGTAAGCGCGACGGGAACGGTAAAGAAGAATACTTCCGCAATGCTGGGCAGGGGTGCGCTGTTGCGGACGACAAGTTCGAGGATGCGTCCCAGGTCGCGCGTGAAAAGGACGAAAGTAAAAACCGCCGCGCCGATCAAGGCGTGGGAGACAACTTCTCGCAGAATATAGCGGGTGAGGATGCGCATCCGCAAGGTTGGAAAACTCAATTTCGAGTCTAGCACGAGCGGCCAGCGGTGCCGACCGCCCACACTGCGACTTATTGGATGCCAGTCCCGTCCAGCGTGACGCTCTGACTCGCCGACGGAATCTTGTTCAAAGCATTATCCGTAAATGTTGCCATTCCTCTGACCGTCCCCAGCGTTTGCGGCGCGAACACGATGCTCAAATTGCATAAGGCGCCCGGCGCCAGCGCGAAAGTGCTCGAACAGTCCGCAGGCGTGCCCGGTCCCGTCACTTGCACGAAATTTGTGCTGACAATCAGCCCCGGCGCAACCGCGTTCAGCGGCTGGGTGCCAACATTCTGAATGGTGATCGACTGCGGAGCGCTGGTGCTTTCGATTGCAGTCTTTCCAAAGAACAACGTCGCGGCTACCGAACCTTTCGCCTCCGCCAGTACTGGAGCTTGGTAGTTGTTATTGCCGAAAAAGACGTTGCCCGCTCCATCCACCGCGATCGGAGAATCCCACGGACCATACACCACCACGCTCTCGTAGCCGCCATTCGCTGCGACCTGATATATAGCGGGCACATCGTTAACGCCGTCCGTGGCGTAAACATCTCCCGCGGCGTCCGTCGCAACCGAATAGGGATTCGTGAAGTTGCCTACCGCTGTGAATTGGCGGCTGGCGATGATCCCATACTCTTTTTCGGGAGAGGTCCCCGCAACCGACTCGTAGAGAGGACCATAGTTGACACATGCTACGTAGGCATTCCCCGATCCATCCACGGCGACGCCCACCGGGTAATCCAGCAACGGAAGACCTTGCAAGCCGTAGTAATAACCACCGAGCAACGTCTGCTCTCCTCCGGTGGCCGCGAAAACCTCAGCCAAACGCGGATACTCCTGGAGTCCCTGACCGTTGTCCCAATCGTCGCCAGCATAAATATTTCCCCTGCCATCCACCGCAACCCCTATAACGGAATTCAGATTCGTTCCCACCGGCGTCTGTACGCTCGTGCCAGCCGCAACTTTCACTACATTATTTTCGGAGACAAAAAGATTTCCCGCCCCATCGATTGCCAGACCGCCGACATAGTTGAATCCTGTGGCCACCGTCGTCTGCGCACCGCTTCGAATGTCAAACTTCGCAACAGTTGTACCAGCGGAGAAGTAAACATTCCCCGCCGCATCCGCTGCCAATGCGCTGCCGTCAAATCCGGTGACGGGCAGCGTGCGCTGTGCCCCCGGATTGAACGCTGCGACGGGCGCTTGGCCGCTGCCGTAAATATAAGTAGACAAGAGCAAGTTGCCGGAGGAATCGTTGAGCTGAACCGCGCCCATGCGAACCCCGGCCGTCCGAGGCGTAAACCTGGCCGTCACAGAACAGGAGCTTCCGGCGGCCAGAGTTCCCGTGCAACTAGTGGCGCTGAGCGTGAAATCGAGATTGGCCACACCTTGGGTGACGACCTCGGTGGTGCCGAAAGTAGTGCTGGCAGTGATGTTGTAGTTGATCTTGCTGACGCGGTTGCATGGCTGCGGAGAGCTTTGTCCTTTCGCACAGACATTGACCTTATCGAAATTGATGGCGCCCTTCGGGCCCACGATAGACTGCGCCGGCACCAATACGTCGAAAAGAAAAATCGAGACCAAGAGGTAAACGATGCGCATAAGTCTCCTTCGCATTCGATTGTCCTGCGTAATTTCTACTGCGTGCCAGTGCCCGTGAGCGGAACGCTCTGGCTGGCCGAAGGAATTTTATTCAAACCGTTGTCCGTGAATGTTGCCGTACCCTTGACCGTGCCCACGCTTTGCGGCACGAAGCTGATGCCCACGTTGCAGGCTCCCCCCGGCACCAGAGAAAAGTCGTCCGTGCATCCTGGAGATGTATACGTATATCCATTTTGAATAAATCCCGAACTCACGCTCAGCGCAGGGGCGATCGCGTTGAGCGGCTGGGTTCCCGCGTTTTGAATCGTGACAAACTGTGGATTCGTGGTGGTGCCCACCGCAACCTCTCCAAAGTCCAAGGTTGGGGGCTGCGAAACCTTGAGTTCCATTACAGTGCCGGTCTGCTGTGCAATGAAGAGGTTTCCCGAACCATCCAGCGCGAGCGCAACCGGAGCTTCAATTGAATAGACGGGAGTAGATTCGCGGCCTCCGCCTGCTGGACACTCATCAATTTGGTCCGCGTCGAAGTCTGCGAGGAAAACGTCGCCCGCCGCATCGACGGCTACTCCGGTAGGCGCGAGCCCTACACAAACACTTCGTCGATAACGAGCATCGCCCTTCGGAAATTCCCAAACGAGTTCGTTGATTTCATCGGCGACAAATACGTCTCCTGCTCCATCCACCGTTATTCCTTCCGGTGTGACGTTAGGTTCCCCATCGGTATACCCCTGCAATAGCGTCGTCTGTCCGCCCGTGACGCCACTCACTTTGACCACGCGATTATTGCCAGAATCGGAGACGTAGACGTTTCCCCACTTGTCGACTGCCACACCAACCGGATGAAACAATCCCTCACCGAGCGTTGTTGTTTCGTTCGTATGGGGGTCAATTTTGTCTACCATCCCCAGCGAGAAATCCGAGGCGTAGATGTTGCCAGCACCATCCAGCGCGATGCCGCCAGCGAAACCAATGCTGCCAAAAACCACCGGAGCTTTGCCCCGAGCAAATTCCGCAATGCCGCCATAGGCGGGCGCGAATATATCTCCGGCTGCGTCGACCGCCACCGCCCCCAAGAAATCCTCGATCCCTGTCACCGGCACGTTAACCAGAGGACTCGGATAGAAAGCAGGCAACGGCCCTTCACCCTCCCCATCCAGCAGCGTCGTTATCAACACATTCCCCGCAGAATCCGTAAGCTCAACCGCGCCAACCCTCACTCCGGGAGCGATCGGAGCAAACGTCACACTAACCGTGCAAGATCGCCCCTCCGACAGCAAACCCCGGCAATTGGTACCGCTTAGATTGAAATCGAGGTTGGGCGTGCCCTGCGTGACCACATGCGTCTTGCCGAACGCAGTCGTCGCCTGGACGGTGTACGTTAGCTTCTTCGTCCGGCTGCACGGTTTCGGAGTTGTCTGTCCTTTGGAGCAGACATTCACCTTATTGAAATCCACCGCGCTCGCGGGACCCTCAATCGCCGGATTGCCTTGTTGCCTCGGCTTGGCTAACTGCGGGTTCTGCGCCATCAAAGCGGACGCAGTGAGAATTAGAAGAGAGATACAGAAGCAGTAACCACGCATGAAACCCTCGCTAGACCCAAAAGGGTGACAGCGTTACGAAGCCATGTCAACCGAAGAATGGCTGCATTCGTTGGGAACGACATAGGAGAGAAGTTCGACAGGGCAGACGCCGGTCGCTCCCGAAAACTACGCTTATGCCTTTTTCAGAAACAGCGCACCGAGCGGCGGCAATGTCAGCCGCAGCGAGTAGGGCCGCCCGTGCGTCTTTTCGGCGAGCGCCTCGGTTCCCCCCATATTGCCAGAGCCGCTGCCGCCATATTCGCGGGCGTCGCTATTGAGCAGTTCCTTCCAGTACCCTCCGGTCGGCACGCCGACCATATACCCCAGGCGTGGCACGGGTGTGAAATTGCACACCACGAGCACCGGATTGTCTTCCTCTCGGCCTTTGCGCAACAGCGAAATAATGCTGCGCGGCGAATCGTTGCAGTCGACCCACTCGAACCCCTGCGGATCGTTGTCGAACCAGTGCAGTGACGGCTCGCTGCCATACAGTCGGTTCAGCTGCTCGACCCAATTCATCAGACCACGGTGCACCGGATATTGCAGCACATCCCAGTCCAGGCTCTTGTCGTGCCCCCACTCGCTCACTTGTCCGAATTCATTCCCCATGAAAAGCAGCTTCTTGCCGGGCTGAGCGAACATATATCCGTAGAGCAGCCGCAGGTTGGCAAATTTCTGCCATTCGTCGCCCGGCATCTTGCCAATCAACGATCCCTTGCCGTGAACCACTTCATCATGGCTCAGAGGCAGAACAAAATTTTCCTGGAACGAATACAACATCCGAAACGTCAGCTTGTTCTGGTGATACTGACGGTGAATCGGATCCTGCTGGAAGTATTCCAGGGTATCGTGCATCCAGCCCATATCCCACTTCAAGCCGAAGCCCAATCCGCCGAGATGCGTGGGACGCGAGACCATGGGATAGGAAGTCGATTCTTCCGCGTACGTCTGAATGTCAGGATGCTCTTTATAGGCTTCAGAATTGAACCGCCGCAGGAAGTCGATGGCCTCGAGATTCTCGCGGCCGCCGTACTTGTTCGGAATCCATTCACCCTGCTTGCGCGAGTAATCGAGATAGAGCATCGAGGCCACGGCATCTACGCGCAGCCCGTCGATGTGATACTTGTCGAGCCAGAACATGGCGCTCGAAAGTAGGAAGCTGCGGACCTCGGTGCGCCCGTAATTAAAGATCATCGTCTTCCAATCGGGATGGAAGCCCTGGCGCGAATCGGAATGCTCGAAGAGATGCGTGCCGTCAAAGAAGGCGAGGCCATGTCCGTCGGAAGGGAAGTGCGATGGCACCCAATCCAAAATCACGGCGAGCCCCTGCTGATGCAGGTAGTCGATGAGATACATGAAATCCTGCGGCGTGCCATAACGCGATGTCGGCGAAAAATAACCTGTCGTTTGATATCCCCAGGAACCGTAAAAGGGATGCTCCATGAGAGGGAGCAGTTCGATGTGCGTGAATCCAAGTTTATTGGCATGATCGGCGAGTCGTGGCGCGATCTCGCGATAGCTCAGCGAACGGTTGTGCTCCTCAGGGACGCGCATCCACGAGCCAAGATGGACCTCATAGATTGACATCGGCGCATGCAGCGAGTTGACCGCGGCACGCTTGTCGAGAAAACCCGAGTCGTTCCAGGAGTAATCAAGATCCCACACAACTGACGCCGTCCGCGGAGGCTTTTCCGCGAAGAGCGCAACCGGGTCGGCCTTTTCCGTCTCGTGTCCGTGTTTATTCGAGCTGATGTGGAACTTGTATAGCGTTCCCTTACCCACGCCAGGCACGAATCCTTCCCAGATTCCGGACGAACCGCGTGTCTGGAGCGGGTGCGATTCCTGATTCCATCCGTTGAAACTACCGACGACCGAAACGAACCGGGCATTGGGAGCCCAGACTCCGAAGACCGTGCCCTGTATGCCCTTGGACTCCACCACGTGCGCGCCCATCTTGTCGTAAATGCGATAGTGGCTGCCTTCGTTGAAGAGATAAAAATCCTCAGCCGTCAGCAGAGAAACGTCGTAGCGAACGGGGGATTCCTGAGTAGTCGGTGTCTGGCTCATGGTTTCACTTCGGTCTAGTCTATTCCAATTCGAGAGCAGCCGACATCAGGTGAACGCCGGGTGACCCGCCCGTACGGCACGTCAAGCTGCTAGCGCTGCTTTGCCTTGCGTTCATCCCGCTTCGCCTTGGCCCAGCCTTCCTTCACGCTCTGGCGCGCGCGTCCAAAAGCTAACGAGTCTGCCGGAACATCCTCTGTGATGCTACTTCCGGCCGCCACGTATGCGCCGTGGCCAATTTTAATTGGCGCTACCAGAGTGGAATCGCTGCCGACGAAAACGCCGTCTTCGATGATTGTCTTGTGCTTGTTCACGCCATCGTAATTGCAGGTGATGGTCCCGGCGCCGATGTTCACGCCCTCGCCGATTTCGGCGTCGCCCAGATAGCTCAGATGGTTTGCCTTCGAACCCTTGCCGAGCTTGATCTTCTTTGTCTCGACAAAGTTTCCCACGTGCGCTCCATCGCCGATTTCGCTTCCTGGCCGCAAATGAGAATAGGGGCCGATCGTCGCTCCGGAGCCCACGCGTGAGTCCTCCATAATCGTTCCCGGCCTCACCAGTACGCCGTCGCCCACTACCGAATTCCCAATCACGCTGTAGGAACGAATGCGGCAATCCGAGCCGATCTTTGTGGTGCCCAGCAGTTGTACGAAGGGCTCAATCACCGTGTCAGCGCCTACCTCTACGTCGCTGTCGATCACGCAAGTGTGCGGATAGAACACCGTGACGCCCGCGTCCAGCAGTTCGCGGCACTTCGCCAAGCGCAAGCGGGCGTCAAGCATCATCATCTCCGCTCGCGTGTTGCTGCCCAGCACTTCGCCCGCATCGCTGGTCTTGATGGCCACCACTTTCTTGCGAGCTTTATTGAATACTCCCGCCATATCGGTCAGGTAGTACTCGCCGTGCGCATTGTTGGTCGAGAGTTGATCGATGTGTTCGTACAGCGCGGGACCGTCGAAAGCGTAGAAACCCGAGTTAATCTCGCGAATTGCCTTCTGCGCCGGTGTCGCGGATTTCTCTTCGACAATCGCGTTAACGATCGCCTCTTTCGCCGCCTTGGCGCCAGAGCCTTTGCGGATCACGCGCCCATATCCCGTAGGATTCTCCAGATCGGCGGTAAGCAACGTCATCGTCGCCCGCTGGGCGCCGTGAAAATCGCTGAGGCTGCGAATCGTCTCCGCAGTAATCAGCGGAGCGTCCCCCGAAAGCACGATCACCTGGTCATATCCCGCGAGCGCCTGACGCGCCACCATGAGCGCATGGCCGGTTCCGCGCTGCTCCGGCTGCAGTACGAAATTCACTCCGCTAGCTGAAACCGCCTCGCGCACGCGCTCCGCCTCATGTCCGATAATCACGAAAATGTCGCGCGCGGCCACGACTTTCTTCGCAGTGGCGATGACATGGGCCAATATCGGCTTGCCGCCAATCTCATGCAAAACTTTCGGATGTTTCGATTTAAGACGCGTGCCCTTGCCCGCCGCCATAATGGCGATTGCAATCCGAGGAGACGCCGAAGGGGCCGACGTCGATTTCTTCTTAAGCGCTTTGCTCATGCTTAGCCAATATATCGCGAACCGCGAGTTTGGCCGAATTCCTGGTCGTTCAACGCTCCTAGTCGTTCACTGATGCTAATCATTCAACGAACAGCTGCAATCCGCAGCCGGAACATGCGCTTTCAGAAAATCTGCCACTCGCTTGTAGGCGTCAATCTGGTTTTCAACTTTCGAAAAGCCGTGGCCTTCGTTCTCGTAAACCTTGTATTCGATTACGCCGTTACGCTTCTTAATCGCATCGACGACCTGCTGTGACTCCGACTTCGGGCAACGCGGATCGTTTCCCCCGGCGAGCAGGTAGAGCGGAGCCTTGATCTGGTTGACAAAATTAATTGGCGAGCGATCTTCATAGCGCGACTTATTCTTCTCCGGGTCACCCATGGTTGCGAGATCGGACTGCTGCAGCACAGGATCTTCGTTCTGAAGTTCCGTGAACCAATTGACGAACGGCACGATGGGAACTCCGGCCGCCCACACCTCAGGCGCCTTCGTAACACCCATCATCGTCAGATATCCGCCGTAACTTCCACCCATCAGGATCAGTTTCTTGGGATCGACATAACCGGTTTGCTTGATCCAATCGGCCGCCGCGAGCACATCCTGCAGATCACCGCCACCCATATCGAAGAGATTGGCTTGCTGAAAGTCTTTGCCGTAGCCGGTCGATCCGCGATAGTTGGGCGCAATCACGATGTAGCCCTGATTCGCCATGTACTGGATGAAGCGGTTGAAAGCATTCATCGTCTGCGCCGTCGGACCGCCGTGCACATAGACGATCGCGGGATGCTGTCCACTGCGCGGCAAGTTGTAGGGAACGTAGACGAAGGCGGAGATCGTCCACTTGCCGTCCTTGCTCGGATAATGAACGAGGTAAGGCTCGACCATATCTTCCGCGCGCACTCCGCCTACAAGAGAGTGCGTGAGTTGATGCGATCGCTCGTGCGCAGAGGGCGCCTCTGTCCGCGAGTCGTTGACCTTGGCAGCTGCGTTCTTTCCTGGTTTTGCCTGGACCTCATAAACCCACAAATCCGCAGGAGAAGTCGGCCCCGTGTGCGTGAAAAGAAGTCGCGATCCGTCGCGGGTGAAAGGCGACTCGCTGCCCGCCGGCCAGTTCAGTCCCTTAGGAAGCGGCAGTGGATGAGCCTTTTCCGATGCGAGGTCGTAGGCATAAACGTCGACGTTCCCGTCAATATTCGCAGTGTAGAGCAGAAACTTTCCGTCGCGCGAAAAGCTCTGACCCGAAACTTCCCATTTGTCTCGGGTGAGCCAGTGGATCTTCTTCGTCGCAACGTCGAGCAGTCCGACATTGTCGTAGCCGTTTGCGGCATTCGATGTAATGAGAACTTGCTTCCCGTCGGGAGAAATATCATTAGCCGAGAAGGTTTTTTCGCCCCCGTGCGGCGTGAGCAGCGTGCTCTCGGCACTCCCCGTATCCACGAGAAACACATTGGAGTCTGTCCCCTTGGCCTGGTCTTGCGTGTAAACCAGAAACTTGCCGTCCGCAGACCAGACAGGATTGCCGTTCAGTCGGTCTTTTGCGGTACTCGACGTCAGATGCTTCACATCGCGCAGCACCGTGTCGTAAACGTCAATTTCAAACACAGACGACGTCTTTGGCTTAACCGTGTAGGCGAGATAACGGCCGTCCGGTGACCAGGTCGGGTTCTGTTCGGCAATCTCGCGTGTGTTGGTCAGGTTCACGACCTGTCCTGTCTTCGGCGAGACGAGAAAAATGTCCCACAATTCGTCGCCCTCGTAGTCGGACATATAAGCGATCCATTTCCCGTCGGGCGACCATGCAGGACTCGTCTGGCGCTCATCACTCACCGTGAGTTGCATCGGCCATCCACCTTCGGAGGGAACGAGCCAAAGATTGTTGCGCCCGCTCATGTTGCTGACGAAGGCGACGGTCTTACCATCCGGCGACCAGGTTGCACCGCCAACCTGGCGCGTCATGTACAGCTTTTCAATAGAGAGATTCTTTTCCACGCGAGCATCGGGTTTGGAGGAGATCTGCTTCGGATCAGTCACGGCGTTCGGGGCCGGCAGAGTTTGAGATACAGATACGACACTCATGAGTACGACCATAACAAACGAGCTACGAAGGCGCATGTTTCCTCGAATGATGTTGCCCCGAAAACGCTAGCCGCAAAGTTGCTGGAAAAGATCGAAGACCGACGATGCCCCGCCTACTCAACCGTCACCTGGTAGTTGCGGCCTTCCCAGCGGCCACTCGTTTTCCAGAAAAAAGTGAAAGTGATTTGTTGGCCGACCGCCAAAGATTCAGTCGACAGATCGAGGTGCTGCAAATTCCAGCCGCTTTCTTCGGAATAGCTGTCATGCGAACTCTGCCAGCCATCGAAGCTCCAGTGCACCATGGCTGGCTCGAGCAAAAGCAACCGGAGCTTCTTTCCGCACGGCATGGTTCGAGCCTTGTTGTTGAAGCGCCAGTTGAAATACTCGGAGGTTTGTTTCCTGGTCAGGTACCGTTCCACCGTCTGCGGGGGCTGATCAAACGCCTTCCCATCGAGCAGCGAGCGCCGCAATTTAATGTATTCCGAATGCGCCCATACTAGCGGACACGCCGACCCCGAAGCTTTTCCCACGAACAATTCGCGCTCTGGAATATCCGCCGCATCCCACACTTGTTCGGGAATCAGTCGGCTGGTCCCGGTCGAATTTTCCATCACCCCGAGCAACGTTTCCGCAGAGGCGGGGCGCCCGGCGATCAGCTCATAGTGCGCTCGTTCTCCTGCAAGCAGCGGCCAAGGACGCCCAATTCCGCTGCCATCGAAGGGTGAGCCATCTTCGTGTTCGCCATAGCCATCGCAGTTGTAGCGATACCAAGCGGGTCCCTGCGGGAGCTTGGCGCGCAGCAACTCGTCGATAACTTTAATCGTATTCAAGATCCGAGGATCGTCCGCCGCGCGCAGTCCGAAGCGAACCAGGCTTAGCGCGTCAGGGCTCACGATCTCGATGGCACGAGCATTGGAAGTGGTCGTGGCGCGATTCTTGATCGGCACAAAGCCCTGCAGTGGCGAGGCAGCGCCATCTTCATCGGGCGGCGTAATCCGTACGTAGTATCCGTCGACTCCAACTTGGCGGGCGAGATCGCAGTTGACCGCGTAAGTCCAGCGTTCGATGTTGTCGTTCCAAGTGTCCGCATTTTCGCGCAGAAAATCGGCGTTCTCCGCGTGGCCGACGGACTCGGCAAGATCTGCTGCGATCAGGAGCGCAGAGATTTCGGCGGCGAGGGTAAACGGCGAATAGCCACCGTCTTCTTCCCAACGATCCTGCTGCGTAACGGGACCATTAATAACGATGTAGGAGGCCGCCTTGCGAACCATCCGCCACCAGCGTTCCCCGCTTCCGAAGCAACGCGGCGCTTCGCGGCGCAGAAGATCGACCAGCAGAATCGGGAAGGCGGTCTCATCCATCTGCAAGCCATTCCAATAGGGACGGCCATCGAGCCACATATTTTGCGGCCAGTGTCCGTCGGCCTCTTGTGTCGCTTCAAGATAGTGCAACACGCGAAGGGCGTCGTCCGGGGCGCCCGCTGCCAGCAGTCCGCCTGCGCTCTCGACGAGGTCGCGGGGCCAAATGAGGTGATAACCGCCCAGGTCTTCGTCTCCCTTGTTAAAGCCCCATGGTATCGAGAGGCTGGCGATGATTCCGCCGAGGAAGTCTTTGGATTCGTGTGAACGCAACACCGCTACGCTGGCCCGATACAGATCTTTCTCGCGTGGCTTCGCGTCTAGTTTCTTAAGCCCCTTTTGCCAGTGCTGCCATTGAAAGACGTAATCTTTGCGGGTAGTTTCGTAGGATGTGAGGAGGGAAGACAAAGACTGCTGGCCCGCCTCAGCCCAAATTCCGCCGAAACCGAGCGCCAGAATGAACTCGCCATTGCAGGCCGCGATGTCGATCTCCGCAGTCAGGGCAATATTCCCATTTTCAGCGCGGTCGTACTCGCAGGTCATTTGAAAATTTTGCGAGAGGTCTTGCCAGCCGTCCGAGGTGCCGGCAAATCCCACCGACCGTTTGGGCAAAGGCGCGGAGCAGGCCAGCGCCAAAGAGCAGGATTCGCGCTGCGCAAACAGCATAGGAGTGCCCTTGTAACTGCCGGTCCAGCCAGTGTTGCCGTATCCGAAATTCGCCAGATGCGAGGCCAGCAGAGCGTACACGCGATAGTCGCTAAGCTTCCCTTGCAGCGGCACGAAACGAACTTTCTGAAGAACAACGTTGCGCACCGGGTCGGTCAACACTTCCTTTTCGATCCGGTAACGACCCTCCAGGTGGGTATTAACTAGTTCGTAAACAGGCACTCCGGGTTCAATCGGCGCGTTCTCAAACGTACAGTGGCGTTTTTCTTCCGAGAAGAATTGGCCGCCGTCGGTTACGATCAAGCCGAAATCGCGGATGCACGCCTGATCGACGCGAGGAAAATAAATCTCATTGAGAATGCCATGACTGAGCGTGAACCATACCCGGCTGTGGAGATTCAGGGCCGTGCCGATGCCCGTTTTGGCGCTCGAGGTCCAGCGGGGCGCGATTCCGGGCCATCCCGGGGCGTATCGAATGTCACTCACTGAGAGTCTTCCTCACCGTTAAGCAGTGTGCCAGAAGATGAGGATTTGTGCCGGAGGTTTCAACGGAATCTCGAAAATGGTGATTGCTGACCAGCCCCTAAGTGCCTGCAAAACAAAGTGGGTTCATCAGAAATTTACCGGTTTGTAACCTTCCCGTAACACTTTCCGCATAAAAGAAAATTGCACACTTAAATTGATTCGAGGAGGACTCGACTAGTGATACAACGCATCGCGCTGCTGTTGGCCGGTCTCGCGCTGGCGCTACCAGCGATGGGACAGACGACGTTGAACGGAGCGGGCGCCACTTTCCCGTATCCCATGTATTCCAAATGGTTCAGCGAATACAACAAACTGCATTCGGATGTTCAGATCAACTATCAGTCCATCGGCAGCGGCGGCGGCATCCGGCAGGTTTTAAACGGTACGGTGGATTTTGGCGCGAGCGATGGTCCGATGTCGGACGAACAATTGGCGCAGTCGAAGGTCAAGATTCTGCATATCCCAACCGTGATGGGAGCGGTTGTTCCAGCGTATAACGTTCCAGGCGTTAGCGCGGAGATCAAGTTCACTCCAGAAGCGCTCGCGGGAATCTTTTTGGGCAACATTACGAATTGGAACGATCCCGCGATCACGAAGGCCAACCCGGGGGTGAACTTTCCCAATCAGTCGATTATCGTCGTCTACCGTTCGGACGGCAGTGGCACGACGTTCATTTTCACCGACTATCTTTCGAAAGTCAGCAAAGACTGGGTTAGCGCGGTCGGAAAGGGAACATCGGTTAAGTGGAAGGTTGGCATGGGTGGCAAGGGCAACGAAGGAGTTGCCGGGCAAATTCGACAACTGCAAGGGTCGATTGGCTATGTCGAACTGATTTACGCCGTCGAGAATAAGATTACTTACGGATCGGTTAAGAATGCCGCTGGAAACTTCGTGAAAGCTTCGCTCGACGGAGTGACCGAGGCGGCCGCGTCAGTAAAAGCGATGCCCGCGGATTTCAGGGTTTCGATTACGAACGCACCGGGAAAGACGGCGTATCCCATCTCGAGCTTCACCTGGTTGCTGATCCCGGCGCAGGCGAAAGATCCCAAAAAAGGGAAGATCATCTCTGATTTTCTGGAGTGGATGGTCACCGACGGACAGAAAATGACCAGCCAGTTAAGCTACGCGCCCCTGCCGGAAAGTGTGGTCGAAAAAGTGAAGGTTGCAATCAAACAGATTCACTAGGTAGGCGCCGAAAACTCGGGGATGACCTCGGATTGGCGCCCCGTTCCAAAGCTGCATTTCTAGGACGAAATAAAAGATTGCCTTCCGGAAAATTGCGCGAGCCGGAAGGCATTTTTCTTTTGGTGCCGAACGGCTTTTTCCTGCGTCCGCACCCGTCGGCCTACCCGCCTTTTCCTCTCTGAAATCCACGCATGAGAACCGAATAATGCCTTCTAGGATGGAAAACTTTTGCGCACGACCTCTCTTGCAGGTCCCCCCACATGCTTCGGAAAGCATAACTTTCCCCACATTTCCTGAGATCTCCGGAGGGGATTGAAACTGGCACAAGAATTGCTAGTAAATGCCTAGTTACTCTAGTATTGTGATAGGCATTGTTGTGCACAGGCCTCCCCGGAAATCAAAAAAGCAGGATTTCGAAGGACTTTTCCAACACTTTCGCGAGAGCCACCGATTTCGGCAAAAGGAGAGAAAATGAAGGCGGTTATCAGACTCAGCGTGCTGCTGCTGTTGGCGTCCATATTACAGGCGCAGACAGCCGCACCCAGGAAAAAAGCTACCAAGCCGGTGAACCCGGACGTGCAAGCTCTAAAAGAGGCGGTTGCGGCGCAGCAGGAGCAAATCAAGGCCCTGTCGCAACAGCTGCAACAGACCAACGATCAGCTCCAGCAGACCAACCAGCAGTTTCAGCAAACTCAACAGCAATTGCAGCAGGCCCAACAGGCCGCATCGGACGCCCAGCAAAAAGCCAACGCCGTAGCCGCTTCGTCGGTTTCAAAAGATACCGTCGATAAGCTCGGTCTCCAGTTTGCCGACGTGCAAACCACACTGACCAACAACGCCCTCTCGGAGCAGGATCAGCAGAAACGTTTCGCCGGGCTCGAAGACGCATTCGGCCGCTTCCGCTGGACGGGTGACGTCCGAGTCCGTGGCGAAAGCTATTTTCAGCGCTATGACGGATGCGCGATCTGCAATGACCGCAACCGCGCCCGAATCCGTATCCGGTTCGGTTTCGAAGGCAAACTGAAC
The DNA here is from genome assembly GCA_049520915.1 of Terriglobales bacterium. Lineage (GTDB taxonomy): Bacteria > Acidobacteriota > Terriglobia > Terriglobales > Acidobacteriaceae > Acidiflorens. The sequence continues at coordinate 33,813 of JBEKPH010000030.1, forward strand.
GAAGACTTTACCGCGGGCGTGGCGCTAGCCAGTGGAACCGACGGCGACCCCACCACCACCAACGAGACTTTGACCAACAACTTTGACCGCAAGACGATCGCTCTCGATCGTGGATACATCACCTACAATCCGGTGGCTGCGAAGTGGTTCTCGGCAACGGCTGGCAAATTTGCCTTCACCTGGCAGCGCACATCGCTGACCTTCGACCCGGATATCAACCCAGAAGGTTTCGTCGAGAAATTCTCGAAGGATTTCAACACTCCCGTTGTGAAGAATCTCAACATCCAGTTCATGCAGTTGCTCTACAACGAAGTGGCCGGAACCAGCACGAAAACGCTGGGCATCGCAGGCGGAGGGCGCGATTCTTTCGCAGTCGGCGGCCAGATCGCCGGAACGCTCCAGCCGTTTAAGTTCTGGTCGATTACGCCTTCGTTTACGCTGCTGAACTTCCGCTATCCCGACGAACTCCTGAACTCGAGTGCGTTCGCCGTGGGAGCGACCAACGCAGGCGGCAGCGGTACAGGCACTGTGACCATTGCAGGCACCACTTATCCCGTTACCGTCAGCAACATCACCACGACGGCTCCCGGGGAAGGTCCTGGATGCGCAACCATCAAGGGTGGTCCGACGGCTCCCCAACCGGCGACGGCAACCTTAGTCGGCGGATGTCCCTTCGCCGCCAACGGCATGACCAACTCCACCTACCTGGATGCCAACGGCAACGCCCATTTCCTGTCGGGCTTTCTCTATGCCGACTTCATCCTGAACAACCAGTTTCAGACTGGTTTGCCGCGTTTGCCACTGAACATCTTGGCGGAGTTTGAAGACAACCTGAACGCGGCGGCGCATCCCTACGATTACACCGCGACCGGTATCCAGACGACTTCAACTCCTAACACGAATCTAGGCAGCCAGTCGAAGGCTTACCTGTTTGACATCAGCCTGGGCCAGATCAAGAGAAAGCATGACTTCCAGTTCGGATACGCATACGAGCGGGAAGAACAGGATGCGGCGATCGCCTCCTGGGGTGAGAGCGATCAACGGGCGCCAACCAACATTCTGCAACACCGTTTCTACGGATTGTGGCGTGTGGCTCCGAACACGACTGCGGCGTTTACCTGGTGGCACGGTCGCACCTTGGACCCCTACCTCGAAAATGCAGCCCTGGCTCCTGGGTTGAAGATTTCGTCAACGCCCGGCCCTGGAGTATTGGTCCCGGGTTCAGGCTCGCAGGAACCTTGGCTCAACCGCATTCAGTTTGACTTGATCTACACCTTCTAGATCACGCAGGCTCGTTTTGAATAAGCCTGTGCGGTTCGAAGGTCTCCACTACGGGCGCCGGCCACAAACCGGCGCCCTTTTCCATGGCTGGATACCCAGCTTGGTATACTAACTTGGCTCAGATGTCGCGCTGGACCTTGTTTGCGATGATCTTGCTCCTTGCCTCCGGAGCGAATTCGTTTGCGGTCGAAAGTACCTATTTCCCGCTCACGATTGTTCGGTCGGAGGTCAAGACGCGGGATCGCGTAGTGTACTGGGAAGTGAACACTCCCATTTACCACGAAGATCCTTACTTTGAAGTCGCGGTTCGCGTGAGTGGGGCATTAATCGTGGCCGAACGCGATCCGGAGCGCCACGAGATGTTGCCCCTGGACTGGAAACCTGGGGTCCGAATTCAGGGCCGCGCGGACAAGCATCATCTGTACTTGCAGCGACCCAACGGAACGGAAGTGCGATTCATCATTACGCATCGCACGAAGGCGCATCAGGAGCAGTAGTCAAAGAACTGACATCACGCCGCATCAAGACCAAGCTCGATATGGACCGAAAAACTTCCGCAAGCCGCGCCACCCTTCTGAATCGCGAAGCTTCCTGGCTAAAATTCAATTGGCGAGTCCTCGAAGAGGCGGCCGATCTCAATAATCCGCTGCTTGAACGCGTGAAATTTTTGGCAATTTCCGCCAGCAACCTCGACGAGTTCTTCGAAGTGCGCGTTGGCGGCCTGATGCAGCAACTGGAAGACGGCCACAATTCCACCACTCCCGACGGGCTGACGATGGTCGAGGAGCGGGAACTGATTAAGGAAGCGACGCACGACTTCGTCGAAGAACAGTATTCCTGTTGGAACGACCGCCTGCGTCCGGCTCTGGCCGAGCACGGAATTCGCGTCCTCGGCATCCATGAACTGGACGAAGCGGCGATGGCGTTTGTGGACGACTATTGCGAGCGGGAACTAGATCCTCTCCTCACTCCGGTTACGGTCGATCCGGCGCACCCGTTTCCTCGCGTGATCAATAAAGCCCTCTGCGTGGCTCTGTTGCTGCGTCGCCGCCGCCGTTCGTCGCTGACTTATACGGGAGTCGTAACCGTTCCGCGCGCGTTACCGCGCCTGGTGCGGTTGCCGTCGCAGGGAACTTCGGACTTCATTTTCCTCGCCGACCTCGTTGTCCATCATGCCGCGCGCATGTACAAGGGATACGACATCGTCTCTTCGGCTGCGTTTCGCGTTACCCGCAATAGCAATCTTTATCTGCAGGAAGAAGAATCGCGCAATCTCCTGGAATCCGTGCGCGCGGAACTGCACAATCGCCGCAAGGGCGACGCAGTTCGCATGGAAATCGAATCGTCGGCTGACCCTGAGATTATCGAACGCCTGGGTACCGTTTTCGAACTAGACCGTTGGCAGATTTTCCCAGTCAACGGCCCCGTGAATCTCTCCAGACTGTTCAATATCTACGACGAAGCGGCGCGCCCGGAATTGAAATTCCACAGCTACGTGCCCCGCGAGTTACGTCTGACCGCAAAGTCGCACGATCTATTTGAGGAACTGCGGCGCCATGACGTTTTGCTGCACCATCCCTACGATTCCTACGATGCGGTTCTCTCGTTCATTCAGTCGGCTGCAGACGACGAGCGCGTGCTTTCCATCAAGCAGACGTTATACCGCACTGGCGGCGAGCACTCCTCGATTGTTCCAATTCTGATGGCAGCTGCGGCTCATAAGGAAGTGACGGCGGTCGTTGAATTGAAGGCTCGCTTCGATGAGGCCTCAAACATCCGCTGGGCCCGCGACATGGAAGACGCCGGTGTGCAGGTCTTCCACGGACTGGTTGGCTTAAAGACGCATTGCAAGCTCTGCCTGCTGGTGCGGCATGATCCGGATGGCGTAACCCGTCAATACGCGCACCTGGGCACCGGAAACTACAACGCCACCACCGCGCGGCTCTACACCGACCTCAGCCTGCTGACGGCCGATCCCGAGATTACCAGCGCAGTGCACGACGTGTTCAGTTTTCTGACCGCTTATGCCGAACATCCGGGCTATGGTCCGATGATGGTGGCGCCACTCGATCTGGCCGAGAAATGTTTGCGCCTGATTGAGCGCGAAGCCGAACATGCCCGCTTCGGCCGTCCGGCGCGCATCGTCGCCAAAATGAACTCCCTGGTGGACAAAGACATTGTTCGTGCGCTCTATCAGGCTTCCCAGGCGGGAGTGGACATCGAATTGATCGTGCGTGGCATTTGTACGCTTCGTCCCGGAATCCGAGGCTTAAGCGATCGGATTCGTGTCCGCAGTATCGTGGGCCGTTTTCTCGAGCACAGCCGCATCTTCTACTTCGAAAATGGCGGCGAACCGGACGTCTACCTGGGCAGCGCCGATTGGATGCCGCGCAATTTGCACGAGCGCGTCGAAGTTATGTTTCCTCTGAAGAGTCCCCTGCTACGTGACCGCGTCTCCCATGAAATTCTAGCGGCCTATCTCTCCGATAATGCCAAGGCCAGATTTTTGCAGAGTGACGGTCGCTATCTGCGCCCCTGGCAATCGCCGCGCGGGCGCAGCAAGAGACCTCCGAAGGGCGCGGCTGCGTTCAACGCCCAGGACTTTCTCATTGCACTGGCCGAGGGGACTCGCACGCCGGAAGACATACCAGTCTCCATCCCGCGACGCGGAGCTCGGTCCTCGACCGGTCGGACACTCAGCGGGCGCGGCTCGAACAGCCGAAGTATTGGAAAGGAATAGTATTCCGAAATGTTTCTCTATTTTTTACGACACGCCAGTGCCGGACAACAACTGAGCACTGCCAAGAAAGATGAAAAACGCGCACTCGATAAAGATGGCATCGAGCAGTGCGGCTATATTGGACGGGCCCTAGCGGCCTTGGGAGTGCAGGTCGAAATTATTGTTTCCAGCCCACTGAAACGCTCGACCCAAACTGCGGCTTTGGTGGGCAACGAAATGGGGCATGAAGGAAAGCTCGTAGTCGAGAATGCGCTGCGTCCTCAGGCAAGTTTCTCCGATTTCCAAAAGATGTTAGAGAAATATGCCCGTCAGGATTCGATGCTGGTCGTTGGCCATAATCCAAATCTGCGGGAATTCTTAGGCCGCATAATCAGCGACAGCGGCTGTGAGGCAGTAGTCGAGTTGAAAAAGGGAGCCGTTGCCAAAGTCGAAATGCGGCGCAACTCTGGTTCGTTGAGTTGGTGCATCACGCCGCGCATTCTGCGCGCGCTTCACGCCGCGGCTACGGAAAGCTCGCGGCCGAAAACCTCCCGAAAATAAGCCCGATCTTTCTCGATCGACCACACCTCCAGATCGACGCTGGCTTTTCCGCGCGGTGTCAACTTCATCGTGATCCTGCCGTTGCGCGCCGAAACCCCAACCTTTCCCACCGACTGGCTTCTGCCCATATTCAGAGCACGCGCGATCCGCAGAAGCACGGAAGCTTTAGTTACATACTCCTGCTCCTCGACACTCAGAGAGTTCATCGGCCCGTCTCCCGGCGTGGGGCGCGACTTGCCCAGGTATCGCGCAATCGAGCCGATAATTCGTCGCTGTTGCGGCGTGTAGCCCAAAATATCGGAATTGGCGATGATGTAGTAAGTATGTCGATGATGGCCGTTGCGATTCACGTAATCCCCGACTTCAAAAAGCATGGCCGCTGCCGAGAGCCATTCGCGATATTCGGGCGGAAGTTGATGGACGGACTTAAGAGAAGAGAACAAGAGCAACGCTGCATCGCGCACATGCAAGGCATGATTCAGGTCGACCCGGTAACGCTCGACCGCCTGCTTGATCGACTCCCACCGTTCCGATTCGACGGCGCGCCCCGATTTCGTACTGCGATCGTAGTCGGCCGCCATCTGCGCCAGGATGCCATCGCGCAATCCCAGGGCCGAGTAGCGAAAACCGGCGAGATGGCAGCGCTCCAGCAACTCCGCGTAAACCACGGCTCCCGCGCAGATGATCTCAGCCCGGCGGGGGCCAATTCCAGGAACTTTGCGCCGCTGCTCCAGGGGCAGTCGCGTGATCTGCTTGGCGAGTTGACGAATCATCTCGCGCGTCGCGTAGGTGGCGGGGTGACGCTTTCTGGTACGCGCCATATGTCGGGCAGCTTCCACGAGCGCAGCAGCAGTACCGGAGGTGGCAATTACAGCTCCGACGCGGGCCGATTTAATCCGATCTTGTACGCGGGTCATTTCGCGCGCCACGAATTCCTGAAGACGCTTTAGTTCGATCTTTCTTGGCGGATCGTGCTGCAAGAATTCGCCCGTCAGCCGAACCGCCCCCAGCGGCAAACTCACCGTGTCGCGAAGTTGTCCGTCTCGCGAGAGCGTGACCTCGCAACTACCGCCTCCGAGGTCAATCAGCAGAACGCTCGAAGCTCCCAGCCGCCCCGCAGAAATGATGCCGAGGTGAATCAGGCGCGCTTCTTCCAGCCCAGAAATAATTTCTATGGTCCAACCTGTAGTGGAACGCACCCACTCCAGAAACGCGCGGGAATTTCGCGCATCGCGCATCGCGGCGGTCGCCACGATCTTCACCGAATCGGTGCCGGCCTCCTGCGTCGCCCGATGAAAGCGGCGCAAGACGCGCACCGTGTTCGACATCGACTCGGGAGACAGAAGCCCGCCGCTGAAAACGCCCTCGCCCAGTCGTGTAACCTCGCGGTCCTCGTGGATCGTCTTGAGGCGGCCGCCGACCAACCGCGAGATTTTCAGACGGACCGAGTTCGAGCCGATATCGATAGCGGCAAAGGTTGGCATAAGCGCGACGACCACTATTCTGACATAAGGCCCGCGTCACACGTCGGTCCCGACGAGGGCCGATTTTCGGCTTAGCGGTCCAAAGCTTGCCGCTCTTACCTAAAGCCAAGCCCGGTAAGGCGAAGGACGACGAACCCGCTGCTTTTTAATCGATTTGTAACAACCCTCTGATAGCGTTAACACCGAATGTCAAATCAAGCCCTGCCCCGGCCGCGTTTTAACGCTCCCGAACCGGAGCGGGGAAGTAAGGCCGCCCTGAAAATCGAGACCAGAACGGCGCCGCTGTTGCAGGGGAAGGTCAGCGAAATCCCCGATGCCGTTTTTGGCTGGGCAATGCGCCTTTGCGGCCTCGCGGTCGTAGCCTTGCTGGCGCTGATCGTCTACCAACTGGTAGTCGGCTCCCAACTCTCCTGGCACGCGTTTGGACTAAAGTTCTTCGGCAACTCAGACTGGAACCCCGTCGAGGATCAATACGGCGCTCTGCCCTTCATGTACGGCACCATCGTCTCGTCGTTATTGTCCCTCGTCATCGCCGTCCCGCTTTCCATCGGCGTTGCCGTTTTTATCACCGAGATGTGCCCGGTGAGTCTGCGCGGCATTCTCTCCTTCACCACCGAACTTCTAGCGGCCATACCCAGCGTCGTCTACGGTCTCTGGGCAATTTTCGTTCTGGTCCCGATCCTCCGCGTGTACGTCCAACCATTTCTTGGCAAGACGCTAGGCTGGACGGGACTATTCACGGGCCCTCCATACGGTATTGGAATGCTGGCGGCAGGCGTGATTCTCGCCATCATGGTCATCCCGATTATTTCCTCGATCACTCGCGAGGTGCTCACCGTGGTTCCACAGCATCAGCGGGAAGCCGTCCTGGCGCTGGGCGCAACGCGCTGGGAAATGATCCGCATGGGCGTCCTGCGCAATGCGCGTGCGGGAATTGTAGGCGCGATCATTTTAGGCTTGGGACGCGCTCTCGGCGAAACGATGGCCGTCACGATGGTGATAGGCAATCGTCCGGAGATCGCGAAATCGCTATTTGCCCCCGGCTACACCATGGCGAGCGTTCTGGCCAACGAATTCACCGAAGCAACTGGCGATCTGTATCTCTCCGCGCTGATCGAAATTGGCTTGGCACTTTTCTTTGTCACCATAGTCGTCAACGCGCTCGCGCGAATCATGGTTTGGAGCGTTACTCGAGGTCAACCAGCGAAAAATCTTGCCTAATCTTTCCAACTCGGGCGCGGTCTTAATTCCGCAAGTACAGATTCCGCCGTTCAGCCTGCGCCGGCGCATAACCGACCGCGCGATGACTGGCGTTGCCATCCTCACGGTCGCGCTGGTTCTGTTGCCCCTCTTCGCCATCTTCGCTTACCTGGTCTACAAGGGCATCGGCTCGATTAACCTCGCCTTCCTGACGCAGACTCCGAAACCGGTGGGCGAACCCGGCGGCGGCATGGCCAATGCAATCGTCGGTTCGATGGTCATCCTAGGCATCGCCAGCTTACTGGGAGTTCCACTCGGCATCGGCGCCGGCATTTTTCTTTCCGAATACGGAAGAAATCGTTACGGCGACATCGTGCGCTTTGTCTCGGACGTTCTGAACGGTGTCCCCTCCATCGTGATCGGGATTGTTGCTTACGGACTGGTCGTGATGCGGCAGAAACATTTCTCCGCCCTAGCAGGTGGCGTTGCGCTGGCCATCATGATGATCCCAACCATCGCGCGAACCACGGAGCAAATGCTCCTCTTGGTCCCGCAGGCCATCCGCGAAGCCGCCTACGGCCTGGGCGTTTCGCGATGGCGGACCACGCTCTCAATTACGCTGCGCACCGCGACCTCGGGCGTCATTACCGGAGTGATGCTGGCCTTCGCCCGCGTCGCCGGAGAAACCGCCCCGTTGCTCTTCACCGCATTCGGCAACCAATTTTGGAATTGGAAGACGGACCAGCCCACCGCCGCTCTCTCGCTGCAAATCTTCACCTACGCGATTTCGCCCTTCGACGAGTGGCACAAACAAGCGTGGGCCGGATCGCTGGTCTTAATCGTGCTGATCGTGAGTGCTGTGGCGGCGGTTCGCCTGGCCGTGAAACACGGAACATTATCCGGAGCTTAACCATTTATGGGTGTCGGAATTAATGTCGAGCAACTGAATGCGTTTTATGGCAAGACGCAAGCTCTGTTCGATATCAACATCGCCGTGCTTGCGAACCGCGCGACCGCGCTGATCGGCCCTTCCGGCTGCGGCAAATCCACCTTCATTCGCTGCCTGAATCGGATGCACGAAACGATTCCCGAAGCGCGCGTCGAAGGAAGCGTACGCATCGGCGACCTCAGTGTTTACAACGGAACCTCCGCCACGCAGTTGCGCCGCCGTGTGGGCATGGTTTTTCAGAAGCCAAATCCCTTTCCCACCATGTCGATCTATGACAACGTCGCCGCGGGTCTCAAACTGAACGGCTTTCGCAACCGCAAGCAACTCGACGAAGTCGTTCGCAAATCACTGGAAAGCTCTGCGCTCTGGGACGAAGTGAAAGATCATCTTCACAAAAAATCCGGCGCCAGCCTCTCCGGAGGTCAGCAGCAGCGTCTCTGCATCGCGCGGGCCTTGGCCGTTCAGCCCGAAGTCCTGCTCATGGACGAGCCCTGCTCGGCCCTCGATCCCATCTCCACCGGCAAAATCGAAGAGCTTATTTTTCAATTAAAAGAGCAATACACCATCGTCATTGTGACGCATAATATGCAGCAGGCCGCGCGGGTAGCCGAGTTTACCGGCTTTTTCCTGCTCGGCAAGATGATCGAATTCGACAGGACAGAAAAGATTTTTACCAATCCCTCCGATAAACGGACGGAAGACTACGTCACCGGCAGATTCGGATGAAGAGGCTCGTATAAATGCGTACTCGCTTTCAGCAGCAAATGGAGGATCTCCGCGAGAAACTGCTCCGCATGGGCGGACTCGCGGAACTGGCGGTGGACCGCGCGTGCCAGGCATATACGCAACGGGACCTCTCCCGCTGCCAGTTGGTGCTCGAAAACGAGAGCCTCATCAACGCCGCCGAGCGCGAGATCGACGAACTAGCATTCGACATTCTCGCCACGCAGCAACCGGCCGCCGTCGACCTGCGCTTCATCCTCGCGGTCACCAAGATCAACGCCGACCTCGAACGCGTCGGCGATCAAGCGGTCAACGTTGCCGAGCGCGTCATGGACTTGATCGAACTGCCCGCCGTTGAGTTGCCCGTGGATATCGGCCGCATGGCGACCGCGGTCAGCGCCATGGTGCGGCGCGCCCTCGAGTCCTTCGTCGAAGGCAAAGCAGAACTTGCCCAGGCCGTTCTCGAGATGGACCACGTCGTCGACCGCATGCGCGACGAAGCTTTCATCATGCTAGTGCGCAAGATGAACGAAGAGCCTCAGGTCACGCAGCAAGCCTTGGACGCGCTCCTCGTCGCGCGCAACCTGGAACGCGTCGCCGACCACGCCACCAACATCTCCGAAGACGTCATCTTCTGGGTGCTTGGTGCCGACGTTCGCCATCACGCCCAGGCAGCCTCCGTCGCCCCACGCCCCGAGCGCCGCGAACAGTAGAGCTAACGGCAATCTGAATCAGTTGGCCCACAGAGAGTTTGCGCAGAGTGCATTGAAAGGGCATGGCTTCAGCCATGCCGAAACCTGAAACACTGGATTGCACTCTTGCCTTTGGGTGGCGCAGCGGTTTACCGCTGCGATAAGTGCCTTATTCTCACTCCCGTCTTTAGCCGCTGAGGCTCGACGCGATGCGACCTTGTTTTTTCAGCAATCTGCCTTAAACCGCTGCCGCTCGCACTTTTTCGCCGGGTCGTCACCTTCGCCGTCGCCTCCGCACTGCGATACACTGTTGTCGCCCATGACCCAGAAAATCCGCGTCTATGCCACGTGTGATATCGGAGATGCCCTCGACATCCTTCGACATAAAGGATTTGACCTCGAGGTCTATCCCAAGCCCGAACCACCGCCCAAGAGCTTGATCATCGAGAAGGTGAAGGCCGGCATTGACGGCCTCATCACGACCCTCCGTGATCCCATTGACGCCGAGGTCTTCGCCGCCGGTGACGGCACCCTAAAAGTCGTCGCGCAATATGCCGTCGGATTCGACAACATCAATCGCGCCGATGCCAATCGCTACAAAGTTCCGTTTACCAATACCGCCGATGTCCTGACTGAAGCGACTGCCGAGTTCGCCTTCTTCCTAATGGGCGAACTCGCCCGCAAGCTGTGGCCTGCGGAATATCTCTGCCGCGAAAACCGCTGGGGATACTGGCATCCCTATCTGCCGTTCTTGGGCGATGAGGTCACCGGAAAAACCGTCGCCATCATCGGCACCGGGCGCATCGGCCTCGCAATGATCAAGAAATGCGCCGGGTTCGATATGAATATCCTGTGTTTCGATCCCGCCTACGAAAACCACGCCTACATCAACGCCATTCAAGAGACGAACGATCTGCGCTTCGCGCGCGGCATCAGCAGCGAGAAAACTTCCATTCGCTACACCACGTTGAACGAAGCCTTGAGCACAGCGGACTTTATCAGTCTGCATGTCCCCCTGCTGCGCGAGGGAGAGAGCGCCACGCCGACCTATCATCTGATCAACGAAACAACGTTGCGCATGATGAAGCCGACGGCCATGATTGTCAACACGTCGCGAGGTCCCGTAATCGACGAGACCGCGCTTGCGCGAGCCCTGCGCGAGAAGTGGATCGCCGGCGCGGCACTCGATGTTTACGAAAAAGAGCCGCTCCCGGCGGATTCACCACTGCGCGATCCCGCCATTGCCGACCGTTGCCGCTTATTGCCCCATTTCGCCAGCGCGGCCCGCATCACGCGCCTGTCCCCCGATCCCAACAAAGGCATGGCAGGACGCTGCGTCCAGGGACTGCTCGATGTGTTGGAAGGGAACTACGGCGGCGACATCACCAAGATGCCCTACGTAGTAAACAAAGAAGCCTTCGCAAAGTAGTTGGAGTAGCTTGTGTGGGGGCGGGCGTCTCGCGAGCCTGCCCTGAGCGGAGTCGAAGGGTCCAAGCCGAGCAAAGCTCGGCAGGCTTTCTCTAGCGTTCTGATCGGCTCTACCAACTTGTCTCAGCCCTGACCCGCCTGTTAGTCTCGCCATTTACACACATCATGAAAACCATTAAATGGATTTTCGCCTGCTTCCTCTGCCTGCCGATGGCCTTACATGCCCAGGCCCCCGATCCCGTCCGCGCTCTCAAACTCTTGCCCGCTCCGAAGGAACTTCGCGTCAGCGAAGGCAAGATTGTAATCAAGCCAACAACTACGATCCTGATCAACAGCAATGAAGATCGACTGGCCGCAGAGACGCTCGAAAAAGAAATTCGCGACCGCACAGGAATGAAGCTGTCCATCGAATCCGCCACGGCCGCTCCCAGATCGCCCGGGCACATTTCTCTCGGACGACTCACCGATCGCGGCCTCCGTTCGTATCTCGAATCGCAAGGAATAAAAATCGGCGACGACCTCGGCGAACAGGGCTACATCATCCGCGCGACCGATTCCGGCGTACTCGTCGCCGCTCGAACTGCGCAAGGCGTCTTTTACGGCGTCCAGACGCTTCGGCAGTTGCTCCTTCCTGACGGACCCGCAGCCAAGTCGCTCGCCATCCCCGCGCTCGTCATCCGCGACTGGCCTAGCATGGAGTGGCGCGGCGTGAGCGACGATATCAGCCGCGGTCCTATTCCCACGCTGGATTACTTGAAACTCCAGATTCGCACCCTGGCCGAATACAAGATCAATCTCCTCGGCTTCAACATGGAGAACGTTTTCGATTTCAAGTCCCAATCGCTGGTCGCTCCCGACAAAGCGGCCCTGACCCCTGCTGAGATCAAAGACCTCGTTGACTACGCCAGCCGCTACTACATCACGCTTCTGCCCGAGCAACAAGCATTTGGCCATCTGCATCAACTCCTGAAATACGAAATCTATTCCGATCTCGCCGAGACGCCGCACGGCCACGTCCTCACTCCGACCAATCCTAAGACCTACGATTTCATCCGCCAGGTTTACGGAGAAGTCGTTCCCGAATTCCCCGGCCCGTTCTTCCACGTCGGATCCGACGAAACCTTCGAGCTTGGTCATGGTCGGACCAAAGACCTGGCAGCCCAGCAAGGCCTGGGACGCGTCTACCTCGAGCACCTCCAGAAAGTCTTCGAGATCATGAAGCCCTATCACAAGCAACTCATGTTCTGGGGAGACATAGCCGTAAAGTATCCAGAACTACTGACGATTCTCCCCAAAGACATGATCGCTGTTCCGTGGGATTACGATCCGAAGCCTAGCTACGAGGGCATCATTACTCCCTACACGAACGCCGGATTGCGCGTGGTCGTGGCGCCGGGTGCCGGCGACTGGCGCGTGATTTGGCCCGATCTTGAGAGCGCATTCGTGAACATCCGCAATTTTGTTCGCGACGGCCAAAAGCATCAGGCGCTCGGAATGCTCAACACAACCTGGAACGATGATGGCGAATCACTGGTCGACATGAGTTGGCCCTCGCTGGTTTTCGGAGCAGTCGCCAGCTGGCAGCCCGGCGAGTCGAGCATCGACGATTTCAAGAACAGTTATGACTGGGCCTTCTATCGCAATCATGGCGACGACAAGACCTTCGCCACCATCATCGATGCTCTCGATCGTCCGCACGCGCTGCTGGCCGGAGTGAAACTTGATAACGCCAGCCACGAACTTTTCTGGACCGATCCGTTCAGTCAAGCGGGCGCCACGACCGCCGCGACGGCATTGCCGGTAACGCACGACCTGCGCATCAGCGCCGAGCAAGCCGCCGAATCACTCTTGCAAAATCGTACCAAGGCCCATCTGCACGCGGAAACTCTCGACGACATGCTGCTCGCTGCGTGGCATCTCGACACGCTCGGCATGAAAATTCAGTTCACCTCCGAGATCAGCCACTACTATTGGGACGCCTATCAGAACCAGACAGAAATCCCGCGTGCCCAGGGCGACTTGGACGAGATCGTCGACATCAACGGGCGCCTGCAAAGCCTCCGCGACGCCATCACCGAGATGCGCGGCAAATATGAGCAAGGCTGGGCTCGCGAAAACCAGCCCTACTGGCAAGCCAACGTTTTGGTTCGTTACGACACCCTGGCGTCAGAGGTGCAGGCGAAAATCGTAGCTGTACAAGCCGCCCAACGCCAGTTTTGGACCACAAAAACTTTGCCTCCTCCAGAACAATTGGGATTTTTTCTAAAATAATCGTGATTGCGATCGGAGAGCGCGAAGGGCGCTACAGTAGCTCTAGCCGTTCGAGCCAGCTGTCGCACTCTGCTCTATCATCCGTTCACTGATATGTTCTCGACCCGCACAAACTGGACGCTCACTCCCAATGCCTTCACGCGCGCCATCGAAGAGGCGCGAACATCCGGACACAACATCCTCGATTTCAGCGTCTCGAATCCCACCGAAGCCGGTATTCGCCCCGACACGAAAGAAGTGCTCACTGCGCTCGTGCATCAAGGAGCGATGCATTACCAGCCGCAGCCCCGCGGACTCCTCGAAGCCCGCCAGGCCGTCTGTCGCTACTACCGGGAGTCGCACGAAGTCTTCCATCTCGATCCCGAGCGCCTGATCCTCACCACCAGCACCAGCGAAGCCTACTCGTATGTCTTTCGCTTGCTGTGCAATCCCGGCGACGAAATCCTCGTTCCCAAACCGAGCTATCCGCTCTTCGAGTTTCTCGCCGATCTTGCCGACGTCAAACTCATCCCCTATCCGCTGCTCTACGATCACGGATGGCAGATCGACTTCGACTCGCTCTACAAAGCTGCCAGCGCCCGTTCACGCGCCGTGATTCTTGTTCATCCTAATAATCCAACCGGATCCTACGTCTCCGTCGCCGAGACCGCCGCGCTCAATCGCTTTTGCGAAGAATACGAACTAGCCCTGATCGTCGACGAAGTCTTCCTCGACTACGCGCACGACGGTGCGACGCGCCCAAGTTTTGTCGGAAACTCCGATGCTCTCACCTTCACCCTGAGCGGTGTTTCCAAGGTCTCCGCGCTGCCGCAGATGAAGCTCGCGTGGGTCGCGACCAGCGGCCCCCAGAAAGCCGTCTCCGACGCAGGAGCGCGCCTAGAAATCATCGCCGACACATTTCTTTCCATGAGCGCGCCGATCCAACTCGCCGCGCCCGTGCTGCTCGACCAACGCAAGCAGATTCAACCGCTCCTGCTCGATCGTCTACGCGTAAACCTCGCCGAACTCGATCGCCAGCTCGCGAGTCATCCCGCCTGCGTGCGCTTGCTCGTCGAAGGCGGATGGTACGTCGTCCTCCGCGTTCCCGCCCTCGGCAGCGACGAAGATCTTGCCATCCGCCTGCTGCGCGAGGCGAGCGTGCTCGTGCATCCAGGACACTTCTACGATTTCCCCACCGACGGATATCTCGTCCTCAGCCTGATCACCGAACCCGCCGTCTTCCGCGACGGCGTTGCGCGATTGCTGCCGCTCGTGGAGTGAGATCGCCCGTCCCGCGTGCTATTCTTCTCGCCGCTTCCTCATTCATACGGAGAAATTATGCCTATCAGTCGTCGTGGATTCATCGGCTCCGCCCTCGCCGCTTCGGCCGTTTCCGGTTTGCATGCTTCCAACCCGAACGCGCAAGAAAACCCGAAAAGCGATCGCGCAGAAAACTCAGGCTACTTTGGCTCCGGCAAGCGTCCCATCCTTATCTGCGCGCACAATGGCCTGAACTACGTCGACGCAGCTTTCGCCTTCCTCAAAAGCGGCGGCGACACGCTCGACGCCGCCATTCGCGTCGTCAAGGGACCCGAAGACGATCCCAACGACGATACCGTCGGACTCGGCGGTCTTCCCAACGAAGACGGAGTCGTCGAGCTCGATGCCTGCTGCATGCATGGACCCACGCGCCGCGCCGGCTCCGTCGGCGGTGTGCGCAACATCAAGAATGTCGCGCTCGTCTCCAAAGCTGTCATGGAACATACCGGACACGTCATGCTCGTCGGAGAAGGCGCCGAACGCTTTGCCGTCGCGCAAGGTTTCCCGCGCGAGAACCTGCTCACCGAGCGCTCCCGCAAGATCTGGCTGCTGTGGAAAGAAAATCACTCGACCGACGACTGGTGGGGGCCGGGATTGGCCGATCCGCACTGGAAGGCTCCCGCGATTCCCGGAGAAACTCCGCAGTCCGAGCTCTGGCAAGACCGGATCGACCGCCTCGCAGAAAGCGCCGCGCAGTTAGGCATCGAGCCCGAGTTTCGCATGGCAGCGATTCGGCGCGTGCTTTCGCCTCCGACGGGGACCATTCACTGTTCGGCGCTCAACGACAAGGGAGAAATGTCGGGCGTCACCACCACCAGCGGGCTCTCATTCAAGATTCCAGGGCGCGTTGGAGACTCGGCCATCATCGGCGCGGGCTGCTACACCGATGCCGATGTGGGCTCGGCCGGAGCGACTGGCGCGGGCGAAGAGAACATCAAGGTCGCGGGCGCGCATACCATCGTCGAGAACATGCGCCATGGCATGTCTCCCATCGACGCGGGGATGGATGCGCTTCAAAGAATCGTCCGTAACTATAACAAAGATATGACCAAACTGAAGTTCATGGACATGATCTACTACATCCTGCGCAAGGACGGCGCGTATGCCGGCGTCTCGCTCTGGGAGGGCTACTCCGAAGCCGAGAAGCACAAGATCATCGTGCACGACGGCGTGAAGCGCGCGGAGGTGACAGTCGCCCTCCTCAAAGGCACGTCCCATGACTTCCCCCCGTTTCCGATTGAGAAGCCGAAGGATTTGACTAAGGATTCGGAGTATTTGAAGTGAGGCAGGGTTCAGCCATCAGCCGTCAGCCGTCAGCCGTCAGGTAAGGCCCACGATGCGCTGCGCCGTGGCGTTTTTTCTTATCTTTCGATCTTTTAGAATCAGAGATTTATCGATGGTACTCCTCGCAGATCTTTGACTCTAAAGGACGTATTCGTAAAATATTGCGGAATAAGGGCTTAGCGATCTCAGCCTTCAGCCTTCAGCCATCAGGAAATTCAAGTTCGGGGGATGCCTGCGGCATCCTTTTCCCGGCGTCTTGCTGTTCGGGTTATCAAAGAAAACGGGACGGGGGGCTGAAGTCTTGAAGCCGCCCTGGGACGGGGCACACTTCGACCCTGGAGAACAGGTCATGTTCATTTTCGCCGATTGGGGTGGGGAAGTCTGTGATGGGGCGCATGTTGGTTGGTGATGAAAAAGCGAAGGTGGGCTCGGGCGCTCAATCGTAAATGCGCGATTTAGGGGAGCGTTCGGGGCGCCCGTAAGTTACTGTAAGCTTCGCTGTTTGTTCGGGCGAACAAGTGGAGGAGTAGTGGCGAATTTTGTCTAGGGGTGGTCTGTAAGTGACAGAAACTAAAGATGTGGTGTGGTTATTTGGGCACAACCGTATAATTCTTACCGTGTGAATTTTACATTTTGCGAGGAAGCGGCTGCTTCGGGGTCGGCAGGATTCCTCTTTTGGGAAAAAAGGACCGGTAATACGACTGGAGGTCATGTATCGGGAGAAATTTTGTGCCGTTCGGCCGCTCTTGCTTTTGGGATGGCGGGTACGGATCCGAGAGATTCGGGCTGCGCATTACTGCGGCTCACTCTTCGGTAATTTCCGTTTTCCAAAATTGGCGCGTACGATCTGAGTGGGGCACTCAGCTTGGAAAGGTTACTCGGGGACATGCGGAAACAGGCTTCTCACTCATCGAATTGCTCATCGTGGTGGCGATCATTTTGATTATTGCGGCGATCGCTATCCCTAACCTGTTACGAGCGCGCATCGCGGCGAATGAATCGTCTTCGGTGGCGTCGATTCGTACCTTGAACACAGCGGAGATTTCATACAACTCGGCGTATCCGACGGTGGGCTTCGCGTCTACGCTCGGCGCCCTGTCGGGCACATCCTGCTCGCCACCGACTTCAGCTGGCGCCTGCCTGATCGATACACAACTTTCGACTGGCACCAAGAGCGGATATCATTTCACGCTCGGTGGGGCTAGCGGAACTCCCAACTCGACGTACCAGATCGCCGGGTCTCCATTGGCGCCGAACCAAACAGGGGTGCGCTCGTTCTGCTCGGTTGCGGACGCGGTGGTGCGCTATAGCTCGGCAGCGTTGACGAGCTGCGCGGGGACGGAAAGCCCGCTGCAATAATTCTCGGCGAGAGATTGCTGACCGAGAACTGGCGGATGCCGCGAACGACTGCGGATTGATATTTACGGCTCGCGGGGAGAGGATGACGAATCTTTTCCCCGCACCGATTTCCTTGGTTCGTCTCCCGCGTTTTCTGACGATATACTCACAGCTTATGGGCTCGCGAAGGTGGATCGCCTGTGGTTCCCCTCTGGAAATTGCAGGGACAAACGTGATGTTGGCCGGTTCTGCGATTTGAGCTTGGAGTACGTCTCGTCGATCCCCGAGTTTCTCCTGAATCGCTCTGCTGTTTTTTTGGTTCGCTCTGTTGCGCTAGTTCGGAAAGAGATCAGGATGCTTCGTGAGTCATCAGGACCATCGTGAAGGTGTCACCGCTCGCCACGTAGAGTTCGTGACAGATGATGTTGCTGTACTTGCCCGTAGCCTTCGCCATACTCGCCTCGAGTGCTCGAAAATCTCCCGCCTTCAGATCGATTTTCCCCAGGGGGAGACAGTGCAACTTCACAGGATACGCTTCTTCGTCGTCGCGATAGCCTAGAGTAATTACCAGACGACGGCCCGGCTCTAGGTGAGCCACGCCGATACTCTTCGCGGCGATCTTCGACTTGTTGACAAATGCAGCCACCTCATCGGCCAGCTTGCCAATCGTGCCGTCGGATGCGAGTTCTCCGCTAAAGATTTTGAACTTGTCATGTACCTGTTTCGCAATGTGGTGCGCCATTGAGTTCCGTTCTCCTTGGAGGGTGATCGTGCCACATTGTACGGCTTCGGAAGGCATGGATTGCGAAAATATCGCTAGTACACTCACTGACTTTTAGCTCTTAGATGTGGTCTAAATTGTGGGGACACTGACGGGACGTTCCCCATTTTCCTATCGCCCGGTTTATCCGAGGTGCCGGCAGCCAGACGGCTACCACTCCCTACGCCCACTCAAGATGCGGTCGATCTGCCGAAGATGGTTCAGGTCGTGTGCCGCTTCCATGCGGACGAACTCCTCGACCGTTTGCCGCCCGCGTACCTCGTGGACCCCATAGCACTCCACCCACCGTGCGCGCGGGACCGACTCCAACAGTCGCAGGTTGCTCTCGCGCAGCGCGCGAAAGACCGCTGCCGAAAGGCTCGCATCTTGCTGCGCGTAACCCAGGCGCTCCGCCCATGCGTCCTGATCCCACCAGGCTAAGGCCACGCCCGGATTCGCCAGCATGTTTCGCAATCGCCACCCCATCGCCAGCTCCGCGTCCGCCAAGTGCGCTACGATCTCGGCGATGGACCACTTTTCAGGTGCAGGACGCCGGATCAACTCCTCGGGCGCGACATCGCGCAGACGCCAATCGAGCTGCGATGGGGTGGCTTGTTGGACACCGATGGGCTCCTCATCGCCAAGATAGCTTAGGATTCGAGTTCGGTATGCTTCGAACGTCTCCGCCATGGGTCCTCCCGCCCACTCTCACGCCGCACGCAAATCAGATGTATTGTTTCGCGCTGTATCCGCCCCGGACAGCCAGCAGTCTCTTACAA
>JBEKPH010000031.1:0-94151 GCA_049520915.1 Terriglobales bacterium
AATGGGGAAATCTCTCCTGACACATTTCACCACGCCGATCACGTTCAGTTGGCGTTCGAGTATCTGCGCAGGTACACAGCAATCGAAGCGCTTCATAAATTCTCTGCGGCGTTGCAGCGCTTCGCCGCCGCGCAGGGTAAGGCAGACCGTTATCACGAAACGATCACTTGGGCGTATCTGTTCTTGATTCGCGAGCGCATGGCGCGCGCGGAGCCTACTCAACCATGGGAACAATTTTCCCAACTAAATGCCGACTTGCTGGTATGGAAGCCCAGCCTGCTCGATCACTACTATCGTAAGCAGACTCTCGACTCCAATCTCGCCCGCAAGACCTTCATCTTTCCCGATCGGATCGCGCCTGAGCAGGCGATCTAAGCGAAACGCCGCTCGGCTGTCTGTATCGGCGGTCACGCCATCTTTGTTCACGCGACCTTGAAGCCGGGCCTCTTCGGCGGTACTATTCGGTTTCACACTGAGTTGCGACTGTTCCGAGGAATCATGCCGCAAAACTACGTTCCCATTTTCCTGTTTCTGGCGGTCGTGGGCATTCTGATCCCGATCACGCTGCTGGTGGCGCGGATCATCCGCACGCAGAGTGGCATTCTGATCCCGATCACGCTGCTGGTGGCGCGGATCATCCGCACGCAGAGTCCGAACCGCGTGAAGTTGATGCCCTACGAGTGCGGCATCGATCCGTATGACAGTGCTCGAGGACGATACACAGTTCGCTTCTACATCATCGCCATCCTCTTCGTCGTCTTTGACGTGGAGACAGTCTTTCTGTTTCCCTGGGCGGTAAAATTCAAGGCTCTCGGCGTTTTCGGCCTGATCGAGATCATGATCTTTCTGGGCATTCTGATCGTAGGCTACCTGTGGATCTGGAAGAAAGGCGCGCTCGAATGGGTGTAAACACGACTGGCCTCAATCCACCTGCTTCCGATGAAGTGTTTAGGGCAAGCCGCTGGACGAAAGGGAACTTCTTCTTCCCGACGCGCATCGTGGTGAGCCCGCTGCGCGTGAGCCGCGTGAAGCGTCGTCTCTTCGGCAGCCTCGAAGAGAACATCTCGATTTCGCAGGTGGCTTCGGTAAAGATTTCAACGGGAGTCCTGTGGTCTGACATTCTCATTGAATCGACCGGAGGCACGGATCCGATCACCAGCCACGGCCATCGCAAAGCGGACGCAATACGCATCCGCGATTTGGTCGAGAGCTTTCAGGCAGCGCGTCATTAGTGCTTCTGACGTGATAGTGAAATCCGTGCGCCGAGCGGACCCTGTGACAGCCGTCATTGACGGTGACGGGACCAGATGTTAGAAGTGAGCCTTTCCTAAACACTTGTGCCGCTTTTAGAATGCGCTGTTAGAACGCGCTGTTAAAACGATCGATCCCTGCATGGCTGAGGACGTTAAAACACCCGCTCCACCACCGCCGCCGGAAGGTGATAAGAAGCCGACGGCGGAAAAGACCGCTGAAGCGGCTCCAGCCGTCGCCGATGCAAAACCAGCCGCGCCCGTAAAGCCGGCTGCTGCAGCCAAACCCGCCGCTCCGGCCAAACCTGCTGGCCCTGTTCCACTGCCGTGGACCTCGCCGCTAGTCGAGAAATACAAAGCCCAGTATGGGTCCGCCCTCGAAGCGCTGACGTATCTCGGACAAAACTACTTCGCAGTTGATCGCTCGCTGATTCCCAACCTCTTGCGCTTGCTGCGCGATGAAGAAGAGTTCGACTATTGCGTCGATATCACCGCGGTGCATTATCCGAAACGCGAAAAGCAGTTCGACGTGATTTGGATCCTTTATTCCTTCCCGCGTAACGAGCGCGTGAGGGTGAAGACGCAAATCGCCGACGGAGCCTCGATTCCGTCGAGCGTTTCGATCTGGGCGACCGCGAACTGGCTGGAACGCGAAGTCTACGACATGTTCGGTATCCAATTCGACGGACATCCCGACCTGAAGCGCATTCTATTGCCCGACGGATGGAAGGGGCACCCGCTGCGCAAAGACTACGGCATTCTGCAGCAAGATCAGGAATGGGTACAGATCAACTTGGGAATCGAGAGCGGACAATGAACGACCGCTTGGATCCGATGTCGAACCTCGATCTTGACGCTCCCGATACTTATCTCGACTCGAACGAACTCATCATCAATATGGGGCCGCAGCATCCGGCCACACACGGAGTGCTGCGCGTCATCTTGAAACTCGACGGCGAGAAAGTGCTAGGCACAGAGTGCGTGATTGGATACCTCCATCGCGGCGTCGAGAAAATTGCCGAGAATCGCACCTACACGATGTTCAATCCCTACGTCGATCGTATGGATTACGTCGCCGCCGTCTCGAACGGTCTGGGCTATTGCGAAGCGGTCGAGAAGTTGCTGAACGTCGAAGCGCCGGCGCGCGCCAAATACATTCGCGTGATTCTGACCGAACTGAATCGCATCGCCAGCCATCAGCTTTGGCTCGGCACGCACGCGCTCGACATCGGAGCGATGACCCCGCTCTTCTACACCTTCCGCGACCGAGAAGAGATCCTCAAGATTTTTGAGAAGTACTGTGGAGCGCGTCTGACCACGCACGCCTTCCGCATCGGCGGTTGCCAGTACGAGACGTATGCGGGCTTCGAAAAAGACGTAAAGAATTTCCTGACCTTCGTCGCGCCCAAGATTGACGAATACGAGACTCTGCTCACCACCAACCGCATCTGGCTTGAGCGCACAAAAAATGTCGGCGTAATCTCAGCCGCCGATGCGATCGCGTTAGGAGTGACCGGCCCCGTACTACGCGCTAGCGGCGTCAAATGGGATCTGCGCAAGGCCCAGCCCTACGCTGCCTACGCCGACTTCGATTTTGAGATTCCAATCGGAGAGAACGGCGACACCTACGACCGGTACCTCGTTCGCATGGCCGAGATGCGTCAGTCGCTGCGCATTATCGAACAAGCCGTCAACGGCATTCCCGAAGGTCCGATCATGGGCAAAGTGCCGAAGGTGATCAAGCCGCCGGTCGGTGAAATCTATCACTCCATCGAGGCGCCCAAAGGTGAACTGGGATACTTCATCGTCAGCGACGGCTCGACGCAACCGTACCGCATCCGCGTTCGTCCGCCATCGTTCGTGAACTTACAGGCGCTGGACATCATGGTTCGAGGCCTGCTCGTCGCCGACGTAATCGCGGTTATCGGCACGCTCGATATCGTGCTCGGCGAGGTGGATCGCTGATGCCGAATTTCATCATGTCGTACCTCGGCAGCACGCTAACGCCTGGCGAGGCAGGGAACCAGTTCTGGGCGCTGATTTATGTGTTGATCATTTTCGCCGGCGTGTCCGTAGCCGTGATTGCGATGAACTGGATCGAGCGTAAAGCGCTCGCTCACTTCCAGATTCGTCTCGGACCCATGCGTGTCGGTCCGCACGGATTGCTGCAGCCTTTCGCCGACGCACTCAAGTTGATGCTGAAAGAAGACATCATCCCGAGCGAAGCCGATCAATTCGTTTTCTGGGTAGCGCCGCTGATCGGCCTGCTCGCCGCCTTCACCGTCTACACAGTCATTCCCTTCGGCCCGTCGCAAGCCGTAAGCGACATGAACATCGGCATCCTCTTCATGCTCGGTGTCTCGTCACTCGGCGTGCTAGGGATCGTCGTCGCAGGATGGGCCTCGAACTCGCACTATCCCTTGATCGGCGCGCTGCGATCAAGCGCACAGATGGTTTCGTATGAAGTCGCCATGGGACTGGCCGTAGTCTCGGCGATCGTCATGACCAGCCTGAACGCGACCGGCACTGGCACGCTGAGCATGATTGGAATCGTGCAAGCCCAGCAGCAGCAAGGTGTCTGGTTCATCTTCAAATTCTTTCCGCTGGGCTTTATTGCATTTGGAATCTTTGCCATCGCAATGGTTGCGGAAACGAATCGCGCTCCCTTCGACATGGCCGAAGCCGAGTCCGAGCTTACCGCTGGATATCACACCGAGTACAGCGGACTGCGCTGGTCGCTCTTCATGCTCGCCGAATATGCCGCGATGATCGCCGTCTCGTCGATCGCGGTCACGCTCTGGCTCGGCGGATGGATGCGTCCGTTTCCCAATCTGCTGCACGCGCCGGCATGGGACTTCATCTTTTCCCTGTTCCCAGGACTCACCTTCGGAGCGTTGGCGGCAATTGCCTTGCTTGGCACCGTGCGTATGCCGTCGCATTCGTTCTTCAAAATCCAGCGCGTCGGGCTCGCAGTGTTTGCCGGGCTGCTTGGCCTGATCGCGCTCTTGCTTCTTGTTATTGCTGTCGCCGGCCGCTCCGCGGATTCGGGCCTGGCCGCAAGGTTCAATGACGGCATTGGCTACGTGTACTGGTTCGTACTCAAAGTCTCCGTCTTTATGTATCTCTTCATCTGGTATCGCGCGACGTGGCCGCGCTACCGCTTCGATCAACTCATGAAGATTGGATGGAAAGTGATGTTGCCGATTTCGCTCGGCGTGCTGGTCGTAACCGCGATTGTTGGGGTGATTTTCTAGTGAACCCAGCTATGAACTCGGCGTTGAGCGCGGGCGCTCCGGTGGCAACGCCATTCTTCTTTTACATGCTTTCGGGTCTGGCCGTGATTGGCGGAATTTTGGTGATCACGCGCAGAAATGCCGTGCATTCCGCGCTGGCCTTGATCGTAACCTTGCTCTCGGTAGCGGGCCTGTACTTGATGCTGTATGCGCCATTCGTAGCCGGCGTGCAAATCATCGTCTACGCCGGCGGAATCATGGTCTTGTTCCTGTTCGTGATCATGCTGGTCAACATCGAGCGAGCCTCCAAAGACCGGCGCTTCAATCGCATCTGGCCGATCGGACTAGTGGCCGCCTGCACGTTGATGGGATTATTTGTCTCCGCCTTCGTCAAGGGCCGAGCGCTTTTCCCAGATCGCGGCATGCCTCTCTCCGAAGGCTCGAATACCCAGGAAATCGCCAAGGCGCTGTACGGAGAAGTCAACCGAGCCGGACAATACACCTTTGGCCAATACACATTCGCCTTCGAAATCGCCTCGTTGTTGCTACTCGTGGCGATTCTGGGGGCGGTGATTATGACGAAGAAGAAAATTTAGGAGCGGTCGTTCGCGGATCGCTGTTCGTCGTTCGCCGTTCGCAAGACGAGCAGTGAGCCGAATAGCGAACGACGAACGACCAACGACTAAAGACGAACGACGGCATTTATGGTCCCCATCACCACGCTTCACTATCTCGTTGTGGCGGCTGCACTCTTCGTGCTGGGAGTGATCGGTGTGCTCACACGCCGCAATGTGGTGATTGTGCTGATGTCGATTGAGCTGATCTTGAATGCCGTGAACCTGAACCTGGTGGCGTTCTCCCATATGTGGGGAAATCTGCACGGCCAGTTATTCGCAATCTTTGTAACCGTAGACGCCGCCGCCGAAGCCGCCGTAGGCCTCGGCATCCTGATCGCCTTCTTTAGAAATAAGGAGACGATCAACGTGGACGAAATTGATTTGTTGAAATGGTAGAAAAGCGGCTTTTAGCTGTTCGCTAGTCGCACAGCGAACGACGAAAAGCGAACGACGAACGACGAACCACCAAACATGTTTTTCCTAAATCATATCTTTCTCGTCCCGCTCTTCCCGGCCTTCGGAGCCGCGATCATGTTCTTTTTCGGTCGCCGTCTCCAGAAGACCACAGTGAACGCTGTCTGCGTGGGCGCGGTTGCGATTGCATTTTTATTTTCCTGCTTTACCGTCGTCGAGTACACGCACTTCGCCCACGGCACCGGACATCCCTTCGAAAAAATTGTCTACACCTGGCTCGGGACTGGCGACGGCCATCTGAATTTCGTCAAGAAAGATGGCACGCAGGCCGCGTTCAACGTCGACGCCGGATTCCTGCTCGATCCGCTCTCTTGCATCTGGCTATTGTTCGTCACTGGAGTAGGCATGCTGATCCACATCTACTCCACCGGATACATGGCCCACGAAGGCGGCTACTACCGCTTCTTCGGATATCTCAACCTCTTCATGTTCTCGATGCTCACGCTCATCCTCGCGAACAACTACATGCTGCTATTCGTAGGATGGGAAGGCGTTGGCCTGTGTTCGTACCTGTTGATCGGTTTCTATTTTCATCGCAAGTCGGCGTCGACCGCGGCCAATAAAGCGTTCATCGTGAACCGAATCGGCGACGCCGGATTCATTCTCGGCGCGCTCACCCTGGCTTGGTATCTGGGATCGTTCCGTTTCGTCGACATCAACGCGCTGGCACGCAGTGGACATTTCGCCATCGGCGATCCCGTACTTACCGCCGCCGCTCTGCTGCTTTTCGTAGGAGCTTGCGGCAAGTCGGCGCAGCTTCCTCTCTATGTCTGGCTGCCCGATGCGATGGAGGGTCCCACGCCGGTGTCGGCCCTGATCCACGCGGCCACCATGGTGACGGCCGGTGTTTACATGGTGGCGCGCTCGAATGCCATTTTCGTCCTTGCTCCGAAAGCGATGCTAGTCGTGGCCATCGTCGGCGCAACCACGGCTGTATTTGCCGCGTCCATCGGCCTGGTTCAAAACGACATCAAGCGCGTGCTCGCTTATTCGACCGTTTCGCAACTCGGATACATGTTTCTCGCGCTCGGTGTGGGCGCTTTCGCCGCAGGTGTCTTCCACGTTTTCACTCACGCATTTTTCAAAGCGCTGCTCTTCCTTGGTTCCGGCTCGGTAATTCACGCCATGAGCGGCGAGCAAGACATGCGCAACATGGGTGATCTTCGCAAGCGCATTCCCATTACTCATTGGACGATGCTGATCGCGACGCTTGCCATCGCCGGCATCTTCCCCTTTGCCGGATTCTTCTCGAAAGACGAAATCCTGTGGCAGACCTGGTCGTCGGAGGGTGGCGCCTACCGCATTCTCTGGTTTGTCGGCTACGGCACGGCGCTGATGACCGCGTTTTACATGTTCCGCCTGATGTATCTGACTTTCTATAGTCCGTCGCGCATGACCCACGAAGCCGAGCATCACGTGCACGAGTCGCCGAAGTCGATGACCGTGCCGCTTGTGATCCTCGCGATCTGCTCCATCGGCGCGGGATGGCTGAGTTGGCCGCACAGTCTGGGCGGCTCCGCGCACTTCGAAAAATTCCTCGAGCCGGTCTTCGCGCGCGAAGCCATCGTCTTGCAAGAAGAAGGGAAGTCGGCGCAATTAGCGGCGGGTGAAAAAGAAGTCGAGCACACAGACAAGTGGGAATATATTTTGATGGCCTTATCGCTAGGAGCAGCGGGTCTTGGCTTCGGAATGGCGCGCGATTCTTACAGGAAGGCTGGCAAAGATTACGCTGAGCCTATCGCCGTCAAAGCTCCGCCCCTCTACCGCCTGCTCTATAACAAATGGTTCGTCGACGAGGGTTACGACTACGTTTTCACGGGACGCCGCAAAATCGGTAGCGTCCGTCTCGGGGCCATGGGCGCGGGCGAAGCGGCCTCGTGGTTCGATGCCAAGATTATCGACGGCGTAGTCAACGATGTTGGTTGGGCCACCCGCGCAGTCTCCACGCTTTCGACCTGGTGGGATAAGTGGATCATCGACGGGCTTCTTGTCAACGGTCCTGCGATCCTCGCCCGAATGCTTTCGTATCCAGCACGCCTCTTCGAATGGGGCCTGGTGCAGTGGTATGCGCTGGTCATGGTCGCGGGATTAGTAGGGTTTGCGTTTTATTACGTGTGGAAGTGAAATACCGGCTCTTAGCTATTGGCTCTTAGCTGTTAGCGAGAAGCCAAAAGCCAAGAGCTAAAAGCTAAGAGCTCTTATGCAGAATCACATACTATCGATCATCCTTTTCACTCCGCTCATCGGAGCGTTCGTTCTCCTGTTTGTACCGAAAGAGAATAAAGACGCGATCCGCTGGACTGCGAACATCTTCTCGCTCGGCGGATTCCTCATCTCGCTGCCCTTAGTCCCCATGTTCTGGGCGCAGCGCTTCGAAGTAACTCCGTCACACTTCAAATTCCTCGAAGGCACTCCGAACAACTGGATTCCCTCGATTGGCGCGGGTTACAACCTCGGCATCGACGGAATCTCGTTCCTGCTGATCATGCTGACGACGCTCCTGGGGTGGATTTCCATCCTTTCTTCATGGACCGCCATCGAGAATCGCGTCAAAGAATATTACGTCTGGTTTCTGGTGTTGCAGACCGGAATGCTCGGCGTCTTCATGGCGCTCGATTTCTTTCTCTTCTTCGTTTTCTGGGAAGCGATGCTCGTCCCAATGTATCTGCTGATCGGCATCTGGGGCGGCCCGCGCAAGCTCTACGCGGCCATCAAATTCTTCCTGTATACGCTGCTCGGCTCTGTGCTGATGCTCCTCGGCATCCTGTTCCTTTACTTCCATCATCATGCCCTGACTGGCGTGTTCACATTCAGCATTCCGGAGTTATATAAGACCGCGCCGCTCATCCCCTTCAACACCGCGATCTGGCTCTTCGTTGCGTTCTTTATCGGATTCGCCATCAAAGTCCCGATGTTTCCGTTCCACACTTGGCTGCCCGACGCCCACGTCGAGGCGCCTACGGCCGGTTCGGTGATTCTGGCTGGCGTCCTACTGAAGATGGGAACCTACGGCTTTGTCCGCTTCTCACTTCCGTTCTTCCCTTCAGTGGTCTCGCATCCCAAAGTCCAAGGCTGGGTCATCGGCCTTTCGCTCGTCGGCATCATCTATGGCGCTCTCGTCTCGCTGATGCAGAAAGACATGAAGAAATTGGTGGCGTACTCGTCGGTCAGCCACCTTGGTTTCTGCACGCTAGGAATCTTCGCCCTCAATTCGGCGGGCTTGACTGGTTCGGTCCTGCAGCAAATCAATCACGGCATCTCAACCGGCGCGCTCTTCTTGATCGTTGGCATTTTGTACGAACGCCGTCACACGCGCGAAATCTCCGAGTACGGAGGAATCTCAAACGTGATGCCGCTTTACGCGACGATCACCATGATCATGTTCCTCTCGTCGATGGGCCTGCCTCTGCTCAACGGATTCGTCGGCGAGTTCACCATCCTGCAGGGCGCCTTTACCGCAAATTGGAAGTGGGCCGCATGGGCAGCCCCCGGCGTGGTTCTCGCTGCAGCCTACCTGCTCTGGCTCTATCAACGCGTCTTCTTCGGGACAGTCACGAATCCGAAAAACGAAAAGCTGCACGACCTGACTCCACGCGAGATCCTCACCTTTGCGCCTCTGATCATTATGGCTCTGTGGATCGGCCTCTATCCCAAGCCTTTCTTCCAGATCCTCGAACAGCCCGTCAATCAGATTGTGCAGACCATTCAGGATCACAAATCGAATCCGAACGCGCCGGTAAATGCCCAAGCGGGAACGACAATACTTCCAACCGCCGCCGAAGATATGGGTGCAAAGGTTATAGGATCGTCAACCAGCGCCCGTCCGAGTGCCAGCTCAAGAGTTGCCAGCTCGAATGCCATCGTGCCGAAAGCGAGTCGATAAGTGCGAGGCATCTCACCCATTGAATACCGGTTGATGTTGCCGATGGTGGAACTGACCATCTTTGCTCTCGGCATTCTGTTGATCGACCTGATGATTCCCAAGGGATGGAAGTGGATCAATGCCGTCGGTGCCTTTGTCGGCGTTTTATTTGCGGCCGGATGCGTCTGGCAGATCCAGACAATGTCGCCGAAAGGCGCAATCGGCTTTTATAACTCTCTCCTCGTTGACCACTTCGCTCTCTATTTCTGGTATTTGTTTCTGGCCGGAGCGGGCATCACCATCATCGCGTCGGTCCGCTATCTCGAGATCGAAGACGAGCATCACGGCGAATATTATGCGCTGCTGCTGCTTTCCGTTGTCGGCATGATGTGCATGGCCGCAGGAATCGACATCGTGCTGATTTTTATTGGCCTCGAACTGATGGCGATTTCCACCTACATTTTGGTCGGCTTCTTGCGCCGCGACCGGCGCTCGAACGAAGCGGCGCTGAAGTATCTGCTTCTCGGTGCATTTTCCTCCGGCATCTTCGCCTACGGTCTTTCGCTGTTTTACGGAATTGCCGGAAACACCAATCTGCGCGACATTGCCCGCGCGGTTTCCGCGCAGAATCCGCACAATCCCGTCGTGATCATTGCCCTGCTCACAACTATGGTCGGCTTGCTCTTCAAGATCGCAGCCGTCCCCTTTCATCAGTGGGCGCCGGACGCTTACGAAGGCGCGCCCACGAGTATTACCGGTTTCATGTCAGTTGCGGTGAAAGCCGCCGGTTGGGCGATGCTGCTGCGAATCTTGATTTTTGGATTATTGCCCTTGCGTTCGGTCTACACGCCGGTAATTATTGTCGTCGCGATTGCCACGATGACCGGCGGCAACCTAGCGGCGCTCACGCAGACCAACACAAAACGCCTGCTGGCCTACTCGTCAATCGCGCACGTCGGATACATGCTGCTGGCCTTCGTGGCCATGGGGACTTCGCCGATCGGCGGCACCGCATTCTACGACGGCTTCAAAGGAATCCTGATCTACCTGCTCGTCTACACTTTCATGAACCTCGGCGCTTTCGCCGTCATCACATCGTTGCGGCAGCGCAACCTGATTGGCGACGAGATCGACGATCTGGCGGGACTTTACAAGCGCGCTCCGGTGGAAGCAACACTGATGCTCTTGTTTCTGCTTTCGCTCGCCGGCATTCCGCCCGCCGCCGGATTTCTGGGAAAGTACTATATCTTCCTGAGCCTGATTGAAAGCCAGCACTATGTCTTGGCGTGCCTCGGCGTTGTCTACTCGCTCTTTGGACTCTACTACTACCTGAAAGTTGCGAATTCCATGCTGATGCGCGCTCCGATGGAGACCGAGAAACTGCCTGTCAGCATCGGAATGCGCTTCGCAGTTGGAATCACCGCGCTAGCGACAATCGTGATCGGAATTTATCCAGAGCCCTTCATCCGGAGCGTGAACTGGTCGCTGAATATCGTGCAATCGCCGCATGTGGCGATGATGGTGAAGTAGCAAAGGCGCTATCTTTCCGGAGCTCACGAAAATATTGTCGTGGGCGAGGCCTCCGATACTCGGAAGTCTGTTATCTCTTTCGCCCATCGGACTGCCGACTTGCCGGGTTGAGTTAGAATTCCACTGAAATGGCCGAGAAGCCTGGCATCGAGTCCGATACCCCGCCAAAGAAGAACTCCGTTGTTTCGCTGGCTCGTTATTCCGAGATCGGATTTATGATTCCGGCCGCGATCCTGCTTGGGTACTTCCTGGGAAAGTTGGCTGACTACTGGCTGCACACGCGGTGGCTTTATCTGGCCGGTTTACTGTTTGGCGCGGTCGTAGGATTTTGGCAAATGATTCGCATGGCTGTTGGCGCCTTCAAAGACAAGCCATGACCGAGCCTGCGCATTTCGACGGGCCTCCCGACGCATCGCCGCCCGAAACGCTGCCGGTGGAAACCCTGCACGATCAGAGGCTCGGCAGGCTCTCACTCTACGAGGGCGTCATTCCGCGGATTCTGCGTAATCTTGTGGTGGTCAGCGCTCTGCTGCTGGCTCCCGCCTTCTGGGTTTATCGATGGTCCGGTTCGCTCGGATTTGCCTTAGGTGCGGTGGTTTCCTACATTAACTTCCGATCGCTGACACGCGGCGTCGAAGCCCTTGCCGATCGAATTGTGAACCAGCAGAGCAAGGAAAAAGGTGGCTGGATTATCCTGCGCTTCCTGGTGCGTTACGGGTTGGTCGGGGTCGCCGCCTATGTTATATTCATAGGTTCTCCGCTGGTCTTCCGCGGGTTTTTGTGGGGCTTGTGCGTTCCCGTTCCCGCTTTGATGGTGGAAGCAGTTTGGGAGGGGTACAACGCCTTCCGGAGCGCAGACTAGAACAAGGTTTCCCGTCAGGCTGCAAATTTTTGTCGTCCCCGAACGAAATGCAGATCTGCTGTGTTGCCCGGCAGTTATCGAATTCTGAAATATAAAGTCCAAAAATGGAACAACTCGCTCTTACTGCATTCTTAAATCGTCTCTTCGGCTCGCAGGTGACAGCGTTGCTGAACTTGCTGCACATTCATCCCAAGCACCCGGCAACCCCGATTACAAACCCCTTCGCGATGGAATTGCTGGTCGTGGTGCTGCTAACGATATTTTTTATTGCTGTTCGCGCACGCCTCTCGGTCGAGCGTCCCGGCGGTCTACAACACACGATGGAAGGCATCCACGGGTTTGTCGCCGACATGGCGGACGAAGTGGTCGGCCATCACGGACATAAATATGTGCCCTACCTCGTCACACTCGGTGTGTTCATTCTGGCCTGTAATCTGATCGGTCTGGTGCCCGGACTGGAATCGCCTACCGGAGTTCCGGTTGTTCCGCTAGGTTGCGCGCTGCTGACCTGGTTCTACTACCACTACCAGGGGCTCCGAACCAATGGCCTCGTCGGTTATCTCAAACACTTTATTGGTCCGCAGGATAAGGAAATGCCGCTGATTATGCGCGTGCTGTTGCCTTTTCTGCTTTTTCCGATTGAGGTTTTCAGCCACACTGCGCGCATAATGTCTCTGACCATCCGTCTTTTTGCCAACATGTTTGCAGGCGAGATGGTCACACTCGTGTTCTTCTCGCTAGTGCCGCTGGCGATCCCCGTAGTATTCGAGGGCCTGCATATCGGTGTTTCGTTTATTCAGACTTACATTTTCGTGCTGCTCGCCTGTGTGTATCTGGGCGAGGCTACCGGGCAAGAACACTAAGCAAGGCCTCAGGTCTTAGGTGTCCGGTCTCAGGAGATTCAACCACGAGTTTTCCCAGAGACCTGACACCCGGTACCTGACACCTGTTGTTAGACACTGGCCTTCAGCGTGAGGGCGCCGGCTCATCGAAGCGCGGCGTCAACCACCCACTGTAGGAATTCATACAAGGAGAAACACAATGCGAAAGTTTGCGATGTTGATGTTGGTATTGATGATTGCTTCGATCTTTGCGGTGCCGGCGTTTGCGCAAGGTTCTACGACGGCAGCCACCGGCACGAACTGGGTAGCGCTTACCTCTGGTTTTGCGATCGCCCTTGCTGCTGGATTAGCTGCGCTTGGACAGGCGCGAGTGGCTGGCGCGGCTTGCGATTCTCTGGGGCGGAACCCTGCGGCGCGTCCTGGAATCATGGTCGCGTTGATTCTCGGACTCGCTTTTATCGAGTCTCTGGTTCTGTTCACGCTGGTTATTATTTTTGTGAAGGTCGCGTAGGAGTAGCTTCCAACCCCTTGCGTTGAAAAAGCCTCTGCGTGAGCAGAGGCTTTGCTCTTTGAACTCAATGGGGTTACCCGGACGAGTGTTGGATCCAGTTGGTTTCTGAGACCTAAGACCTAACACCTGAAAACCGAAAGCTAAACCTTTCGTTCCCCATCCCAGTTCGAGGCGCGATTATCGGGGACTTTTTGCAGGGCCTCGACCAGGATTCGCCGCAGCCGGTAGCGGCTGTCGAGATCCATACTGACAAACTCGAATCCGATTTCGTTCACACGGGCGCGGCGCAGCAAAACTTCACCACGGATTTTCTTGACGCCCAGCGAAATCTCCACGTGCGCTTCCGAGCCGACCCGTAGATTGTCGCTTCGGGTCCCCATGCCGCCGCCGAGACTCATCTCGCGCATTACGATGTTCGATTTTCCCCAGGAACTGGAAAGCGTCGCGGATAAAGTGCGCGGCAGAATGATGCGTTCATAGCGGCGCTGGCGCACCCATGGGCATCCCGGTCCGGAATCAAGTGGTGCAATCGCAAGTTCGGCGGCCTCGAGGCCGCTATCCGTCAGAGCCTGCGTGCCGTAGCGAGGGTCGATTTTCGACAACGCCTGAATGGCGGCGATTCGCAACTCGCGGTGCTGGCTGTAACCAAAAAGCTTCTTGTCTTCAACGATGGCACGCAATGCCGGAACCGCATCGGCGTCGCGCAGACGGCCGAGAGACTCTACTGCTTTCAGTTGCACGAAAGGCGGGCGATTCTGAGCTTCGCCGGCCGTTGCCAGCGCAATCAGGCTCGAACTTGCGCTGCGGTCCTGGCTCATGCCGATCTCATCGATGGCTTCGGGCAGAATGAGAGAGTCCAGCAGTTCAAGGAGTTCGACCAGTGTGCGTCCGCGGTCTGGCGCAGCGCCATAAGCGATCTGCCGAACGATTACGTCCTGATAAAAGCGGTTGAATTCGCCCATGCGCGTGGGCAAAAGCTCCAACAGGGTAGCGACAGAAAGACGGCTGAGCAACCCCACAGTGGAAGCGGCTTGACGAGGCTGTCCCGTCCGCAGGATGTCGCGCAGGTCGTCGATTGCGGGCTGTCCAAGTTCGTCGACAAGTTCGATAATGCGGTCGCACTCGACGCGCTTCTGTGCGCGGAAAAAGCGGTCGGCCAGATGTTCCACAGATATTCTGGGAAGCTGCTGCAGCACGTTGATCAGATCTTCCGGAATATGATCGGCGTTGATAGCCTCCTCGATCATCTCCGGCAGCCGATTTTCGATGCCCACGCGCGACCGTAGATCTTGCACCAAAGCAGGCCGTTGTTTCGATACGCGTTCGAGTGAGAGGCAGAGTTCTGCCATAGCCTTGAACTTTCTTCGAGTGCACGCCTCTTGCCCAAAGCGGGCGAAAGCGGCTGCCAGCAGGCTTTGAATCTCGGTGTCGTTTTCCGTGCCGAGCCGCTCTCCGATAATCGCTAGAGCGTTGGGCATGATCTCTTCCGGCGCACTTGCAAAAAGGTCGGCGAGTTGCGCCAGCCCGGTCGCGGTCTTGCGCCGTGGCTCCGGATCTTTGGCATCTACTCCGTTGCAGTAGTTGGAGAGAATTTTGGCGGCGATCTCGTTATCGTCTCGCTCCAGAAGAATCTCCACAAACTGGCGAATGTTCCGCGGCGGTACGCAAGCAGCTTCGCTTGAGAGCAAAACGCTTTTCTTGCCCGCTTCCGGAATCTCGGCCCAGAACATGCGATCCAGAATGTCGGCGTGAGAATCGACAAGAATCCCGGCCTTCGACATTTTGTCTTCCTGAACACGCAGGATCTGCCGGAGCGTATCCATCTGCCGGCTCATGTGTTCCATCATGTCGTGCACGGCATTGACTTTGACTTCGCCTTTTGAATAACGATCGAGGGCGAACTTGATCGCCATGCTCTCGGCGGCTTTCATCAACAGCGGCGTGTCGTTCGTCTCGTTGTTATTGTTCTGCAACGTCTGCGCGGCCAGGCCCTCGAGCAACTGCGCGAGATTGACCTTTGCGCCTTCCGGAGCTTTTACCAGTTCGGCAGCCAGATTCTCCTTCGAACTGTTGGGATCCTGCATCGCCTGTCCAAAATGCGTGAGCAGACGAATGGTCTGGATTACTTCCTCTTCCTGGAGGGCAACGACGCCGCCCGCCCACACTCCTGTGCCAGTTCCAACCGTTCCGCCCTCACCGGTAGCGACACCGCCGGGGATCGGGATGGTCGGGACGCTGCCTAGCGGTGCGCCGCCCGGTACTCCGCCGCCCGCACTTGCTCCTTGGGCTGCGGCAATCAACTGCAGAAGTTTTTGAGGATCATTCAGCCACTGCTTGAACTCCGGACCGAGAGCCTGCGCTGCGAGTTGCGCCGCCATCGAATATTCGCCCGTACTCGGATCAGCCGCAACGAATTTGACTTCGTTAATGCGGATGGAAGAATCCTTATTATCGCCAAGCGTTTCCTTCAATTGCTTGGCAAAGTCCTGCGCTTTCGATCCCCCCATGGCAAAGGCGCGCACCAGACGAGTAAAGTCGTCGAGCGTGACTTTGTTCGAAAACATGATGCTGGATAGTCCGGCCGCGGTCAGCAGTTGTGCGAAGCTGCGCTCAGCCTGTCCCGTTTCGAGCGGAATGCCGTCGAGAAGAAGTTTGTTATCGGCAACGCCGAGCAGGAACCCTGTATCTCCGCCCTTTGGGAGCGCCTGCTGAAGTTCGGTCCAAGCGACTTGGAACTGGCCCTCGGTACGCTTGTGGGTTACACCATAAAGCCGGGTGTACTTCACCAGAATGTTGAGGCTGTGAAGAAAAGACCGAGCGGACGCGCTACGGCTAGCATCGGTGTTTGCTACGGTAGCGATAACAGCCTCCTCTCACCTATGGACAGTTCGGACTCAAGACTAAGCGGGAAAGTGACCTATTGCACGATTACGGAGGTAATTGGACCAATCAATCGCGAGCGAATCATCAGTCGAAAGGACACGTCCCTGCGGGTGCGCGCTACACTGGTTGCGCGATTGAGAGTTGGCTCGGGCGTAGCCAGGAGCGGCGCTCGGATGAGCCTGCCTGATGGACACTCCCGCAAGTGGGAAGCTTTTATGAAGATTGGCGTGCTTTTCTTCGGAATGATGAAGGATGTCGCCGGACGCGCCGCCGAAAGTCTTGATCTGCCGGACGGCGCGCTCGTGCGCGACGTTCTTCTTTATTACTCCCGCAACACTCCGCGATTTGAGGCGATGCTGCCGTCGCTCGCAATTTCGGTAAATCGAGAGTACGCGGCGGCGGACCGTCAGCTGCGAGACGGCGACGAGGTTGGACTGTTGCCACCGGTCAGCGGTGGGGCGCCTAGCGGCGACGATTCTTCCAGCCGCGAGGCTTCGGGCGACGAGTCTGGTGTCGTTCAAATCGTCCGCGAACCGATTGACCTGCAGGCCCTCATTTCGCGTCTGAAACACCCTGAAGACGGTGCCACGGTGATCTTTGATGGCATCGTACGCAACAACACCCGCGGCCGCCGAACTCTTTACCTCGAATACGAGGCTTATGAAGCCATGGCGCTCCAGCAGATGGAGGCTTTGGCGTCGGAAGCGCGGGAACGTTTTGCCGTGCGCGCAATCTCGATCGTCCATCGCCTCGGACGGCTCGAAATCGGTGAGACGAGTGTACTGATCGTTGTAGCCTCGGCCCACCGCGGGGCTGCGTTCGACGCTTGCCGGTGGATCATCGACACACTCAAGAAAACGGTGCCCATCTGGAAGAAAGAATATTTTGAAGATGGAGTCATGTGGGCCGATGGAGAGCCGTTTCCCGAAGAATTTCGGCGGCCGGGAGCCACAAGCGCCGACAACTCTGCATCATAATGATTAACTCCTAATGAAACGAGTGGATAAAGAGCTTCGAGCCGCGTGCTGCAAGCTTAGAGCGGGCCATCGGGAACTTCGCTGGAAACGCACTAGCTGTTGGCCACGGCTGACGATTTGCGCATTGACGTGCGCCCTTACCTTTGTTGCGATCGTCCCGTTGCTTGCCGAAGAGCCCGAGACCACCCTCAAAGTCGACGTCAAGCTCGTGAATGTGTTTGTGACCGTGACCGACACGAATGGCGCTCCAGTAGCGAATTTGCAGAAAGAAAACTTTCTTCTGAAAGAAGATGGCAAAGATCAGAAGATCTCGATTTTCAGCAAAGAGTCGGCCCTCCCGCTCTCGATCGTGTTGGCCGTCGACACCAGCCTGAGCACGAGAAAAGATCTCCCCCTTGAGCTCGCCTCGGCGCGCAAGTTCGCCCACACGATTGTTCGCCCAGAGGATGGGCTTGCCGTCTACAAGTTCAGCGAAGAAGTAAGCCAGATGGTTCCCTTCACATCCGACCTGAAAAAAATTGATGCGGGTATCGATCGCGTGCACAACGGTGCAGCGACGGCGCTCTACGACGCCGTCTATCTTGGATCGCAGGCTCTAAGCCGCCGCCAGGGACGAAAAGTGATGGTCGTCATCACCGACGGTGGCGACACGATGAGCCAAGTCAATTACAAAGAGGCGTTGCGCGCGGCACAGGAAGCAGAAGCCATCATCTACAGCATCATCATCGTCCCGATCGAGGCGAGCGCGGGGCGAGATACCGGAGGAGAGCACGCTCTGATTCAAATCTCCTCCGACACTGGCGGCAAATACTACTACGCGACCTCGGCAGCCCAACTGGACGCCGCCTTTCAAAAGATCAGCGACGAATTGCGCACCCAGTATTTGCTGGCCTATTACCCGTCCCAACGATATTCCGATTCGGATTTCCGCCAGCTGCGAGTCGATCTCACGAATGCTCCGGCAGGAGGCCCCTATCAGTCGCATTACCGCGCCGGATACTACACGCATCGGGGCAGTTTCTAGGCAGATTCATTTCTCGCAGAAAAACGCGCTCTGGGGCTCAACGGCTGTCACGACCCAAAGCGGATGGACGAACTCAGCTTGTGCCTCAACCATTGCGAAATCTGTTCTCAGTTGATTCAAAAAACGCATACATCGCCCCGGCTAAGTCGCCGCATCTAGTAGACTGTTCTATTCGATTTCAGTGTAAAACCAGTTCAGCGGAAACCAAGACCCTTAGACGCGGAATCGCTACAGGTTCTACTTCAGGTCTGCTCCCAGGAGAGTCTGCTTTGTTTGATTGCTGTGGCTTACAGGTTCGATCTGTTTTTCGCCGGTCTCTGCCCATTTCGCTCTCGCTCCTGCTGCTTTTCATGGCGTTTACGTTCGACGCGTTCACGATTTCCTCGGCTGCGCAGGATTTGACCTCCGAAAATCCGACCACTGGCACAATCCAAGGTACGGTTCGGGATGACGTTGGAGCCCCTGTCGAAGCGGTTCGTGTTATTTACAGTTCCGCCGCCGCCGATACTCGCGGCGTCACCCGGACCGGCAAGGACGGAACCTACGTCACCGAAGGCGTGCCCGCCGGTGTATATGTCGTTCGCGTCGAAGGCAAAGACATGCTACCGGTTGACCTCAACGCCACCGTCACCTTGGGCGCTGCGACCACCGTTGACTTCAAACTGGAGTGGATCAATCCCGGCCCGCTCCATCTCTACAGCACCTTCAGCGGCGACGCGCCTGATGTGCTTCCCATCGACGGACGCAACTATCTCAATGCCGGCAAGCTTGATCCCGGCGTGCAGGCTGTGGATGGGCTCATTTACGGTCCCGGCAAGAGCGGCTTCCAATCGCTTTCGATCAATAGCCAATTAGGACGCACTACCCACTACGACATGGACGAAGTCGAGGTCATGGATGAGACCAAGGGCGCGGCGGAACTGAATCTGCCCTCCGAGGCCGTTCGCGAAGCGATCGTCTCACGTGCCACACCAGAATTATTTCAGTCACTGAACGCCGCCGGAGCCGTCAGAATTACTACGCGAGTCGGCGGAGACAATTGGCACGGCAATCTCTTTGGCAATCTGCGAGACGGCGCCGTCGGCCTGGCCGGATTTCCGGCCGGCGATTCGCATTACAGCCGCCAGCAATATGGATTCGGTGCCGGCGGCGCAATCATCAAAGAGAAGGCCTTTCTCTTTGTCGGCGCCGAGCGCACCAAGCAAGACGGAATTCTGCCCGTCGAGTTAGGATATCCGGCCGCCAATACCACCAGCGCCCAGAGCGCCTATTTTCGCGAGAACATGCTAAGCGCGCGTCTGGATTACAACTTCAACGACGACATGAAGGGTTTTGTCCGCCTGACCTACGACAACGCCAACGAAATTGCCCCGTCCGGCACCCTTTCAAACTCTCGCAATCAGATCAACGTTCCGGCCGCCGTTTTCGGACTCGATTGGAACCGCGGTAGATTCGTGCAGAGCGCGCGCTTCGGCTACATGAAGATGGTCGATGCCATCACTCCGGCATTGAATGCCTCGCTGATCGACCCGGGCGCGCCCTTTCACGTCCAACTCGGATCGTTCGCCATGGGACCGAGTACTGCCGGACCGCGTCAGACCGTTCAACGCGATCTTTTCGGACGCTACGACAGCAGCACGGTTTACAAGGTCTATCACACGATCCGCTTTGGTGGCGCGATTCATCGCATCACCCAGGGAGATTACTACTCTCCAGGAAATGACGGCCCCTCCGTCACCAGCTCCAACGGACTCGATGTCATCAACGCTATCAACCTCGATCCCACACTCGCCGGGGGGGCCGAGAATCCGGTGAACTATCCCGTCGGTACGCTCACGATCTTTAATGGCCTCGGAGGTTTCAGCGAGAACTCCGGCTTTAACCACTCCACCGGAGGACACGCCGATACGCGCTTTGAGGGCTACATCGGCGATACGTTCAACGTGTTGCCGAACCTGAACGTCAGCGTCGGCGTGAATTACGTACGCGATAGCGGACGCACTGACAGCGACTTGTCACCCGCCCCGTGTTCCGCCATCAACACCACCATTGTCACGACTCCGCTTTGCACCAGCGGCCTGATTCTCGATCAATTTGGACTGATTCCGAATAATCTGTTGAACGATCACCAGAACCTCGGCGAGAGTATCAACCAACCGAACTGGAATTACGCACCGCAAGCCGGTGTCGCCTGGGATCCCGGGCACAACGGCAAGACTGTCATCCGCGCCAGTGGCGGATTGTTCTACGACAATTTCCTGCTGCAAAATACCTATCAGGATCGCATTAACCGCTTGTCCAACGGACAATACAACCGCAGTCTCACGCTCTGCCCGACGGGCTCAGTCTTGTTTCCAAACGGAAATGTCGTGAGTTCCGTCGACGGACTCGATATCGCCACGCAGATTTGCGGAGCCCCGCTGGGCACGGTTTCGAGCGCGATCCAGGATCTGCAATCGCAGTTTCTCGCCGCGCAGTCCGCTCTCTCCGCCGGCTCTCCCAATATTTATTCGCTTACCAACAGCGTGGCGAATTTCGGAGGCTTGCTTGCCCCGAACTTCAAAACTCCCCGCATCGTCCATATGTCGGCTGGAATTCAGCACCAGCTCGGCGAGCACGGCATGTTCTCCGCTGACTACATTCGCGAGATCGGCACACAGTTTCCCCTCGGGATTGACACCAACCATGTAGGCGATGCCGGCTTCCTGACCGACGGGGACAATCCGAACCCGCTGCTGAACACCTACGCGTCTGAGCTCAGCGCGATCAATGCGACCGTCGTCCCGCATGGATGTCCGCAAGCAACGTTTTCGGGGGCTGGCCCCGGACCCGGCGCCTCGCAAACATCAGTACGTTGCTACCTGACCACCGTACCGGGAGCAAGCATCACCGATTTTGCGCGCAACGGCTTGGATTCTTCCAACGCCTTCTGCGGCCCTTTCCCCTGTTCTGTCCTGGGCAAGCCGCAAGCCTCCTTCGGCGGCATCAATCCGCTCGTCGGATCGAACATCATGTACTTTCCTAGCGGCCGGTCGCTCTACCAGGGCATCCATCTCTCCTACAACACCAGCGTCGCGAACCCGTCAAAGCGCGTCGGACGCCTTGACATCGCCATCGCCTACGCCTTCTCGCGCTATCGCAGCAACATGGCCGAGCCCAACGGCAGCGGCGGAGACTACTCCATCCTCAACGTTGCCGAAGATTACAATCGCCCGCACGTCGGTCATTTCGGAGTCGCGGGTCTGGACCGCACTCACCAGCTCACGTTCACTCCCACGGCCCAGCTCTCGCACGGCGTTAGGTTGTCCCTGACCGCGCATTTGGGTTCTCCGCTCCCCCTGAGCGCCTATCTTCCCCAGCAGGATGGCGGCGGAGTCGCAGGCGAGATCTTCCGTAGCGACCTTACAGGAGACGGAACCGTCGGCGATCTCTTACCCGGATTTCTCGGAAGCACCGGCAAGTACAACACTACGAAGCTGACCAAAGCGATCAATTACTACAACACCAACTTCTCGGGAAAACTGACCCCGGCTGGCACGGCTCTGGTCAACAGCGGATTGTTCACCGGCGCACAGCTGATCTTCTTGGGCGCAGATTCGCCGCTCATTCAGTCGGCGCCGGGCCAGGCTTTGCCCGGCCACTACGCCGAACAGACCTGGCTAAAGACCATGGACCTTCACCTGAGCCGCCCGTTCCAGGCGAGTGAGCGGATCAGCGTTGAGCCGAATTTTTCTGTGTTCAACGTTTTCAACTGGGCCAACTTCGGAGGCCCCGGCAATCAACTCAACGGCATTCTCAACGGCGCGCCCGGCACTTCGCTGAATAACGCCAGCTCTGCCGGATATTGCGGCTCCTCCAGCACGCTTTGCTCGTCCCGTCTCGACCGCGTTCTCCCTGGTTCCGGTACCTTCGCGAACGGCGCTCCGCGGCAAATGGAATTCGGCGTCCGCGTTATTTTCTAAGCGCGGTTCCGAAGTTTCTGGAAAGTTTTTGCGTTCTGCTCTTCTTCGAGACCGGCGCTCCGACAAATTCTCGAATGCGGAAGCACCGCTGCTGGCGCTGTTTTCGCCGAAGTTTGGGAAAATATCTTCCGCGCTACTACCGATGTTTTGCTTTAAGAGCGCAAAGTTTTTATCTTTTCTAATTTTTTTTCAAGTTTTTTTGAAACGTTCCTCTAATTGACTTGACATAGTTTCAGAATGCGCTAAGCTCTCGAAGTCAGTGCCAGTTACTACACTTCCCCACGTAGAACTGCATTGAGCTCGGGTTGTGCAACCTTCAAAACTTGAACCAAACTTCCAGGAGGAATTCCTTTGAAACTGAAAAGCTTGTTGGTAATCGCTGTTCTCGCGCTGGGCTGCTCGGCTGCGTTTGCGCAGTCCTACACCTTTGGGTTCGAGAACTATAACGGTTCCGAACTCTATTGCAACTACGAAGTCTTCACCTATGACGGCTATCTGGCTGCCGGCGTAGACAACCTCACCGCTGCTTGCGGTGGAGTAGTCGATGCTCCGACCGTTGGCGCAAAGACGAGCGTTCCGAAGGCGGAAGGCCTCGGACAGACGGGCGCGGCAGTTGCATTCGCCGATGACCTTTATGACTCGCTCTACGGTTTCGACACCCAGGAAATCTGGTTCGTGATCTCGGAACTGAAGGCTGGCACTGGAAAGCACCCGAAGCAGGGCTGGATCGGTCTGGCTGGTTATGACGGCTACATCGCTGGCTCCAACGCAGGCCTCCTGACCCTGTCGATCCCGGGCGCCAATGGCAAAAAAGCCACTGCTGGCCCCTCCATCGGCAAGGCTTCGCTGGCCAGCGTTAAGGCTGCCCGCGCCTCCAAGAAGTAACTTAACTTAACTAACGATAAGGCCACGCTGTTCACAGCGTGGCCTTTTTTCTGTATCCTGCAAATCGACACTCAAAATCTCGGAAGAGGCGAAATGTTACGGTTAATCGCTACGTCTTTGTTTGCGTGCGTTCTGACGGTATCGGGGCTGGCGCAGGTAGCGCAAGCGCAAAGCTCGGATGCACAGCCCAATGTTCAGAATGAAGGAACGGCTCCCAACGAGCAAAAAACGGTCGATCCGGTGCCGACGGCCGGACCCGTTAGGAACGGCTATCCGTTGGATGCTTTTACCGATTTTTCCGCCATCATGACAGGGAGCTTCGTTCTCGACGATCCCACTGAATTGCACATTTACCGCTCGAAGAACCTGATGCGGGTTGAGGGTTCTGAAGGTGTCGGATACTACCTGACCGATCTGAAAGCGCAAAGCGCCGTCCATGTCTGGGATGACGGGTGTGCGGCCGATAAGCACGTTTACGTCCGCTCTTCACCGTGGGCAGCTGCCGCGAGACCGGGCTACAGAGTTCAGACTGCTACTGGAGGCAAAGAGACGATGGACGGTCATGCCTGCCAAATCGAGGACGTTACCATCACCGGGCCGGAACTTCAGAAGCCGCTGAAGCTGAGATTGTGGGAGGCCGAAGACCTCAAAGGTTTTCCCATCAGAATCGACAGCGTTCGAGCCAACGGTCACAATCGAACCCTGCGCTATAAGAATGTTGTCCTGGGACCGCAGGACAGAACCCTTTTCCTTCGCCCAAAGTCTTGCCAGCCGCCTGTGGGAGGGGATCGCAAATCGGTTGTAGTCGCCCCGAAAGCCAAGGCACATTCGGCGACGCCACCACCGTCAGACCCCCAGAAATGAAGCGACCGGCAACGCTACTGATTTTTTCCGAGTGATAAACTCACAACTATCTCTTATGTCGTTTTGCCCACCCACGATTCGTGGCTTCGTGTGCGCCGTTTGCCTGCTAACGAGCGCGCTCGTTGCTCAGAATGCACCGTCGCCTACACCAAACTCGAGCGCCATTCTGCCCAGTGCTGTCGCGCCCAACATCATCCTGATCACCATTGACACCACCCGCGCCGACCGCATGGGCTTTCTCGGATCGACGCGCGCTTTGACTCCGAATCTCGACACACTGGCCCACGATTCGGTTGTTTTCACCCACGCCTATTCGCAGGCTCCGCTCACCGCCCCGTCTCACGCCACTATCCTCACCGGAACCTATCCGCAATTTCATCAGGTCAGCGACTTTCAACTCCCTCTCAGCAAGGATCTGCCATTTGCGCCCGCTATCCTGAAAGCCCGCGGATACAAGACGGCTGCGTTCGTTGGCGCAATTGTCCTCGATCCCTCAGTCGATCTCGCCGTTGGTTTTGACCGCGGCTTCGATACCTACGACGCTGACTACCACATGTCCGCGCGCGGCGAAGACCGTTACAAATCCGTCGAGCGTCGCGGAGCCGTGGTCGTTGAGCACGCCCTGGCCTGGCTGAAGCAAAACCCCCAGGGGCCATTCTTCGTCTGGGTCCATCTCTACGACGCCCACGAACCCTACGATCCCCCGGAGCCTTTCAAAACCAAATACGCTTCAGCTCTTTACGACGGCGAAATCGCCTACGTAGATTCCTGCGTCGGAACTCTGCTCACCGAGTTGCGCACCCGCGGCCTCTACGACAATTCCATGATCGCGCTCATGGCCGATCACGGTGAATCGCTGGGCGCTCATGGCGAAGACACCCACGGATTCCTTCTCTACGACGAAACCATCCACGTCCCGCTGCTCTTCAAGCTGCCCGCTGAAAAATCAGCCGGAGAGCGCGTCGACAAACTCGTAGGCCTGGTCGACGTTCTTCCCACCATTCTGCAAACCGTGGGCGTTGCGATCCCAAAGGAAGTGCAAGGCTCGCCACTGATCAATACGCCTCCGCCTGCCGACCGACCGCTCTACGCCGAAACCGATTACGGCCGTAGCGCCTTCGGATGGAGCTCTCTGCGCTCGCTGCGCACCGGAAAATATCTATTCGTCGAAGCGCCGCGCCGCGAACTCTACGACCAGTCAGCTGATCCGAAGGAAGAGAACAATCTCGCGCCCGCCTCCAAAGCAGTCGCCGATACACTCCAAAGTCGTCTCGATGACTTCCGCGAAAAGACCAGCAGCAATCGAGAAGCGCCGAAGCAGGTCGCCGATCCCGAGGCTGCGGCAAAATTAGTCGCACTCGGCTACATGGGCGCGGGCAGCGGAGTTTCGTCGGTGAACGGTTCTCAAATTACCGGCGCCGATCCCAAGGACAAAATTCAGATTGGCAACATGGTCAGCCAGGCTAACTTTCTTCTCGAAGACTGGCGCTTCGAAGAGGCGATTCCTCTACTCAAGCAGATCATCGCCAAAGAGCCAGACATGGCGATGCTTTATACGAAACTGGGAATGTCCGAGTTGATTTTGGGCAACGCCGCCGAGGCCGTCCCGGCCTTCCGCAAGGTCGTCGAATTCAGCCCCGATCGTCCTGACGGGTATTTCAACCTGGGCAACGCCTTGCTCCGCGCCAAGGATTATCAAGGTGCGGTGGCTGCGTATAAAACCCTGGCCGCCAAAGACCCGGGCTTCTGGGAAGCCCACATGCTTCTGGCCATGAGTTACGCGCGGCTGAACGATCTGCCACAGGCGATTCAGGAATGTCACACCGTGCTCGCCGTGGCCCCGGAGCACTACGGAACGAACTTGATTCTCGGGCGCGTTCTCTTGCGTAGCGGAAATGCCGAGGCCGCTGTTCCCAGCCTCCAGAAAGCTGCCACCCTGCGACCGAAGTCCCCCGATCCCCACGTCGCTTTGGCCGACGCCTATACCAAGCTAGGACGAGAAGCCGACGCAGCCCGCGAGCGGGAAAATGTGCAGCGCCTCCAGTCCGCACCTTCGCCGCTGGCACCCGATCCGATGCAGTGAGAAAACGCGCGAATCTTTTCGTGGAATCCTATGAGGCGT
This sequence comes from Terriglobales bacterium, assembly GCA_049520915.1. Lineage (GTDB taxonomy): Bacteria > Acidobacteriota > Terriglobia > Terriglobales > Acidobacteriaceae > Acidiflorens. The sequence goes on from JBEKPH010000031.1 coordinate 25,899, forward strand.
CGCAGCCTTTTGCGAATGATCGACATCGGATGTTCGCTAAAATGACCGATAAAATCTCAAACTTGCCGTCGCCCGGATTCGTGCCCAGTCTGCTCCGCCGCGTCGCTTGTGTCGTATGCCTGCTGTCGAGCGTTCTTGCCACGCCTCCCGAGCCGGCCAAGCAAACCACCGACCCACCCAACGTTATCCTCATCACCATCGATACGACGCGCGCCGACCGCATGGGCTTCCTCGGTTCAAAGCGCGGTTTAACCCCTAATCTGGACGCCTTGGCCCGTCAGTCAACCGTTTTCACGCGCGCGTATTCGCAGGTTCCGCTGACCGCCCCCTCCCACGCCACCATCCTCACCGGAACTTATCCCCAGTTCCATCAGGTGAACGACTTTGGAGTGCGTCTCGCCGCCGATCTTCCCTACGCGCCCGATATCCTGCGCTTGCATGGATATCGAACCGCTGCCTTCGTCGGCGCCATGGTCCTCGATCCTGCAATGCACACCGCTCCCGGTTTCGACCGCGGATTCGACACCTACGACGCCGGTTTCCACCAGGGCTCTCCCGGTGCCGATCGCTACTCGACCACCGAACGTCGCGGCAGCGTGGTTGTGGCCCACGCCCTGGCGTGGCTGGCCCATCAATCGCCGACTCGTGCATCGCTGACTGCTCCATCGAAAGATAAACCGCCGGATCAACCGCGCGCTCCCTTTTTCGTCTGGGTCCATCTCTACGATCCTCATGATCCTTACGATCCTCCCGAACCATACAAGACCCGCTACAAAGCGTCCCCTTACGACGGCGAGATCGCCTATGCCGATTCGGTCGTAGGAAAATTTCTCGCCCAACTTCACGCGCGCGGACTCTACGACAACTCTCTGATCGCCGTGATGTCCGACCATGGCGAAGCGCTCGGCGATCATGGGGAAGATACCCACGGCGCTTTTCTCTACGACGAAACCATCCACGTGCCGCTCTTGATCAAACTGCCGCAAGGGAACGCGGCCGTTGGTTCGAATCAAGCGTCGAAACAAGCTGCCGCGCAAGAGCGCGTCGACTCTCGCGTCGGTCTCGTTGACGTTCTGCCCACCATTCTGCAAGCGATAGGGATCGCGATTCCGCCAGAGGTGCAGGGCGAATCTCTGCTCCCCGCGATGCAGTCTGCCGGCGAGTCTTCAGAAGTTGGCGAGTCTCCTAAGGCTGTCGAGTCTGCCAAAAAAGACCGCCCGATGTACGCCGAAACCGACTATCCCTACAATTCTTTCCGCTGGAGCCCGTTGCGCGCACTGAGAACCGGAAAGTATCTCTTCGTGCAGGCACCGCGCCGAGAACTCTACGACCAATCCATCGATCCCAACGCCGACCACAACCTCGCCCCCACCGCCGGAGCGGTGGCCGATACGCTAGTCGGTCAGCTAAGTGTTTTCCGCCAGAAGACGAGCAATTCGCGCGAAGCCCCGAAGGCGAATCTGGATCCTTCAATGGAAGAGAAACTCGCCGCGCTCGGTTATTTCGCGCCAGGCAGCGGTGGCACGGCCGAATCGAGGGACGCCGGCGCGGACCCGAAAGACAAAATTGGCATCATGAACACCTTGCATCGAGTCGACCTCCTCGAAAGCAACCTGCAATATCGCGAAGCGATCACCTTACTCGAAAAACTCATTGCCGAAGCTCCAGACACCTCGGTCGCCTATCGTCAACTCGCGCAGTGCTACATGTCTTTGCAGGAATACAAGAAAGCCGTCCCAGTGCTACGCAAAGCCGCCGAGATGCGTCCCGATTGGATGAAGGAGCACCTCCAACTGGGAGTCGCCTTGTTAGCCTCAGGGGATCCTGCAGCAGCGGCGCCCGAACTCGAGATCGTGCTGGCCAAGTCTCCACACGAGGTTGAAGCCCGCCTCCTGTTGGCAAATGCCTATGCTAAGACCGGTCGCACGCGAGAGGCGGCGACGGAGTGTGAAGTCGTGCTGGAATCCAATCCCGAGCACTATGGCGCGTTGCTCCTGGAAGGGCAAATCTTGTTGCTCTCCCAGCAATCCGAAGCCGCGTTGCGAAGGCTGCAAAAAGCGGCGGCCTTGCAGCCGCAAGCGCCCGAACCTCACGAATTCCTGGCCGATGCCTACGATCAACTCAACCGGAAGACGGATGCCACACGCGAACACGCTACAGCCCGGCGTTTGGGAGTCGCCCCGAGGAAATAGCCTTAGGCAACCGCACTCGACGTATGAGACTCACCTATGCGCTGATACTCAGCCCATTCGAGGAACTGCTTTGCGACAGGTTCGTTGACGTCGCATTCAGCAAGTTCAAGATGAGTTCGTACCCGTTCGCACCCTGCTGATTGAAATTGATGGCAACCTGGCCGGCGGATGAGGCGGTGGAAGCTGGAGAGATGGATCCGGAAGCAGCCGTGCTGTTGTCCGCCTGTGCCGGGCCGATCGAGATCGTTCCAGCCCCGTCGCTAGCTAGATTGATCTGAATTTCTTCGGGGGACGAAGTGCTATTGGCCCCGAGGTTGATGACAATTTCCGGCGTCGCAGCAGAGGTCGAGGAAGAAGCAGACGAGGCCGCAGCCGCGCTGCTGTCGCCAAGGTTGACGATGATTTCAGGCGTCGCAGCGTTGCGATTCGTTGCAGACCCCAGATCGATAGTCAGTTCAGGCGTAGCAGCAGAGGCATTCGACGACGAGGCGGAACTCGAAGACGGCGCACCAGTTGTGCCGCTAGCTGCCCCTCCAAAGTTAATCACGATCTCCGCCGCTACATTGTTGTAGGCCGCCACGGCGGTCTGCGCCTGATGCTTCTGCGTCAAGCTCGTCTCGAGCGTGGCAAAGGCCGACTGCGCTCCGGCCAGATCCCCAGACTGCAGCGCCTGCCCAATTGCCTGGAAATCCTGATTGCGATCGGCTCTCGCGAAGGTCTGCCCATTCTTATTAGGTCCGCTTTGTCCGAGCGCGGTTAAAGCGGCGAAGTCCGACTGCGCGGCGCTTAGATTCCCAGCCTGCAGGTCCTGCCCCAATTGCGCGACATCGGCCTTGCGTTCCTGACGGTAGGTTTGCAATTGCAGATAAATCGACGCTTGGCTATCGGCCGGAGCCGCACTCGTCGCCCCAGTGTTTGAGAGATTGACTGTAGCCGCTTCCGAACTCGCGGAGTCCGCCGCCGCACTCTGCTTGCTGGTCAGCGTCGCAAAGGCGGCCTGTGCTCCGGCCAGGTTCCCGGCCGCGATCGCTTCGCCCACAGCATTGAAAGCTTCGGCTTTACTCGACTTCGCAAACGGCTCGGAGTTCGCAAACGGCCCGCCTTCTCCCAACACCGCCAGCGACTGGAAGGCTTGCTGCGCACCGCTTAGATCTCCGCTCTGCAGGGCGCTGCCCAGTTGCTGCAGATCGGTCTGACGGCTCTTGTAGAAGGTTTGCAGTTCCTGAAGAATGGATTGGCTCGAAATCGCCGCTGTGGACATAACGTCCTCCCGTTGGCGCGTCGCAACGACGGCTTCTTCGCGCCATAGGACTCCATCGGTCAAGCCTGAGAATGACTTTAGAGGAAAAGTGAGGTCACGACCGTTCGAGGCTGCGGCCCCGTGATTTGTCACCAGAATTTGTGAAGATTTGGAGCGATTGCAGCCATTTTCCTTTCTTCCGCCCGGCAGCTATAATTGCCGATCATCGCAATTCAAGACTCTTTGGACATAAAGCAAACGCGGCCCTCGTCGCGTTTGTCGGAGGCTGTTTAGGGACATGAAAGAACTTGTACGCTTCGTCTTCGCCGTTTTCGTTTTGTTGGGCACTTTTGCCGGCATCGCCTCCGCTCAGAAACTTCCCCCCATCGATGTCTCCGCCGGTTATTCCTACTTTAGATTTGATCAGCCAGCCAGTGGCTCAACGCCCTATGAACAGCTCCAGATGAATGGTTGGGATGGAGCGGTTTCGGTCGGCCTGTTTCACCATCTCGCGGCAGAGATGGATTTCAGCGGCCATCAGGTCGACGATTGCGCCGGCCAGGACGGTTTCACCTGTAAGAATTTTTCCTACATGTTTGGACCGCGCTTTACTTTCGGCGATCGAACGAACCGTCTGACTTTCTTCGCTCATGGTCTGGTCGGGCGCGACAATGCGACGCTTTTTGGCTTCAACGGCACAACCGTGAGTGACACCTCCATCTCGGCGGCAGCGGGTGGTGGCGGCGTTTTCTGGCTCTTTCGCCACGTGGGTGCTCAATTCGGACCCTTCGATTACGTTTATACCGATCACCTGAAGAATCAAGGCTCTTCCAACCAGGGAAGCTACCGCGTCGGCGGGGGGATCGCATTCCGCGTTGGCGGTAATTTTGCCCCCGCCGAGCCAAAGGCTCCCAAAGAAGAATCCGAGTCGGGAGGCCATCGCTCCTGGAAGCGCCCTTGGCACAAGACTTATCCCGAAGGACAGCAACCGGCTGAGGTGCCCGCTCCGAAGGCATCGCGCAAGTCCGCACCGCCAGCAGCCGCGCCAGCTCCAACTCCCAGTCGCGGAATGCCTGTCCATCCGCTCGGCATCGTCGCGGCTCCTCAGGAGTTCGACGGAGCGCTGATTCTATCAATCGAACCTGGCAGCGTCGGCGAAATGGCATCTCTGCATATCGGCGACCTGATCAAAGCCGTCGATGGCAAAGCCGTCCGCACTCCGATGGAACTCGCCGCCGAACTCTCCGATAAAACCGGAAAAGTTCGCATCACCATTCAGCGCGGCAAAGTCACCACCGAGACTGAACTCTTGCTCAGCGCTCACTGATTGGGGCAGGGACTGTCGCAAAAAGTGGATGCAACAGATAACTTGTGGATGGCTGGGCGTTTTCGCCCGGCCATCCCAAACATTTGAGTCAGATTTTAATTAGTTAACGGGTGGGAAACAAAACTGGTGCGCCCGGAGAGATTCGAACTCCCGACCTATTGCTCCGGAGGCAATCGCTCTATCCATCTGAGCTACGGGCGCGCATTGCAAGTGTACAACGTAGGTGCGATCGCCTCAATGGGCGAAGCAGTCTTTCAATCTCTCGGAAGAGCTTCCACCAAGCGGGCAGTAACGCAAAACCGAAGCGCGAACGACTAACGACCAGCGACTCTAGCCCTCGACCGTCGCCATCGATCCCCGCTTCCGCTTGTTCGACTGCAGAATCTTCTTGCGCAGGCGGAGCGATTTCGGCGTTACCTCGACATACTCGTCTTCCGCGATAAATTCAATCGCCTGTTCCAGGTTCAGGTTCTTGTAAGGCACCAATCGAATCGCTACATCGGAAGTCGATGCCCGCATGTTGGTCAGCTTCTTCTCGCGCACCACGTTGACGTCAAGATCGGTGTCTTTGGCGTTCTCGCCAACCACCATGCCTTCGTAAACGTCGACGCCTGGCCCGACGAAGAGTACTCCGCGCTCCTGCAGATTGTAGAGAGCATGGGACGTGGTGCTTCCATCGCGGTCCGCAATCAGAGCGCCGGTAGGGCGATGCGGAATGTCTCCCTGCCATTCGATGTATCCCGCGAAGAGCGCGTTCATCACGATCGTCCCTCGCGTATCGGTAAGCAGCGTGCTGCGCAGTCCAATCAGTCCACGGCTGGGAACGCGGAACTCCACGCGCACGCGGCCATAGCCGTGATTGTGCATGTTGGCGACTTCGCCCTTGCGCGAGCCGACATGCTCCATGACAACGCCGACGAACTCCTCGGGAATGTCGACTGTCAGGTGCTCGACCGGTTCCATGAGCTTCCCATCGATGTGCTTGGTGACGATCTCGGGCTTGCCCACCATCAGTTCGTAGCCCTCGCGCCGCATCATCTCGATCAGTATCGAGAGTTGCAATTCGCCGCGGCCCAAAACTTTGAACGAATCCGTACTTCCCGTCTCTTCCATCCGCAACGAGACGTTGGTCAGCAACTCTTTGTCCAGCCGCTCGCGCAGATTGCGCGAAGTGACGAGGCTGCCTTCGCGCCCGCAAAAAGGAGAAGTATTGATCGTGAAGAGCATCCCAATCGTCGGTTCGTCGATGATAATCGGGGGCAGCGGCGTCGGATTCTCCGCGCTGGTGATCGTCTCGCCAATGGTGATGCCTTCGACGCCGGCAACGGCGATGATGTCACCGAGCGACGTAGTCGTGATATCGGTGCGTTTCAGCCCGGAAAAACTAAACAGCTTCGTGATCTTCGTCTTATGAAAAGTCCCGTCGCGCTTGGCGATGGCTACATCTTCGCCCGTCTTCATCGTCCCCGAAAAAACGCGCGCGATGGCGAGGCGCCCAAGGTAGTCGCTGTAATCGAGGTTGGCGACCAGAATCTGCAGCGGTCCGTCTGCGTCTCCCTGCGGAGCAGGAATCGTATCAACAATCGACTCAAACAGCGGGCGCAAGTCTTCGCCGTGCGCTCCCTGATGTACTGCAGCGGTTCCAGCCTTCGCATTGGTGTAGAGCACGGGGAAGTCGAGCTGGTCTTCCTTCGCGTCCAGATCGATGAACAGGTCATAGACTTCGTTCAGCACTTCCTGCGGACGCGCATCGGGACGATCGATCTTATTGATCACCAGGATCGGCTTGAGGTTCGCCTCGAGCGCCTTGCTCAGCACGTAGCGCGTCTGCGGCAGCGGGCCTTCGCTGGCATCCACCAGCAACATGACGCCATCGACCATCTTGAGCGCGCGCTCGACTTCACCGCCAAAGTCGGAGTGACCTGGCGTGTCAACAATATTGATCTTCGTGCCGGCGTAAAACACGGCTGTGTTCTTGGCGAGAATCGTGATTCCGCGCTCGCGTTCCAGGTCGTTCGAGTCCATGACGCGTTCCGCGACCGTCTCGTTGTCGCGGAAGGTGCCGCTTTGGCGAAGCATGGCGTCAACCAGCGTCGTCTTGCCGTGGTCGACGTGGGCGATAATAGCGATATTGCGAATACTTGGGTTCAGATCGAAACACTCCTCAGGACTGCAAATTAGGGCTTATCTACTACTTTACTATGTCAGACGGATTTCAGCCGCGAGAACGCCAGGAATGGCGGATCGATCTATAACATGCGGGTTAATAAGCGGCGAAGCTTGTAGACTCAACTGGCGCCATAATTCATGCCTCCCAGAGACAATTCCCGCCACTTCGCACCCTTCGTTCCTCGCCTGATCAGCTTCCTGGTCTTATCGTGCAGTTTCTCGTGCATCTTCGCCACAGCCCAACAACCAGCGAATCCAGTTCCAGATTCCCCTGCGCCGACAGTTGCAAATCCTGGCGGTTTCTTCGCGCGGCTGGCTGCCTATTACAGCCAAGACTGGTTTCCCGCAACGACGACGACGGCAGCAAGTTCGCCATCTCCAGCGCGTCGCGGACTTCCTTCCCCGCTCGATTCACCGCCGTTTCCGAACTCCGACTGGTCTTATGGCGGTTCGCCTGTGATCGGAGAGCCTGACGGCAACAGCTATCCATTGATGACGGCGATCAATGGGGCAAAGAGTCGCACCAAGCTCTACGGATGGCTCGATCCGACGCTGAACTTCAGCACCTCTTCGAACAGCAATGCGCCTGAAGCGAACGACGTCTATTCCAACCGCTTTCAGCTGAACCAGTTCGTGCTCTATGCCGAACGCTTGCCCGATTCGGTCCAGCAGGATCACGTCGATTGGGGATATCACTTGACTGCGCTCTATGGAACCGATTATCGCTACACGACGGCGAAAGGTTATGGAGCGAGCCAGTTGCTGAACGACCATCGGCAATATGGATTCGATCCGACGCTTGAGTATCTCGACATCTACGTTCCGCAAGTTGCGCAAGGACTGAATCTGCGCCTTGGACGCTTCATCTCAGTCCCTGGCATCGAGGCGCAACTCGCGCCAAACAACTACATCTTCAGTCACTCTCTGCTCTACGCGATCGATCCCTTTACCGATACAGGACTCCTCGCAACCGTGAAGCTGAACGATCAATGGCTGGTACAACTCGGAATCACCGTAGGACACGATGTCGCGCCTTGGACGTCGGACGCGAAGCCTTCGGGAACCGTTTGTCTGAGTTACACGACGAAGTCCGTCAACGACAACGTCTACGCATGCGCCAACGGAATCAACGGCGCGAAATACGCATACAACAATCTGCAGCAGTATGACGTCACTTGGTATCACAAGTTCACGAAGACGATTCACATGGCGACTGAGTCGTGGTACATGTACGAGCGCGATGTCCCGTCAATCGCCGGTAGCATTGCACCCGAACTTGGCGCGAATCCTGCTTACTGCTTGGCAGGAGAGAAGCGTTGCACGGCTCCTGAATATGCTTTCGTGAACTTCTTGCAGAAGGAATTTTCGACGCACGACTTTCTATCCTTTCGCAGCGATTTTCTCGACGACAAAAAGGGGCAGCGAACCGGCTACGCGACAAAATACTCCGAGAACACGATCACCTGGTGTCATTGGATCGGCAGCACAATCCAGTTGCGTCCAGAATTGCGCTTCGAGCGCGCGTGGGACGAGAAAGCCTATGACAACGGCCGCAAGCACAATCAACTGACGGCTGCGAGTGATCTGATTTTTCACTTCTAGCTCTACTTCCGTGGAGCCGTTGCATAACTACAATTTTATAACTACAATTATTCTGTGGACAGCATTCGCTTCGAGTGGGACGAGGCCAAGAACCTCTCCAATCGTCGTAAGCACGGTGTGACCTTTGAAGAAGCGAGCCTGGTTTTCCTGGATCCGTTGTCTGTTTCGGTTCAGGATCGCGTGGTGAGCGGGGAACTACGTTGGCAGACTTTAGGATTGGTCGAGGGATGGCTGTTACTTACCGTGGCTCACACCGTGCGAGAAGAACAAGAGAACGGCGACTGGGTCGACGTGATTCGGATTGTCTCCGCTCGACATGCCACGCGGAAGGAGAGGAGACGTTATGAAGACGAAAATGGTTAGCTACACATCCGACAAGTTGCCGCGGCTGACGAAGGCGCGGCAGAAACAGCTCAAAGCCGGGGCGGCCCGTCCGGACCGCGAGATCGATACGAGCGATATCCCTGAGATGACGGAGGAACAGTGGAAGAACGCGCGGAGGGGGCATTTTTACCGTCCGCGCAAACAGCAGATCACGGCTCGGGTTGACGCCGACGTGTTGGATTGGCTGAAAGGGCAAGGGAAGGGGTATCAGTCGCGCATCAATGCGATTTTGAGAAGAGAAATGTTAAGCGCGGCGAAGGCGAACAGGTAGGGTGCCCGCGTTTCCCCTTTGAAACGTCGGATTCGTCTGCAGTGGCATCCAGTCAAAGCTCTTCACTCTTCTAGTCAAATCTTCAGATGGCTTCATAAAACTTCAGACTCTCTCCATGGACCTTTCTTGGTACCCGGTACAAGATCACATTCATGATTTCTTCCTACTCCAGCGAGGAATCGAGATCAATCGACGACGGAGGTGAGTTTATGAACAGCCAAAATAATTTCGGATCTTGCAAACGATTCGCTTGGATTGCAGTGCTGACGGGAGCGATGGTTACCACATTTTCGCTCGCTGCCTTTGCACAGCAGGAGGTCGATCCGACTTGGTATGATCCCTGGGCGCCAAAGACGGCGCCAGTTCATACGGAAGCGCAGCCGGCTCCTCCTGCAGCAGTCCAGCACCACGCAAGAATCAAACACGTCTCGACATCCAGGCGCGTAGCGAAAGCGAGTGGAAAGCGATCTGCAACCAAAGCGAAGTCGTCATAATCTCCGGAATACGAGTTTTAACTGGCCTATTCTCGTAGCGGGTGTCCCACTCATCGCGCACTTTGCGATGAGTCGGATTCCACAACCGCAGTCCCTTGTGATCACCGATTGATAGCCCACGGCATCGTGAACCACCGTTAATCTGTCATCCTGAGCGAAGCGAAGGACCTGCTTTTGACCTTCTCCACGGACGGGAGGGGCACTTTAGCCTGTCGCCTAGAGCTACCAGAGCTAATAAAGAAATGGGCTTTACAGTTTGCTGTAAGACCTAGATTTTGGTCTTGCCTTTGGGTGGCGCAGCGGTTTACCGCTGCGATAAACACTTATTCTCAGTGCCGGCTTTAGCCGCTGAGGTCGCGACGTGGCGTGCGATCGATTTTTTTCAGCAAACTGTCTAGCCCGCGCGGGCCTTGGCAGACTCGTCCTTACTTAATGCCTGGATCAGCATCCGCACAGCATCCTCGTTGTAAATCGACGCCAAACCCTTAGGCGTAAAACCCGATTTCCTGGCTTTTTCCGGCTTCACCCTGCCGATTTCTCATCACCAATTTGATGTACTTCCATCACAGACCCTGGCCCCAACCTCTGCCATCATTCTCCAGAGTGGAATATCCAGAACTCTGCCCGTCTCCAGAGACGGTTCCACAACTGCCGAAAAACCAGCTTCGGCAATCTTTCACAAATTGACGTTCTGGTAGAGACCATTCCAAACCATCGCCCCGCCCGACTTGTTTATACAAACGACAACACGGCTGTTTATAGCAACGATACTAGGGGGGTGGGGGGGAGGGGGGGTGGGGGGTACCACGTACACGTTAGCGAAAAGCACGGCGCGCCTATAGAGATGTTCGAGAGCCAATACCTAACGAGGAGCCAATCCTAAATGTCATCTTTCAGCAAATATTCCGAAACACTTTGCGAGCAGATAAAACTAGATGGAACTCCCTGCAAATGCTTCGCACTTCGCGACAAAAAGTACTGCCACTACCACCAGGTCTGCGGCCCGTCGCAGATCGATATCAGCAACGCGATAGATCTCAATCCGGTTCTCTTCGATCTGCCCCTGCTTGACGACGCTACCCCCATCCAGGGAGCAATCACTCAGGTTTGCGAACGCTTGCTGCAAAAGAGAATCGAGACGAAACGAGCCGGAATTCTCCTCTACGCCCTGCAGGTCGCCGCCTCAAACTTAAATCGCCTCCATGACGACAGACTTCAGCAGCAGAACGAAAAGAATGGTCTCCAAAATGATCTGAAGATTCCTCCTGTCCCTAGAGCGGCCACTCTGCCATCGGTCCCCGATAGGTTGCCGCCCGGAACCGTCCACGCCTGCCAGCAGCGGCCACGACGGCGATCCCGAGCCTGAACCGACAACGGCCTGAACCTACAACCAATCGGCTCAATTACGACGTCTGCACCAATTCCGCTCCGATTTCCGGAGTTACTTCCGCTCGTGTTCGCAGGCGATACCAGAACACAATCGCAATCAGCGAAAACAGAAAAATGATGGTCGAGATGGCGTTGATTTCTGGGGTGATGCCTCGGCGGAGGCGTCCCCAGATTTCGAGCGGTAATGTGTTGTCGCGTCCGATGAGGAAGAAGCTGACGGCGATTTCGTCCATGGAGAGAGTGAAGATGAGAAGCGCAGCTCCAATGATGGAGAGTTTGAGGTTGGGAACGGTGATGCGCCAGAAGGTTTGCCAGTAAGTTGCCCCTAAATCGAGGGAAGCTTCTTCCTGGGCGCGGTTGAGCTTCTGGAGCCCTGCGAATACTTCGGTGGTGGCAACGGAGATGAGCGCCGTGCCGTGTCCGAGGATGATCGTAACGAGACTGAGTTTGACATCAACGATGCGAAAGAGCATGAGAAGCGAAAGTCCAGTGATGATCCCTGGAAGGATAAGCGGAAGTAAGACGAGGCGACGGAAGAGAGCTTTGCCGGGGAATTGCGCGCGGTCGAGGGCCAGAGCAGCGGGGATTCCGAAGGCGAGAGCGATGAACATGGCCGCTGCGGCTACGATCAGGCTGTTGAGGACGGAGTCCCAGATGGGAGCGTCGTTGAAGAGGATGCGATACCAGTTGAGAGTGAGGTCGTGCGGAGGGAAACCTCCGACGCCTTGTCCGTTGAAGGAATAGAGGATGAGGATGACGATGGGCAGATAGAGGAAGGCGAAGACGAGCAGAGCGTGGAGGGTGAGGAGGCGAGGGGAGCGAGTCATCGGAAGCTCCACTTCTTTTCCAGGCGTTCGGAGAAGACTAGTAACGATAGAACCAATGCCAGCATGCAGAGGGAAATTGCGGCGCCGAGAGGCCAGTTATAGGCGGCTCCGAAGAGGCTGACGACGATGTTCGAGATCATAATGCCGCTCGGTCCTCCGAGGAGCAGCGGTGCGAGAAAGTCGCCAAGGCTGAGGACGAAGGCGAAAGTGGCGCCCGCGAGAACTCCGGGGATGGAAAGCGGGAAGATGACGCGGCGGAAGGTTTGCGCGGGAGTGGCTCCCAGGTCGTGCGAGGCTTCGACCAGGTTGCGCGGAATATGTTCGAGCGACGCGTAGATCGGCAGGAAGGTGAAGGGCGTGTAGATATGAGTGAGGGTAAGTACGACGGCGAACGGACTGTAGAGTAAGAAATCCAACGGATGTTTGGTTAGATGGACATATTGCAGAAGCGTGTTGAGAACGCCGTCACTGCCCAGGATGGTCTTCCAGGCGTAGGCGCGGACCAGGTAACTGACCCAGAGCGGGATGATGACTAACTGGTAGTAGAGATCTCTCCTCTTGCCAGCGTGGAAGGAGAGAAAGTAGGCGAGTGGATAGCCCAATAATAAGGAGAAGAAGGTAACGCGGGCGGCGATCCACATGGAACGGAGCAGAGTCTGCCAGTAGACGGGCTTGGTCAGCAGGTCGTGGTAGTTGGCGAGGTTCCAGGAGTGGACGATCGTGCCGGTGTCGGAGACGGACCAGAAGCTGTAGCAGAACATCAGTAAGTACGGGACGAGCAAGAACACCGCGACCCATATGAGCGGCGGGACCGTGATGACAGTGCGATAGGCTCGGGAGAACATCAGGCCCGAACCTCGGCGGAGGCGTCGGAGTTTGAGGAGGATGTCGAGCCGAGACTGGTGGGACGAACGGGTACAGCGTCGGAGGGAGCGAATTCGAACTCAAGCGGTCCGGCGGGCACGTCGCGGCTGGCAGTGCGGACGGTAAGGACGAGTCCACCTTCGGTTTCGACGTGGAGAAGTTCAGTGGCTCCGTGGAAAGCCTGGTCGCGAAGCTTGGCGCGGAAACGGACGCTGGGCGCGGCTTTGGCGGTGGCCAACGCCGGAGGAGCGACCTTCGCTAGACGAATGCATTCAGGGCGGAGCGAGAAAAGCGCGGCGCCATCGGGCAGGGAACTGGGCCAGGTGAGACGGTCGCACATGGCAGAGCCGTTGAGAACGTCGGCTTGGAGCAGATTGGTGTGTCCGATGAATTGCGCGGTGTAGGAGGTTGCGGGGCGATTGTAGATTTCGCGAGGGCTGGCGACTTGCTCGAGTTCTCCGGAGCGCAGGAGGGCGATGCGATCGGACATGACCATGGCTTCCTCTTGGTCGTGAGTGACGAAGATGAAGGTGATGCCGACTTCGCGCTGTAGAGCTTTGAGTTCGACTTGCATCTGGCGGCGGAGATTGGCGTCGAGCGCGGAGAGCGGCTCGTCGAGGAGGAGCAGACGCGGACGGTTCACGAGGGCGCGGGCGAGAGCGATGCGCTGCTGTTGGCCTCCGCTGATTTTCGAGGGCTTGGATTTGGCGAAGGAGGACATCTTAACTTTGTCGAGCGCCTCGGCCACTCGAGTTGCGATCTCGGCGGCGGGGCGCTTGGCGATTTGCAATCCATAGCCGACGTTTTGTTCGACGGTCATGTGTGGGAAGAGTGCGTAGTGCTGAAAGACAGTGTTGACGCGGCGGCGATAGGGAGGTTGGGTGTCGAGGCGCTCGTTGGACATCCAGACTTCGCCGGAGGTGGACTGTTCGAATCCGGCGAGGATGCGGAGGAGCGTGGTTTTGCCGGAGCCGCTCTCGCCGAGGATGGTGAGGAATTCACCTTCGGCGATTTCGAGGGAGATATCGCGGAGAACGATGTTTTTGCCGAAGTGTTTCGCGACGGAGCGGATGGAGAGCAGGGATCGGGATGCCGGCTGAGCGCCGGTTATTGATGATGCCGTCGTCGTTTGCATAGCTATCGTTTTGGTGCTGTTCACATTTCGCGGGCGAGTCGCCCGCGGCGACACTTGTTCACTTTGTTTGCGACGACATTTACTGTGTGGCTTTTACCTCGTTCCAGATTTCGTTGTACTTGGCGCGACGCGGGACGTTTTGATAGAAATTCAGCTGTCGCTGGTAACTGTCGACGTCGTCGAGATGAAGGTTCTTCTGTTCATCGGGCGTCATCGATTGGGCGGCGTGCGGATTCGCGGGAGTGTATCCGGTGACGTCGCTGACCTGTTTCTGGGTCTGGGCCTGAATCATGAATTCAAGAAACTTGTAGGCGAGCTCTTTGTTGTCGCTGCCAGCGGTGATCATGAGGTGATCGATCCATCCGGTGGTGCCTTCTCTGGGGATGGTCTCGCCGACCGGGAAATTACTTTTGCGGAGTTGGTTGGTCATCAAAGGCCATCCCATGGCGATGACGACTTCGTGGTTCTGAAAGAGATTGGTGAGTTCGCCGCCGGTCGACCACATCTTACGAATGTTAGGCTTCAACTCGATCAGCTTCTTCTTGACTGTATCGAGTTCCGCGTCGCTGAGGTTATAAAGATGACCAGGATCGGGCTTATCGTATCCGAGAACCTGGCCGGCCATGTAGAGAGTTGCGAGGTCGTCCCACACGGAAACTTTGCCTTTGAACTTGGGATCCCAGAGAACGGCCCAGCTATCGGGAGGTTTCGGGAATACGGTGGTGTCGTAAAGGATCGGGTCGGGCCCCCACATGAAGGGGACGCCGTAGACATCGCCCTTCAGACGGACGAGTGATAGTGATGTGAGCTGCGGCGAAAGTTGGGCGTAGCTGGGGAGTTTCGCGAGATCGAGGGGCAGGGCGAGTCCGGAGCTCGCGACCATGGTCGCTACATCGCTGGTGGGGGAGAAGACATCGTAGTTGCCGGCGCTGCCGCCACGAAGTTTGGCAACGAGTTCGTCACTGGTTCCGATGTAAGTCGCGGAGATTTTGCAGTGGTTGGCTTCTTCGAATGCCTTGAGATAGGAAGGGTCAGCGTAGCCTTCCCAGACGAGAAGATTGAGGGTGGGAGTTTTTCGGGCGCAGGAGAGGCAGATGATGATGAGCAGCGCGAGGAACGAGGCGAAAGTAAATTTTCTGATCATGGTTATTTTTCTGTTCGCGCCTAAAAAGTCGGTGGCGTGTTGACCCATAATAGCCAAGTCTCGCTGCGGCCGGGATTTTTCCAGCGATGCGGTGTGACGCTTTCAAAATAAAAACTGTCGCCGCGTTTCAGATGGTACTCCTCACCGTCAAGGGCGATCTTGAGTTCTCCGCGCAAGACGAAAAGAAATTCTTCGCCTTCGTGGGCGTAGGACTCGCCACTGCCGGAGTTCGGCTTGATGCGAAAGAGGTGCGGCTCCATGACCTTGTTGCCCCAGGCAAGTAGTTCCATGCGCACGCCAGGACCGGCTTCGAGAACTTTTCGTTTGAGGGGACGGACCAATCGGGTATTCGATTCCGTCGCATCGAAAAAATCAAGGATGTTGGTGCGGTAGTAGCGTGCTAGCCTGCGCAGTGTGCCCACAGAGGCGCTCATCTGTGAGCGCTCGAGGGCGCTGAGAAAACCAACGGAGATTCCGGCCGCTGCCGCGACCTCGGCCAGGCCCACGCCGCGTTTCGTGCGCAGGCGGCGGAGGCGGGATCCAATTGAGGCTGCGCCATCGCCCACGACAGGCTTGATAGAGCCATCGCGCTTGAGCATCTGGACGATGGCAGCGGCGTTGAGTCCGCGGACTTTGCGCAAATAGCGCGCCTTTTTCAGCAAACGCACATCTTCGTCGGCGTAGAGGCGGTAGTGGCTCTCGGTGCGTTGCGGGCGCGTGAGGCCGAGCTTTTCCCAGGCACGAATGGCCGACGAAGAAATCCCTACCTGCTTGGCCACGTCGCCGATTTTGAGATAGGCCTGTCCGTCTCTCGTCATGATGGCTGAATGTGCCTGATAGTCGCGCTGGGGAATGCCGTTCTCCGCTGGCATGTTTTGTCGGTACTTTTTCTGCTTGACAGAGGGCGGCGAAGTCTCTAACCTTGCGCGATTATAGCAAGGTTTGAATTGTCCGCAAGAGCAATCGGATCTAACAAAATCGCCCCCGAGATTTGGAGGATGTGTCTCATGCCGACGTCGAAACTCTCCCGGTTAACCAGCTGGCTCGTAGCTCTGTGCTTGTGCGTGATGTGCACTGTGTTTGCGTTCGGCCAAGGCACAGGCGGACGTATTCTGGGGCGCGTCGCCGATTCGAGTGGCGCGGTGCTCGCGGGAGTGAAGGTCACGCTGACGAACGAGGCGACGGGGGTAAGCAACGAGACCTCCACAAACAGCGCTGGTGACTATGGGTTTCCGCAGGTGCCGGTGGGGACATATCGTCTGGAATTCGATCTTGCTGGATTCAAGAAGAGCCTGCAGCGCGCCGTGAATGTCGATCTGAACCAGATTGTGACCGTTAACTCGGCACTGCAGATCGGCGCAACGAAAGAGACGGTGGAAGTGACGTCAGAGGCGCCGCTGGTGGATACGACTAGTACGCAGCTCGGCGCGGTGATGGACGCTCGTCAGGTTTCGAACTTGCCGCTGAATTCGCGCGATACCTATCAGCTTTTGCAACTACAGCCGGGCGTGATGTCGACGGTAGGCTCCAGTAATTCACTGGTTTACGGGAGCGACAGCCCAGGCGCGGTCTCGGTGAATGGTGGGCGCGGACGCTCCAATAACTTCAGTGGCGGCGACGCCAACGATCTCTTCGCTAATCTTCCGACGGTTCAACCTTCACCTGACAGCATTGACGAGTTCCGCGTTATCACCAATACCTTCGACGCCGAATACGGGCGCAACTCGGGGTCGGTCGTCAATGTGGTCACGAAATCAGGGACCAACGATTTGCACGGTAGTGCCTATGAGTTCTTCCGGAACAAGGTGCTCAATGCCAACGAATATTGCCTTACGGCTGCAGAGGGTCTTAACTGCGACAAACCGCAATTTAATCAGAATCAATTTGGGGGCACTTTCGGAGGACCGATCAAGAAGGATCGCACATTTTTCTTTGTGTCCTATGAGGGTCGCCGTATCCGACAGGGGATCCCATCGCCAGCGGTCACTGTGCCAACCTCAGCGGAAACGCCATCTCCGACGAACCTGCTGAACGGGCAGATTGTCGGGAGTTTTGGAGAGCTTGACGGGACGCTTGCGAACTCCGCATTGCTGACGAATCGCCCAGGCTGCGTGGCCGCGACAAACGCGATTGGCGGCAACGGCGGAGCGATGACCGACGGGACGCCTTACGCGAATATCTTCCCTGCCGGCGGCCAGATACCGCTGGCATGTATGGACCCGACCGCGGTTGATCTACTGCAGTTTGTTCCGCAGGCACCGAACGGAGGATCTCTGATCAGCACGGTGCCCTCTGAGGCCGTGCGGGGAGACCAAGTTACGTTTAAGTTCGATCACCGGCTGAATGACAAGCAGAATTTGAGCGCGTATTACTATTTCCAGGATGATCGCACGCACAACCCGTTTGCCAACTTTGAGCTGGCTGGCGCTGATCTCCCGGGCTTTGGGGATATTGTGGCGGAGCGATTCCAGATGTGGAACATTACGCACACCTGGACGATCAACAACAGCATGGTCAACGAGTTCCGTTTCAACTACAACCGCGAGGGCCAACAGACATTTCAGCATCCGGCAAATACCGAGTTGGTGCAAAATGCCTGTCCTTCGGCTCCTGCATGGCTGACCGGCGTCACGGGCGCTCCGCCTTGTTTTTACGGGGACGGCTCCACGGATCCGGGTGGCAGTGTCTATGGCATCCATCCGAATCTGGGTGCGGGTCGTGAGGGTCTTCCCTTCATAGGCATTTCAGGGGGATTTTCCCTCGGCAATGACTTTGAAGGAGAGCTTCCTCAGACTGGCAATTCATTCCAGTGGGCAGATAGCTTAACTAAGATTAGGGGCAATCATACCCTTAAGTTTGGCGTGGATTTGCGGCGCCAGCAGTTTAACCAGTTTTATTATTTCAATGTGAATGGAGAGTTCGATTATTACGGAGGAGGGCCGAACGACCTGGATGCCAGCGATCTCTTCGGCAATTTTATGCTGGGCCTCCCCGATACATTCGGAGAAGGTTCAGCTCAGAGTGAAGCGGTGCGTAACACCGGATTTTACTTGTACGCTCAAGACAGCTGGAAGATAAGGCCGAATCTCACCTTGAATTATGGATTGCGTTGGGAGTTGAACACACCTTTAGCGGATAAGTCCCAGCACGTTGAGACTTTCCGTCCAGGGCAAATGTCTACCGTCTATCCTTGCGGAGGGCCGACTACGGATTGTACGTCGCAGGATGCGGTGGGATTGGTTGTCCCAGGTGATCCTGGTGTTCCGGCGGGAATGACCCAGACCTATTACAAGGCGTTCGCTCCTCGAATCGGTATTGCGTGGAGCCCGGGTAGTTCGGGGAAGACGAGTATTCGCGCGGGTTGGGGGTTATTCTATAATCCGATTGAACAGTTAGTGCTCGCTCAGTTCGGGGCTGAGCCTCCGTTCGGCGGAAGCACCACGCTGTCGGAGACTCAGTTTAACTTGCCTTTTCTGGGCCAAGATAGTACGGTGGCGAACCCTATCACCGCCTATCCCAATCCCTTCAATGGAGTCATCACGCCTAAGCGTGGAACTGCCCAAGATTGGGGGCTATTCGAGCCGATCGATTTGTTCGGCGATTTTCAGCCGCACATGCGAACGCAATATTCAGCACAGTACAACTTGACCATCCAGCGCGAGTTGACCAAAGACATGAAGTTGGAAGTCGGCTACGTTGGATCGCAGGGGCATCGTTTGCTGGCGACGCATGACATCAATTACTCGAATCCGCAGACGTGCGTAGACATCAACACCATCGAAGGTCCCCTTACCTGCGCCCCGTTTAGCGAGGACGCTCCATTCACCGTGACTGTACCCAACGGGTTCAACTTCCACATGCCCAACGGCACCACTGTCGTGGGCACAGGGCAGACGCTGAACTTCGTTGGCTTGCGGCCCTACTCGTCGCCGCAGTGTGATCCGACTACAGGCAACGGGTGTCCGCTCGATGGCGTCCCGGTGTTTACTGGTATCTTTGCGCAGGACACGATTGCCAGTTCATCTTACAACTCTTTGCAAATTTCATTGGACAAACGCTTCACCCGCGGCCTTCAACTCAACGCAGCCTACACTTATAGTAAGTCCATCGACGATGCCTCCAGCTTTGAGGGGATCTTGAATCCATTGCCTGGGGCCAATAACTATGCGCGTTCATTGTTTGATGCCCGGCATCGCTTTGTCATCAGTTATTATTGGGAGTTACCGGTAAGAAAATACAGCGGACTTGCAGGGAAACTGGTTGACGGGTGGGCGGTGTCGGGGATCACGACTTACCAGACCGGATTTCCGATTCGCATTACATCCTCGGCTGATAACGAATTGATGAACAGCTTCGATTTCGAACTGCCTGGTGAACCGGACCAATTGGCCTCGTTCCAGAAACTTCATCCGCAGAGCAACCAGAACTACTACTTTAACCAGAATAGTTTTACTGAGAACGCGACCGTCGCCCCGACCGGAACTAACGGAATTGTTGATTGCGCGACTCAGGTTATCTATGGGTGCTACGATCAAACTCTTTTAGGCCGGGTTGGCACAGCGCCGCGGACGATCTGCTGTGGCCCTGGAATTAGCGACACGGATATCTCGTTTATTAAGAACATTCCACTCAACGAGCGTTCCCGCTTTGAGTTTCGCGCGGAATTGTTCAACGTGTTTAACCATACGCAGTTTTACAATCCGGATGGGAACAGCACGGACGGCTCTCAATTTGGACAAGTCACGCAAGTGAAGGATCCACGTTTGGCGCAGTTTGCTTTGAAGTATTACTTCTAGTCTCAGACGAAGGTTGATGGGCTAGAATAGTTGTGTACCATCCCCGAGCGGTTTCGGCCGCTCGGCCAATCTAATGGCCGATCTTTTACAGCAGATCTGGCCTGAGCCATCTCTGGAGATCATGATGTACCCCGCATTGCAAAAAGAGCTCGATACGTTCGAGCGCCGTACTCCGAAGTCCGCCGAAGCGCATAAGAAGAATTTGAAGCGGCTGCCATTGGGCGTGGCCAGCAATTACCGCGCTTATGATCCGTATCCGATTTTTGTTTCGGAAGCTTCGGGCAGCAAGTTTCGCGATCTGGATGGTAACGAATATCTGGATCACAACCTTTGTTTTGGCACGCTGATGGCGGGGCATTCTCATCCCGCGGTGATTAAGGCGGTAGAAGGGCGGTTGCACAAGGGAACTGCTTACGGAATGCCTCACAACATGGAGTGGGAGCTGGCAGAGGAGATATGCACGCGCTTTCCCGTGGAGATGTGCCGCTTTGGAAACAGCGGGACGGAAGCGACGATGCATACGATCCGGCTGGCGCGCGCGGCGACTGGCCGCGACAAGATTATCAAGTTTGAGGGCGGGTATCACGGGCTGCACGATGCGGCGCTGGTGAGCGTGAAGCCGCATCCTCCAGCGGATGATTTTGGAGATATCAAGAATCCCAAGCCGGTGTCGGGTGGGGCGGGCGTGCCGAAGGCGAGTATCGGCAATGTTCTGATTTCTACTTTCAACGATCTGGAAACGGTGGAACGAAGGTTCAAAGAAAATCCAAATGAAGTGGCGGCGATTATTCTGGAGCCGATCATGATGAATGTCGGATTGTGCATGCCGGAAAAGGGATTTCTGGAGGGGCTGCGCGAGCTCTGCGATAAGTATGGGGCGCTGCTGATCTTTGATGAAGTGAAGACAGGCGCAAAACTTTCATGGGGCGGGGCGTCGGAGTATTTCGGTGTGCATCCTGACATGATTTGTTTGGCTAAGTCGATTGGTGGAGGGTTTCCGCTGGCGGCATTTGGCGCGCACAAGCGAGTGATGCAGTTAATTGCAGACCACAAAGTGTTTCACGGTGGGACTTACAATACGAATCCTATCTCGATGGCTGCGGGTATTGCGACCTTCCGCGAAGTGCTGACCCGGGAGAACTATACGAAGATCGGGAAGCTGAGCGATAAGTTAGTCGACGGTTATAAGCAGACGGTGGCGAAGGCGGGCTTGCAAGGATACATTGCGAGCGCGGGAGCGAACGGCGCGTTGATGTTGTATCCGAAGGAGATTCGGAATTACCGCGACTGGCTTGCGATTGATGTCGACTTGTGGCGTCACTACTGGTTTGGCATGGTTAATCGGGGCGTGATGTGCCAACCCTACTGGTGGGACGAGCAGTGGACGATTTCGGTGCAGCATACTGATGCGGATATCGATCAGCATCTAGCGGCCTTCGCGGATATTGCTGAGTCACTGGCTACCGCACAGCATGAACGGATGGGAGCGGTGGCGGCACACTAAATCAGATCGGGTGGTCGGGGCATCGAACCATGGGACCATCGGGTCACTAAGAACCCCGGAACCTGACCGTGCGTTCACCCGATCATCCTAGTGAACTCTGACAATGAAATCTGAACCCAATCAGCCGGACTTGAAGCGTGTTCTCGGACGCTTCGATTTGGTGTTGCTGTTTGTCGTTGCCGTGTTCAACCTCAATGTGGTCCCGAGCATCGCCGCGAATGGCGGGGTGACGGTCTGGCTTTGGATCATCTCGCTGCTGCTGTTTTTCTTTCCGCAGGGAATTGCCGTGATCGAACTGGCGCATCGCTATCCAGGCGAGGGTGGCGTGTATTTGTGGGCAAAAGAAGTGTTTGGAGACTTTCACGGATTTCTTTCGGGCTGGTGTTATTGGACGAATAACATGCTGTATGTTCCGACGGTGATGTTGTACTTCGTGGGAGTGTCGGTCTATGTGCTCGGGCCCAGTCATCTCTGGCTAGCAGACAACAAGATATTTGCCTCTACTGCCTCTCTGGCACTGCTGGCGCTGCTTACTGTCTTCAACATTCTCGGGCTGGGTGTGGGGAAGTGGATCAACAACATCGGCGCGGTTGGAACCTTTATCGCTGCTGCGGTGCTTATCGGTCTGGGAGGTGTAATTTGGTCGCGTTTCGGGACAAGCATCACCGTCGCCGACTTTAAGATTCCCTCCGATCCTCGCTTTGTGCTGAATTCTTTCGGCGTGATCTGTTTTGGCCTGGTCGGCCTCGAACTTGCGTCGGTGATGGGAGATGAGATCGAGGAACCGGGCCGCATTCTTCCCGGTGCTGTGGCATGGGGCGGAGTGCTTTCCGGCGTTCTTTATGTAGGCGCGACTCTAACTTTGCTGATCGCGGTTGGCAAAGATGTGAATGTGCTTCAGGGTATCGTTCAAGCCGTAAACCATATGGCGGCCCGCGTCGGCATTCTATGGATTACGGTACCGTTTGCATTTTTGCTCAGTCTCTCGATCGCCGGCATTGGCTCCGCATGGATGGGAGGCTCTGCCCGAATTCCATTTGTCGCCGGTCTGGATTCGTATATGCCAGCATGGCTGGGCAAGGTTCATCCTCGCTATGCCACACCCTATGCGGCACTAGTTGTCCAGGGAATTGTGTCGGCGGTGCTGGTGTTGGGGAATTTCTTTGGGTGGTGGTTTTGGGATAAATTAGTCGGTGCACTCGGCCTGCTGCCACGGCTCTATTTAAGCCCTGCGGGCGCTGGAGAAGTATTTCAAAGGTTGCTGTCGTTGGCGGTGGTTTTGCAACTTGTTCCTTTTATTTATGTGTTTGGGACGCTGGTGAAATTTGCGGTCACTGAGTCTGCTCCGCGTGGCCGGTACGGTCGTATAACGATGTTCGTCGCTGGAACGAGCGGCTTTCTGACCACGATTCTAGGAATCGCACTTGTGTTCTTCCCAGCTCAGCAAATTACTTCTTTGTGGTCGTATGAAATTTGGATGGTGGGTGGCACTTTATTCTTCATCGGATTGGCTGCATTCTTTTTCTTTGTGTATGGGCGATTGAAAGTGCCGCAGTTAGGAGCGGCGGGATCGACGTAAGGGTTGAGGTGATCATCCTGTGCAAGAGAGCCTCATCGCAACCCGGACGAATGCGTCCGGGGCTACGTGAATTGTGGAGGAGTTATGGCGGGTGGAGTCAGTACTGATGTTAAGACGTACGAGATGTTGATTGGCGGGGAGTGGGTTGCGAGTAAGTCGGCTAAGACTTTTCCGGTTTACGATCCCTCGACGGAAGAGGTGATCGCGCATGTGCCTGATGCGAATGCCGAGGACGTCAACCGGGCGGTGGCGGCGGCCAAGGCCGCGTTTGAAGAGGGACCATGGGCGACTACGACAGCTCAGGAACGGGGACGAGTGTTATTTCGTCTCGCCGAGAAAGTACGGCAGAACTTGCCGATGCTGGCGGAACTGGAATGTCGTAACTCGGGGAAGCCGATTGTCGAGGCCGAATTTGATATCAACGACGTAGCGACTTGCTTTGAATATTATGGCGGGCTGGCTACGAAAGTCGTGGGCTATGTAAATCCGGTGCCGGACAATGCGATGAGCCTGTCGTTGAAGGAACCGATGGGGGTCGCGGGACAGATTGTTCCGTGGAATTATCCGCTGACGATGGCGGCGTGGAAGCTGGCTCCAGCGCTTGCTGCGGGCTGTACGTGCGTACTGAAGCCGGCGGAACAGACACCGCTGACGGCGCTTGAACTGGCGAAATGGTTTGACGAGGTCGGGCTGCCGAAGGGCGTCGTCAATGTGATTACCGGGTTTGGCGAAAGCTGCGGGTCGCCGCTGGTCAAGCATCCGGATGTCAACAAGATTGCGTTTACGGGGTCGGCGGCGGTGGGGAAGATCATCGTGAAGGAAGCGGCGGACACGGTTAAGCGCGTGACGCTGGAGCTTGGCGGTAAGTCTCCTAACATCTTTTTTGCGGACGCGGATTTCGAGGCGGCGATTGATGGAGCGCTGTTCGGAGTTTTCATCAATCAGGGTGAGGTTTGTTCAGCGGGCAGCCGGGTTCTGGTGCAGAAATCGATTTATAAGAAGTTCGTCGAGGCGATGGCGGAGAAGGCGAAGACGATCAGGGTCGGACCTCCGATGGAGCGCGAGACTAAGATGGGGGCGCTGATTTCAAAGGATCAGTATGACCGGGTTGTCTCGTATCTCGAGATCGGTAAGAAGGAGGCGAAGGTGGCCTCGGGTGGAGGACGAGTCGATAAGTTTGCCAAAGGCTACTATGTGCAGCCGACGATCTTCTACGATGTCGATAACAGCGCGCGCATCGCGCGCGAAGAGATCTTCGGGCCGGTCGCGACGGTAATTCCTTTTGAAGACGAAAAAGATGCGTTGAAGATTGCGAATGATTCTCCTTATGGCTTGGCGGCGGCGGTGTGGACGCGCGATATCTTCAAGGCGATGCGAGCGGTGAAGGCGCTGCGGGTGGGAATCGTTTGGGTGAACCACATGCAGCCGACGTACGTTGAGGCTCCGTGGGGCGGGTATAAGCAGTCGGGGTTTGGACGGGAGTTGGGGCTGTGGGGAATCGAGGAGTATCTCGAGACGAAACAGGTTTATATCAATCTGAATGAGGCTCCGATTGGATGGTATTGAGGGATGTCGTTGGTCGTTCGTCGTTGGTCGTTCGCGAAACCGACCCGCGGAGTCTTATGTGCTACTGGCCACGATTGAGCAGATGAAAACTGAATTTATGTCTACGATTCAATTACGCACAGCGATTCCAGGGCCGCGGTCCCAAGCACTGATGAAGCGACGGAATGCGGCGGTGGTGCAGGCAGCGTTTCACGCCACACCTGTGTTTATTGAGCGGGCGGAGGGGGCGGTTGTCGAAGATGTGGATGGTAACCGACTGATCGATTTTGCTGGTGGGATCGGTTGCCTGAATACCGGGCATCGCGCGCCGGCGGTCATTGAGGCCGTGCGCCGGCAATTGGATCGGTTCCTGCATACGAGTTTTAACGTGCTGCCTTACGAAAGCTACATCGCAGTTTGCGAAAAGCTCAATGCGCTTGCGCCGGGGAGGGGTCCGAAGAAAACGATCCTCGTGAACACGGGCGCCGAAGCGGTGGAGAACGCGGTCAAGATTGCGCGCAGCTATACGAAGAGGCAGGCGGTGATCTGCTTTGAAGACGCGTTTCATGGCCGGACTTACATGGCGATGGCAGCGACTAGCAAAACGCATCCTTACAAGGCAGGGTTCGAGCCGTTTCCGAGCGAAGTGTATCGCGTCCCTTATGCTTACTGTTATCGCTGCTCTTATTCGCTGAGTTACCCGTCATGCGAGGTTCAGTGTGCGCGGCATATTGAAGATACTTTCAAGCGGGTGGTGGCGGCGGAGTCGGTGGCGGCCGTGATTGTGGAACCGATTTTGGGGGAGGGGGGATTTGTTACGCCGCCCGCTGAGTTTTATCCGACGCTCCGGTCGATTTGCGATAGGCATGGGATTCTATTGATTGCCGACGAGGTGCAGACGGGATTCGCACGGACTGGGGCGATGTTTGCGTGCGAGCGGTTGGGACTCGATCCAGATCTGGTTACGATGGCGAAGTCGCTGGGCGGCGGATTTCCGTTGGCTGCGGTTACGGGACGCTCCGAGATTATGGATGCTCCTGGGGCGGGACAACTGGGCGGCACGTTTGCGGGGAATCCTGTGGCGTGCGAGGCGGCGCTGGCGGTACTGGAGACGATCGAAAAAGAAAATCTTTGTGCGCGTGCGAACGTGCTGGGCGAGCGCTTCCGCAGGCGAGCTCTGCAATGGCAGGCGAAGTGGGAACTGGTGGGCGACGTCCGTGGGCTGGGCGCGATGCAGGCGCTGGAGTTGGTGCGCTCGAAAACGACGCGGGAACCGGCTGACGAAGAGACCAGGCAGGTGTCACAATATTGCTACGAGCATGGCCTTGTGACGATCACGGCGGGGTCGTACAGTAACGTGATTCGACTGCTGATGCCGCTCGTCATTACAGACGGCGAGATGGATGAGGCGATGGACGTACTGGAAAGCGCGCTAGAGACCGTGGCGGAAAGAAAAGGTGTGCTGACGGCGGAACTGCGATAGGCGCGACTTTCCTCGTTATACTAAGCGCTTAGCCGATCCTCAGCCGATCAGCCCGAAGGGATTTGATATGAATGTAGCTGCTCCTCCTATTGCCAGAATTCCTCAATTTATCAATGGCTCGTGGATCGAGTCGCAAGCCTCCGAATGGCTCGACGTCGTGAATCCCGCTACGGGCGAGGTTCTGGGACATACTCCGGTGGCGGAGGCCGCTGAAGTCACGCGGGCGATTGAAGCGGCGCAGGCCGCGTATCCTGACTGGCGCAGGACTCCCGCAGAAGATCGCATACAGCCGTTGTTTAAGTTGAAGATGCTGCTGGAAGAGCATCTCGACGATTTCGGACGCATCATCACGCAGGAAAATGGGAAGACGTTCACGGAAGCGAAGGCCGAGATGCGGCGCGCGATCGAGAATGTCGAGGTAGCGTGCGGCATTCCGACGATGATGCAGGGGTACAACCTCGAAGACGTGGCGCGGGGAATTGACGAGACGATGATCCGGCAACCGCTGGGCGTGGTGGCGGCGATTACGCCGTTTAATTTTCCGGGGATGATTCCTTTTTGGTTTCTGCCCTACGCGATTGCTTGCGGAAACACGCTGATCGTGAAGCCATCGGAGCGCGTGCCGCTGACGATGAAGTTGGCGTTTGAGTTGCTGGAGAAGACGGGGATTCCGAAGGGTGTTGTGAATCTGGTGAACGGCGGGAAAGTTGCGGTCGATACGCTGATTGATCATCCGGCGGTTCGGGCAATCAGCTTTGTGGGATCGACTCCGGTGGCGCGATATATTTACGCGCGAGCAGGGGCGAATGGGAAGAGGGCGCAGTGCCAGGGTGGAGCGAAGAACTACGTGATCGTATTGCCTGACGCTGACATGCAGATGGCGACGCAGATTATTTCTGACAGTGCTTTCGGATGCGCGGGACAACGGTGCCTTGCGGTTTCGGTTGCGGTGACGGTGGGCGAGGCGCAGAAGACTTTTCGCGATTCGATTACGGAGTCGGCGGCGAACCTGCGTGTGGGAAACGGACTGGATGAAGGCGTGCAGATGGGTCCAGTGATTACACGGCAGAGCAAGGAACGGGTGCAGAATCTGATTGGGGTGGGCGCGCGGGACGGGGCGAAGGTTGTGATTGATGGACGAAATCCCACGGTAGCAAAACACGAGACGGGAAATTTCGTAAAGCCTACGGTGTTAGATGACGTTCCGGCGAGTAGCGAACTTACTAACACAGAGATATTTGGTCCGGTGCTTAGTTTGGTGCATGCCAGTGATATGGACCACGCGATGGATATCGTAGCGCGCAGTCCGTATGGCAATCAGGCATCGCTTTTTACGTCGAGTGGGTCGGCAGCACGGCGATTTCGGCATGAGACACCGGCGGGGAATATTGGGATCAACATTGGGGTTGCGGCTCCCATGGCTTATTTTCCGTTTAGCGGTTGGAAGGACAGCTTCTTTGGGATTATGCATGCGCAGGGCCGCGATGCGATTGAGTTTTATACCGAGAAGAAGATCGTGGTGGAGCGGTGGGCGAAGGAGCATTCGCGGAAGTTCTGAGTGCTGAAGGATTGTAAGCGATGCCAAGAAAGAGCATCAACCACCAAGGGCATTAAGGTTCACGAAGGAAGAGCTTAGGAGTTCTAACCAATGGCTATTGCTACCGATAATCCGACTATGACGGGACAGGAAATCGTCGATCTTACTAAGAGGCACACGCTGTTTGAATGGTCGGCGCAGTCGAAGGTCGATCCGATTCCGGTGGCGCGGGCGAAGGGGATCTATTTCTGGACTCCGGAAGGGAAGCGGTTCATCGACTTCAATAGCCAGTTGATGTCGGTGAACATTGGACATGGCGATGAACGGGTGATCCGGGCGATCACGGAGCAGGCATCGACGCTGGCGTACGCCAATCCCTTTATGGCGACGGAGCCGCGGGCACGCCTCGGGGCGAAGCTAGCGGAGATTACTCCGGGCGACATTGATACGTTTTTCTTCACCAATGGCGGGGCGGAGGCGAACGAGAACGCGATCAAGATTGCGCGCTTTTTTACTGGACGGCACAAGATCATGGCGCGGTACCGGTCGTATCACGGAGCCACGGCGGGGGCGGTGAGTTTGACGGGCGATCCTCGCAGATGGGCGGCGGAGCCGGGGATTCCGGGGGTGGTGCGAGTGCTGGACCCTTATCACGGGATCGAGCGGGGGTGGGAGTCGGCGGAGACGTCGCTGACGATGATTGAAGAGATTATTCAGCTCGAGGGTTCGCATACGATTGCCGCATTCATCCTAGAGACAGTGGTGGGGACGAATGGGATTCTCGTGCCTCCGGATGGATATATGCAGGGGGTGCGGAAGCTTTGCGACAAGTATGGGATTCTGATGATCGCAGACGAAGTGATGGCCGGGTTCGGGCGGACTGGGGAGTGGTTTGCGATTGATCATTGGAAAGTGGTTCCGGACCTGATTTGCATGGCCAAGGGACTTACGGCGAGTTACATTCCGCTGGGCGCAGTGGGGATGCGGCGACATATCGCGAAGTATTTCGACGATAAGGTGTTCTATGGAGGACTTACTTACAATAGTCATCCGATGGGCTGTGCTACGGCACTGGCTACGATCAAGGTTTATGAAGACGATAACTTGATCGAGAATGCGCGCAAGATGGGAGCGGTGATGAAGACGCTAAGCGCGGAGTTGCAAGCGAAACATCCGTCTGTGGGCGCGGTGCGGTCAATTGGGTTGTTTGGGATTGTTGAGTTGATTCGAGATCGCAAGACGAAGCAGCCGATGGCTCCGTTTAATGGGACGTCAGAGGAGATGGCGGCGCTGGGGAAGTTCTTCCGTGAGAATGGGCTGTATACGATCGTTCGGTGGAACAGTTTTTATACGAATCCACCGCTGTGCATTAATGAGGAGCAGTTGCGAGAAGCGTTTGCGATTATCGATAAGGGGCTGGAGATTACAGATCGAGCGGTGGTGGGGTAAGTCTTGTCAGTCGCCAGTTTTCAGTTCTCGGCTCTCAGCTTACTTGGAGTCGTCAAACGAGCTCTTGGCGAATGGCGGGCGGGATTTCTTCGCGGAGCTGATAGCCGCTGGTTCGGGTCTGAATCATAGCTGCGGCGAGATCCAGGATTCGTTGAGCGGCTTGGGTTGGAGTTAGCCCGCCGGCGTGGATGTTGGAGATCAGGTTGCGGTTGGCGTCGGTGTGGGATTTATTGGGCTGGTAGGTCATGTAGGCGGAAAGGCTTTCGGCGGTGGCCAGGCCCGGGCGTTCTCCGATAAGTAAGATGGCGACCTTCGGGCGGAGTAAGTCGCCTATTTCATTGAGGATGCCTACGCGACAGTAGCGGACCGCGAAAGTTTGGCCGATTGTCCATGTGCGCGCTTTTGCTCCCTCATAGAGAAGGGGCAGCAGGGTGGGGACTTGGCTCGCGACTGCGATGACGGAGAGGCCGTCGCCGATGACGATCTGAAGATCGCTTCCTGTTGGGCAACTACTCTTTATTTTTGTGCGGGACGGTTCGCTCAGGCGACGTCCTAAGTCGGGGCGTAGTAGGTACTGATCTTTGCTGGTTGCTTCGGTGGTGACTTCGAAGAGGTTGCAGGCGCGGATGAAGTCATCGCCTAGATCGGCGAGGAGATTGAGTTCGGCTCGGACGGCATCGCGGGCGGCGGCATGGGATTCGCGGAGGTCCAGCTGAGTGTTGGTTTTGTAGGCCGCGCCGGCCCTTCCGGTCAAGAGGCGAGCAGGGGTCTGGGCGCAAAGTCTCTTGATGATGTCTGGGAGATCGTCAGGCGGGGCGAGTTTGTTGTCGTCTGACGGCATTTCCAGTGTCGATCTTATCGCATCCGGAAGGTCTCATAAGATCTAGATCCGCGGAACATCCCCGCTAGAACATTCCTCGCAAAAAAGCGACAATGGTTCGCAACGACGGAGGAGTCGATGTGGGAGCCGATCCAGTTCTGAGGATAACGAGCATCAAGCCCGCTCACAAGAAATCCGCTCGCATCAAGCCGAAGCTTGGGTTGCGGGCATGGATGGAGCGCGTGCTGGAAGAGAGTGACCGCGCCGGGGCGGGATTTGATGTGGAGGCGGTGCACGATCTCCGCGTGGCGCTGCGGCGCTGCCGATCGCTGGCCGATGGGCTGATGGCAATTGATTCCGAGGACGACTGGAAGGAGATGAAGAAGGCAGGGAAGAAACTGTTTCAGGCGCTCGGCGAGTTGCGCGATATGCAGGTGATGGAGGAGTGGATCGAGAAGCTGGGGGCATCGGAGGAATTTAGGGGTGATGATTCGCGGGCGTCGACGGGCGATTCTTCCGAGGAGCATTCAAACGGGGAAGATTCGTTTGCGGGTGACGGTTTGGAGGGTCGTGGCTTGGGTGATCGCGTTCCCGAAGCTCTGCACGATCATCTTGTGGGCGACGCGGTGACACGAAGGTTGCTCGACCATCTGCATGCACGGGAGGCGCAGTGCAAGCAACTGGCGGTGAAGGATCTGAATTCGTTTGACCGGAAGCAATGGCGGAAGTGGGCGCGGGAATTGCCAGCGCGGGGAGCGCGGGTGCGTCCAGGGAGTTTGGTGTATCTGCATCTGGCACTGGAGAAGTGGACGGCGGCTTACGATTTGCACAAACATGCTTTGCGAACGCGGTCGCGGGTGGGATTGCATCAGCTGCGGATCGGGATCAAGCGCTTTCGCTATACGGTGGAGAACTTTCTGCCGCGCCAGCATGCGGCGTGGGGCGCGGACTTGAAGGAACTCCAGGATTTGTTGGGCGAGGTGCATGATCTGGACGTGCTGTGGATGACGGCGGTGGAGGTTGGGGCGTTTCCGGACTTGCAGAGCCGGCGGCGGTGGCAGGCACGGCTGAATGCAGAGCGCGAGAAACGGATTGCGAAGTATCGAGCGAAGATGGTGGGGCGCGAGTCGCTCTGGCGGGTTTGGCGGGCCGAGTTGCCGGAAGGTCCGCGGCTGCGGTCCGCGGCTTTGAGTCGCTTGCAGGTTTGGGCAGGATATTTGGATCCGGACTTTGCGCACTCGGAGCGGGTGACTGCGCTGGCGCTGGCGTTGTACGACGGCTTACGCGCAGAGGGGCTGATGCCAGTGCACAGCGTTTTGCCTCATCTGGCGGCTGCTTCGGTTGGTGCGAGTTTGGACGCCTCAGAAGCACGAGGGAATTCGCAATCAGCGTCGTCCGTTGTGGAGAGCGACTCGGACTGGCGGGGAGTGCTGCAGGCAGCGGCTTTGATGCACGATGTGGGAAAGGCGCGGGGCGGGGAGAAGCATTGGAAGTCATCGTATCGGATGATCCGGGAATTGACTCCGCCTTTGGGATGGAGCAAACGGGAATTGGAGATGGCAGCGATTGTGGCGCGGTACCATCGCGGAGCTTTGCCACACATGCGGGGAAAGGCGTTGCAGACTCTCGAAATGCCAGAGCGACATGGGGCGATGGAACTCGCGGGGATTCTGCGGCTGGCGAATGCTCTGGATGGAGTGGTGCGCGCGGACGGAGGCCGAACTGCATTTGGGTTGGACGAGCGAAGTCGTTCGTCTCCACATGGATCGTCCCCACACGATTCCTCCACACACAGGTCGTCTCCACATGGATCGTCTCGGCGCTCTTCGCACACTCCGGAGATTGAAGTTGAGGTGCAGAGCGATCTGGTGGTCGTGCGGGTCGCGGGATATTCGGCATCGGATCGTTCGGCGGAAGAGATTGCGGGAGCTCGGCATTTGCTGGAAACGGTGCTGAGACGTCCAGTGTTGGTCCGTGGGCTGCGAACTGCGAAAGTTGCCGCGAGACCACACTGAATTCAATTCGTGCACTAAATTCGTTTCCAACTTCAATTTGTTTCCACACTGACTCGTTCCTCACAGGCCGTTCCCAATACTGATACTTTTCAGGAGCTGATTCTCCTTTCAAACTTCTCTTGTGACTCATGCGAAATTAGTTGCGATGGCGGTGAGGTGGCTCCGGCGATATCGGTGCGGGGTGGTGCTGAGCGAACAGGCTTGCGTCAGTGGCGAGATGCCGGATGCGATTGGGTGGAAGAAAGCTTGTCATTCGGTGTTGGTAGAGAGCAAGGTCTCGCGAGGAGATTTTCTGGCGGATCGCGGGAAGCCGTTTCGGTTGAAGCCGGAGAGTGGTGTGGGGTGTGAGCGGTACTATCTGGCTCCGAGGGCACTGATTCGGGTGGAGGAATTGCCGGCTGGCTGGGGGTTGCTGGAGGTTTGTGGGCGCGAGGTAGAGCGGGTGAAGTCGTCGGCGAAGAATCTGCGGACCGCATTGGGATTTCAATACGAGATGAATTTGCTGTTGGCCAGTCTGCGGAGAGTGGAGGTCCGTATCGAGCCGCAGAGCATTACTGACTTTCTAAAATGGAAGAATCGCATGGCGGAGTACAACCGCGGGGTGTTGCCGGAGGGGCTGGTGGAACGGGAGCGCGAGGCCAACAGTTTTTTGGTAGGTGATTGATTCACTAAGGGTGCGAGGGAAAGCGTCTTCCGCGCGATCAACTGGCCCCGGCATTGGTGAAGAGACGATGTTCGTTATCTAGTACCCCCCCTACTCCCCCCTAGTATCGTTGCTATAAACAGTCCTAGTGTCATTTGTATAAACGTCAAGGGAAAGTCTTGGGTTTACTTGGATTGCGGGGAGCGTGTGATTATTGCTCGACCGGTTGGGTTTTCAAAGAGCGGTTGCAGCGGCTCGGACAGGATCGAATGCGCGTCTCTGGAGACGCGCACACTCTTTCCCCGCCAATCACTTCTTAGTTTCGCCGATGGCAAATTGCTTGTCTGTGATGCGGTTTACAGCGGATTTGTGATGAAAAAGGCAAAGGCGACTTCCGGAAGGGCACACTGATGACGAGAAGCGCGTTTTATCGTGACCGATCAAAACTAGCTTGCTGGGCCAATGAGTGACTCGGCCTGAAGTCGTCAAATCACAGTCAAATGCTGCACAGGCTAGCGTTGCGAAAACTGTTCACGTGCGTTGCCTGCCAAGATATGCCATATGTCGGGCCTGTTTCAGCCTTATCTCAGTAATTCGAATGCGTTGAATAGGTCAGCTCAGCCTATCGAGGCGGCCCCTTTTGAAAAGGTGCAATTCGCTCCGAAATCACTTTTGTGTGTCAGCCAAAGCGCTGGTTTGTCCGCCAGAACTCGGGCCAGCCTTTGCGAGGCGGACCGCAGACGAAGATGTCAGGTTCGTCATCGCTCTCTTCGTTGTGGATGCCGAGCGAGTTGCCGTTGTGGCCCGCCAACCGGCACGACGTGAATTCGGCATCCACCCGCCTTTGCGACCACCCGACGACGATCAGCGTAGAGGGCTGTTGATCCGGATAGGTCCGCAAATAAAACGAATTGGTCAGGCTAATGGGAGGCGGCAGATGGTAAGCAGGGCCAAGATTCTCAATCGCTCCCGCTTCGCCATAATTGTCAACAAGGATACCGACGTTCGGCGACTGATCCGCCGGAAGCGAATCGCGAATGCCGGCAACGGTTTTGACGAGTTCGTCCCAGCCGAACTCCTCGCGCAGGTCGGAGCTCTTGCTCAGGGCAAAACCGCGCAGCGGACCACTCGACGCAAGAGGCACCCAGCCGGCAAAGAAGTATCCACCGCAGAAAACCAGGCCACCAAAGAAGACAGCTTCGACTCCGTAACGCACATAGGCGGAACGCGCCGTAAGCCAGCGTACGGCAACGACCGCGCCCATCGCAACCAACGCTGGATACGCCTCTGCGACGTAGTAGAAGCGCCCCTTGTTAATCCAGAAGAGCACGACCGGGAGAACGTACATCCAGGCGAGCATGCGATAGCGGCTGGAACGGAAAAAGGCGATGAGGCCGGCAATCCAGAGCGGCGCGGCGAACGGGTTTACATCCACAAGAAATTGATACGTCCAGTACCCATCGGCGCGGCCTTCGCCCACGTCACGCGCATGGATGTGTTGGAGCATGTGATAGGAGACAAAGTCGTGGCGGATGAGCCAAACGATATTGGGTAGGAACAGGAAAAGCGCAATCGCAACGCCGCACCACAACCACATGCTGCGCAGGTAACGGCGCGCGTGGGTGAGAATGAGTCCGGCAAGCAGACCGGCGATGAAGAAGGCTATCGAGTACTTGGTGAGCAGGCCAAGGCCGATGGCGGTGCCGATAGCGATCCACCAGCGGGGGTTCTCGGACTTGAGCAAGCGGATGGTGAAGCAGCAAACGAGTGTCCACCATAAATAAGCGAAGGACGTGTACTGGAAATCGGTGGCTACAATGATGGGGAGCCCGGAAAGTCCGACCGAAAGAGCGGTGGTGACCTGGGCAAGCCGATTCCCGCCCAGATCGCGCGCCATGAGGCCGCTGACCATGATAACGATCGCGTGGGCGAGGACCGAGAAGAGACGCAGGCCGACAAGCGAAAGACCGAAGAGGCTGAAGCCGATGCGCTCGATGAACGGTGTGAGAGGCGGATAGGCAACGAAACCCCAGTCGAGATGACGTGCATCGGAGAGGAATTGCAGTTCGTCACGATCGAAGCCGTAGCGGCCGTTGGTGAGGATGTGGATCAGGGCGAAGGATGAGGCAATAGCTATGAGGAGGGCAGTGTCTCGGCGCATGGTGGAGGCGAGCGAGGGCACGGCGGGCGAGATCGAGCTGTCGGTGGCAAAAGGAATCATCGTGGTTCCAAGCATCAGGAGAGCTTACGTTGACGCGAGGATATTAGTTCCCGGACAAAAGTAACGGTGATAAAAGCAGTCACGATATGCGCCCGCCACTACGAGAGCGCAGCGCGGAGGAAGTGCAGCAAACCGCAGCAACAAGTGCATCCATCGCCATGTGAAGATTCACTCCGGCATTGAGCTCGACTGACAATCGCCATCCATCGGGAGAGGACCCGTTCATCGGCTCGGTTGATGCGAAATCGCCAATGCGCTCATCGAGGTTCGGATTAGTACTGAGATGTCGGCATCTAGTCAATATCCTGCCCGGCAGAATGGCGATCGGCGAGTTTCGTAGCGGGCTCTGAGGCCGAGTCTTTTTAAAACAAGAAAATTCTTCCGATCGCAGGTCTGCAAGCCCGCGCGAAAAGAATCTTCTTCATTCTAGTCCGGGATGGCGGTGGTTTTTGCCTGCATTAGCTCGGCGAATCTGGGATCTTTGCGCAGTTCGCTGAACTCGTTGTCGGTGTAGGCCTTTTTGATGTCTTTGTAACCCTCTTCCATGGCTTTTTTGAGGTAGTGGAGGGAGCGATCGGGAACTCCGGTGCGAGCGTAGAGTTTGGCTAGAACGTAGTCGTAGTGGGCGCGGTCGTCAGGTGAGGGGAGTTTCCCCTGGACTCCTCCCTGCGAGGTGCGCTCAAAGATGTCGGGATCGAGACTCATGGCTTTGGAATAGTCGTAGACGGCCTTATCGAAATTCTTCTTGCCGAAGTAGGCGGCTCCCAGGTTGCTGTAGTAGGAGGCGGCGTCGTCGTTGAGGGAGATGGCTTTCTCGTACTGCTTGATGGCGGCCCCGTAATTCCGTGCCTGGTAATAGATGACGCCGAGATTGTTGTAGGCGTCGGCGTGCTTGCGGTCGGCTTTGATGGCGCGCTCGAAGTTCTTTTTCGACTCGCGGTAGCGCTGCATCATGAGCTCACAAATGCCGATTTTGTTATAGACGGAGGCGAGGTTGGTGGCGCCTTTGAGGGCGGCCTCGTAGTAGTCGACGGCGTCGAGGAAATTTTTCTCAACCCGGAGATCATCGCCGCGCTGTTCGAGTTGCTCGGGAGTGGCTCCTGGAGCGGGCGGTTCGACGCGATGGAGAGGCGGCGGGCCGACTTCCAGTTGCTCGCTATTCTGAGCTTGTAAGAGGATCGAGAAGAAGGGAAGAGCGGCGAAGAGAAGAGCGATAGAGCCGATGCGGATCCAGGAAAACATATCCCACCCCCAGCCAGACATACGAAACAACGGAGTTTCGCGCCATTTTAGCGCACTTCAGTCGAACTGATGCACGTTTAAGGCCGGCCCCTAAAGGGGCGTATGAAAGAGATTGCGGGCGGCATCGCTAAAGCGATGCCCTGATACGAACCTAAAATCGGCGGCAGTACCCAAACCAAAATCGGCGGCGTTACACAAAGAAGATTGCACCCAATTCGCTCGCTTGTCTACGGTTGCGGTGGGGCTGCTCCCGTTCCGGGGTTAGACGGAGGAGGAGTGTTTTTGTCATTCTTCTGGTTGTTGCTGTCGCCCTTGAAGGCTCCCACGATCTTGCCGAAGAAGCCTTTCTTCTTTCTGGCTTCTTCGTCTGATTGAGGTTGGACACCGGAAGCGGGCGGTTGGTTCCCATTGGTTGTGGGTGGGGGGAGGGCTTTTTCGGAGTTTCCGCCGAAGACACGGGAGAAGAAGCCCTGGACGCCGCCTCCGGTCTGGTCGCAGGTGTCGTGCGGCTCGGTTCCGGCGATGAAGGCGATGGTGTAGTCATCAGGGCAGGTCGGGGTGGCGAGGCGATTGGTGATTTTGTCGAGTTGGACGTCGACGACGCCCTCGGGTTGGGTGAAAGGTTTCACGTCCGAATAGGCCGGAAGGGTGATGGCCTTTTTCATGAATTCAGCCCAGATGGGGGCGGCGGTTTGGGCGCCGCTGAGGCGGATGTCGCTGTAATCGTCGTATCCCACCCAAACGATGCAGAGAAGGTTGCTGGTGTATCCGGCAAACCAGCCGTCGTGGGAGCTCCCGGTTTTTCCGGCGGCGGGAGCAGCGAAGCCACGCTGGCGGACGCCGTAGGCGGTGCCGAAGTTCATGACGCCTTCGAGCATGTTGGTCATGACGAAGGCGATGCGGGGATCGAGCACCTGATTTTTTTCCGCTCCCAGGTTGAGAACGACATCGCCTTTCGCGTTGCGGACGGAGTTCACGAAGATAGGCGAGAGCTTCACGCCTCCGTTGGCGAAGGCGGTGTAAGCGGAGGTCATGTCGACCGGCGTGGCGTCGTAGGCTCCGAGGGCCATGGCGGGCGTGGCTTTGACGGAGGCGATTCCAGCGGACTTGGCGAGGGCGGCTACTTTGTCGTAGCCGACTTCTTCGGCGAGTTTGACGGTCGCGTTGTTGAGAGAAAGCGCGAGCGCGTAACGGAGGGTCACGTCGCCGTGGTATTCCTCTTTGTAATTACGGGGCTCGTAGATTTGATCGCCGTAGGTGAAGGTTGACGGCTGGTCGGAGACAGTCGAGGCCGGTGTAATCACAGAGGGCGAGCCGTCTACAGCGGTGTTGAGAGCGGCGGCGTAGACGAAAGGCTTGAAGATGGATCCGGTGGGACGCTTGGCGAGAGCGTGGTTGAGTTGGCTGGTGCCGTAGTTGCGGCCGCCGACGAGGGCTTTGATTTCGCCGGTGTGAGGATCCATGGCGATAAGGGCAACCTGCGCTTGCGGGCCCGGGGTAACGGTGGTTTCGAATTTATTCTTTCCGACCTTCACCTTTTTCGTACGCATCTTGGTGACCTGGTCGTCGACTAGCTTGATGCCGGTCTCAACGGCTTGGGCGGCAGCGCGCTGAAGAGCCGGATCAAGCGTGGTGTAGATGCGATATTGCTGCTCGTTGACCTCGTGTTCGTTGAGCTTATTGACGATGGTGTCGCGCACCATGTCGACGAAGTAAGGGGCGTCACTGGCCTCGACGTTGGGGGGCGCGAGTTTGAGCGGGGTTGCCTTGGCTTTGTCGGCTTGCTCGCGAGTGATTACGTGGTTTTCGGCCATCGCTTCGATGACGGTGTTGCGGCGCTCGAGCGCGCGCTCGGGATGGCGGTAGGGTGAGAGGTAGCTGGGAGCTTGGATTAATCCGGCGAGGAGCGCGGCTTCGGGCAGGGTCACGTCTTTGAGGTCTTTATTGAAGTAGGAGCGCGAACCTTCGGCTAATCCGGAGATGGTGAAGGAGCCGCGCTGTCCGAGATCGACGCGGTTGGCGTAGAACTCGAAGATCTGCTGCTTGGTGAATTTCTGTTCGAGTTCGACGGCGATCAGCATTTCGATCAGCTTGCGGCGGAAGGTTTTTTCGGGACTGAGAAAAAATGCGCGCGAGAGCTGCATGGTGATGGTCGATCCGCCCTGCTGGTGGCGCTGGTGGGTGAAGTCGATCCAGGCAGCCTCGAGGAGACGCATGAAGTTGACGCCATTGTGCTGAAAGAAGCGGCGGTCTTCGATGGAGGTGACGGCGTCGACCATGACTTTGGGGATGTCGTCGTACTTGATGAGTTGACGTTTGCTGCGTTGCTCGGCGTCGAAGAGCGAAGTGAGAAGCTGCGGTTCGAGTTCGTAGGCGGCGAGTTCTCCGGCCGAGCGGCTGTTGACGGAGGAGACGAGGCCGGCGGTAACGGTGATGGTGGCTGGTTCGGGACTGTGATAGGACTCGGGGCCGGGAAGAACCTCGATGGTTCCGGCGTGGACGTGATAGCTGCCGAGCTGCGATTCGCCATCCTTCTCGGTGTAGCCAGCGTGACGGAGTTCGGCGGCAATTTCTGAGACGGTAGTTTTGGATCCGACGCGGACGACCTCGGGGGCGGCGAAGATCTTGGCCGAGGTTGCGAATACGGGGCCGCGGAAGCGCTGCTCGATGATGCGGTCGTACTTTACATACCAGTAGGCAAAAAATCCTACGACCAGCAGAGAAAGTGAGAGGAAAGCGAGAAGTGCAATGCGGATGATGGGATCGCGGGAGAAAAAGCCGCCTTTACCGCGGCCTTTGCCGGTGGGTCCGCCGTTGCGCGCGTTGGGAATTTTGAGCTTAATGGCCATGGATAAGGCTGTGCATCATGACGAGAGCAATTCTCGGTCCGCAACCAAATTTCGAGTCTGGGAACGTTTCTGATTGATTCTAAATCACGAAGCGGGGCGCATAGCGGTTTGGATGCGTGTCAAGAGAGGGACGGGTGTGTCCGCGGAGAAACGGTGGAGAAACGGTGCGGCCGGAAGGATACGAGCGCTGCTCTTAGTAGATGCCCTTGTTTTTCGTGGAGGGATGAAATTCGAGGGTGGTGGAGTAGCCGGGAAGGTCGATGGGGACACTGTAGTCGGCTTCGATGTTGAGGCTGCCGGTACCGAGTCCGCCGACACGCGAGACCTTTACTTGTTTTGCCGTTAGGGGGATGTCGTAGTTGCGAGCTTCTTTCACGACGGCGTCGCGAATGTCATCTTCCGAGCGGGAAGTGTAGGTCGCCTGAATCGACTCGGTCTTGATGGAATCCTCAAATTCATAGTTCGAGAAATAGGGCGGGATCAGTTTGAAGCAGACAAGGCCGACCAGTCCGAAAAGAGCGATGCCGAAGATGAGTTTCAGAGTTGCCATAAGAAACAGAGCGCCGATCTTTAGCTAGCCGATCCTTGTTAGCCGATCTCTTGTCACAAGCGTTGCGTGCGTTGCGTGCTTCGTAGAAGAGCCTTCTTGGGGTGCTGCGTGAGCGGTGAAATAGCGCGTTTACGCTAACGGCTTGTTTTCAATGTCACGGACGAGCTGTTAGTTCGCGACCGACGCTTCACCCTTGGCGCAACCACTGAAAATGCTCACTTATGGCTGAAATCTTAACGTCCTCTTTGGCCAGAGTCGAGCGGAGAACGACTTCGACGGTACCTTCGGTAACCTTCTTCCCGACATTGATACGAAAGGGGATACCGATGAGATCGGCGTCTTTGAACTTGACGCCGGGGCGTTCGTCGCGGTCGTCGAGCAAAACGTCCCAGCCGGCGGCTTCGAGTTGTCTGGCGATGTCCTCGGAGGCGGCACGGATGGCGTCGTCCTTGGAGTTGGTGGAGACGACGACAACTTCAAAGGGCGCGATGGAGGGAGGCAGCCAGAATCCATTTTCGTCGTTATTTTGTTCGATGGCGGCGGTGAGGATGCGCTCGATGCCGATGCCGTAACTGCCCATGATGGGCGCGACTTCTTTGCCGTTGCGGTCGAGAACGCGAGCGCCCATGGAGTTGGAATATTTGTAGCCGAGTTTGAAGATGTGTCCGATTTCGACGGCGGTGTCGATGCGGAGAGGCGAGCCACAGTTGGGGCAGGCTTCTCCGGCGGTAACGGCGCGGAGGTCGACGTAGGCGGTGGGGTGGAAGTTCTTTCCGGGCGTCAGATGCTTGACGTGGTAGTCCTCTTTGTTGGCGCCGCCGATGAGGTTGGTACGGCCTTCGAGGGCTTTGTCGACGAGAAGGATGGGCTTCGCTGTGTCTTCGAAATTTTTCGCCCATTCGATGCCGAGGGGGCCGAGGTATCCCGGTGGAGAATTGAACAGCTGGCGGATTTCGTCTTCCTGCATGGGACGCGTGTCTTTGCCTCCTACCGCCGTCGAGAGCTTGGCTTCGTTCATCTGGTGATCGCCGCGCATGAGGAGCACGACGGCTCGGGAGCGCGATTTTCCGGTCTTCGCGTCGTCCTCGGTGATCATCAGGGCAAGCGTCTTGATTTTGTTCTTGGGCGATACGCCTAGAAATCGAGCTACGTCCTCGATGGTTTTTTGGCCGGGCGTATGGACTTCGAGAGGCTGGCCATCGCCTTCGGGTTGCAGATCGTCGACGTGGGCCAACTTGGAGGTTGCCTTCTCCATGTTCGCGGCGTAGTTGCAGGATTCACAACTGACGATCTGGTCTTCTCCGGCGGGAGTGCGGACCATGAATTCCTGCGATTGCGAGCCGCCCATGGCACCGGAGTGGGCGTCGATGATCATGTATTTCAGGCCGCAGCGGTCGAAAATCTTGCAGTACGTGTCGTAGTGCTTTTGATAAGAGAGGTCGAGTCCGGCGGCATCGATGTCGAAAGAGTAGGCGTCTTTCATCATGAACTGGCGAACGCGGAGGAGTCCGGCTTTGGGGCGAGGCTCGTCGCGGAATTTGGTTTGAATCTGATACCAGATTTGGGGCAACTGCTTGTAGCTGCGAAGTTCTTTGCGGGCGATATCGGTCATGACCTCTTCGTGGGTCATGCCGAGGCAGAGGTCGGCGCCCTTGCGATCCTTGAGGCGAAACATGTTTTCGCCCATGGTGGTCCAGCGGCCGCTGGCTTCCCAGATTTCGCGGGGATTGAGGGCGGGGAGATAGAATTCCTGGCCGACTTTGTCCATCTCCTGGCGAACGATGCCCATGATTTTTTGGGTGGTGCGATTGCCGAGAAAGAGGAAAGAGTAGATGCCGGCACCGAGTTGGCGGACATATCCGGCGCGGACTAGGAGCTTGTGGCTGGCGACCTCGGCGTCGGCAGGAGCCTCGCGGAGAGTGGGGATGAAGAGCTGCGACCAACGATGCATAGGATGATGTCCGGTGATTGGAGAATCTTTGATTGTAAATGATGAGAGCAGAGACGAATCGTTGAGGACATTCGCTTAGGTGGTTCCGAGAAGCAGCAGGTCCTTCGCTTCGCTCGGGGATGACAACATCAAAAGATTTAGCTGACGGCTTTCTTTTCGAACTGGCGGAGGCCGACTACCAGCAGGAGGATGTCGAAGAAGAGTAATGCGGCGAG
The DNA here is from genome assembly GCA_049520915.1 of Terriglobales bacterium. Taxonomy (GTDB): domain Bacteria; phylum Acidobacteriota; class Terriglobia; order Terriglobales; family Acidobacteriaceae; genus Acidiflorens. The sequence continues at coordinate 67,336 of JBEKPH010000031.1, forward strand.
GACGGCGGGGACCGGGAGATGGGAGAACTGGGGGACTAAGGTGGCGCGCAGTCCTTCGCTGGCATAGACGAGGGGATTGATCAGGACGAGCTTTTGCATGATGGGGAAAGTTTTCAGGGCGCTCCAGGGATAGTAGGCGCAGCCGAAAAAAATCATCGGAGTGATGACCATGCCGAACATGAGTCCGATGTGTTGCTGGTTGATGCTGCAGCCGAGCGCGAGGCCTCCGCAGGCGGAGAAGGTGGCAACGAGAAGGATGATGGCGGCGAAGGTGAATGGGGAGTGGATGCTGATGTCGATGCCGGGGCGCAGGACTAGCCAGGCTAACGGAATGACGATGAGTCCGGCGATCACGGCTTGGAGCATGCCGGCGATGACTTTTTCGATAGCGATCCAAGCGACGTCGATGGGGGCGAGAAGGCGGTCCTCGATTTCGCGGGTCCATTGAAATTCGGCGATCAGGGGCATGGCGACGGCCCAGATTCCGGTGAAGACCATGCTGATGGCGATGATGCCGGGGAGCAGGAGGCTTTTATAGGCGGCGGGCATGTAGCCGCTGCCGACCATGACTTTGCCGAAAATGAAGACGAACAGGAGCGGCTGCAAGAAAGTCTGCAGAAGAAGCTGGATGGCGTTGCGCCTCGCTACGTGCGCATCGCGGGACAGCATGGCGAAAAAAGTTTTCCAGTTCAATCGCGCAGGCTCCTTCCGGTGTGGTGGAGGAAAAGATTTTCGAGGCTGGGCTCGGAAATGTGGACGTCAGACAATTCGGCGTTTGCGCTGGCGGCCACGGTGGCGATTTCGGGGATGAGCGAGCCTCCGCGATCGGCGTAGACGTCGACGCCGGGGAGGGCCGCATCATTGTTGCTCTTGTCGTCTTTGTTGTCGCGGGCGCGAACTTCGCGGACTCCGGCTAGGGCGCGCAGGCTATCGAGCAAGGCGGTTGTTTGATTTCCGAAGCGGAGGCGGAGCAGAAATCCGCCGGGGATGGAGGCTTTGAGTTGCTGCGGGGTGCCGAGAGCGATCATGCGCCCGTGATCGATGATGGCGAGTCGCTGGCAGAGGGCGTCGGCTTCTTCCATGTTGTGGGTGGTGAGGACGACGGTTTTTCCGGTCTGATGGTATTCGCGGATGATCTCCCACAAGAGGATGCGGGTTTGGGGATCGAGTCCAGCGCCGGGCTCGTCAAGAAAGATGACTTGGGGATCGTGCATCATGGCGCGAGCGATGGAGAGGCGCTGCATCATGCCGCCGGAAAATCCGCGGACCATTTGGTGGGCGCGCTCAGTCAGTTTGAATTTCTCGAGCAGGGCGTCGGCGAGATCGTTTCTGGCTTTGGAGGGGATTCCGAAGTAAGCGGCGTGGAAGGTCAGAATCTCGCGGGCGGTGAGAGAGAAGTCGAGATTCGGGCGCTGGGGGACGACGCCGATGAGGCGCTTCACGGCGGATTGATGGTTCCAGACTTCGTGGTCGCCGATCCAGGCCTGGCCGGAGGTGGCGCGGGTGCGAGTGGTGAGGATTCCGATGGTGGTGGATTTTCCGGCGCCGTTTGGGCCGAGCAGGCCGAAGATTTCTCCGGGAAGAACTTCGAGGGTTAGTCCGTCGAGGGCGGAGATCTGCGTCTTGGGGGCCTTACTTCCTTTGGCATCGCCACGCGCGATGAAGCCGCCTCCAGCGCCGGGCGGAGGAGCGGAGTTATAGACCTTGCGCAGGTCTTGCGTGCGAACACCAACGGCCATTTGGAAGAAACCCCGATCTAGCAGCGGATGGAAATGAGAAAGTTATTTTAACTGATGGCGGGTGGAATGTGCTGGGCGCAGGGTTGGGCGACTGAAATCTTCGTGCTGCATGAGGTTCTTCGCTGCGTTCAGGATGACAACGGGGCTGGGGTTACGGGTCGAGGAGGCCGCGGGAAGCTACGCCGATGTTGTCGCGGGTGCTGTTTTTCACCATGTACATCATTTCGTCGGCTTGGCGAATGATGTCGTGGGGGGTCTGGGCATCGTGGGGAAAAGTGGCGAGGCCCATGCTGCCGCGTAGTTTCAAGTTCAATCCCTGCTCGACGCAGAAGGTGCCAGCGCGAAGGGAATCCTGCAAACGCTTGGCGACTACGACGGCTTGATCTTTGCTGGTTTGCGGGAGCAGGACGACAAACTCGTCTCCTCCGTAGCGGAAGGCGAAATCGATGAGGCGGAGCTGGGCTTTGACGAGATAGCCGACTTCCGCCAAGAGGCGGCTGCCGACTAAGTGTCCGTGAGTGTCGTTCACGGATTTGAAGTGGTCGAGGTCGATGAAGATGACGCTGAACTGATAGCCGAAGCGGGCGGAGCGGTAGACCTCGGTTTCGAGAGTCTTGTGAAGATGGCGGGCGTTGAAGAGGCCAGTGCAGTCGTCGGTGATAGTGAGTTCCTGAATTTTTTCGACGGCCCGGGCGTTCTCGATGGAAATGGCGGCGTAATCGCACAGCGCTTGCAGGAAGAACATTTCCTGCTCGCTCATTTGCGCGTTGGCGTTGACGAGTTGAATCACGCCGAGGACGCGGTGCTTGGAGCGCAAAGGCACGCAGATCACGGAACGCGTCTGCAAGCGAGTCATATCATCCAAGCGGGATGAGAAACGGGGATCGTTCTGTACATCAGGGACGATCAAGACCTGGCCGTGGCGGGCAACCCATCCGGCGATACCTTCGCCCACTTTGAGGCGGACTTTGGAGAGAACATCCGAAGCCGCACCGACGGCGATGGCGAAGTACAGTTCATCCTTTTCTTCATCGACCATGAGCAGGGACCAGGTATCGGGGCGGAAATATTCGCCCATTTTTTCCATGATGGTCTGCAGAATGGAGTCGAGGTTCAGCGATGACGTAAGCGCTTTGGCTACGTCGTGAAAGATGGTCAGCTCTGACGACAGGCGAATTGGGGACGTACCCGCTGCGTCTGACATGCACTCCTCGGGTCGAGTGTGGTGGATAAGGAATTATAGGTTTGGCAACGCTTTTGCGGCAACGAACGTCAGTAACCCGTATCTGTGACGCCAACCGAGGAGCGGATTTTGCAGATGGGTTCAGAGGAGTGCGTGGACAAAGCACAGTTGCAAGACAGACTTTGGAAGGGCGACGTGTTTGGAGAGTTGCCTGGTCGCCGGGCTTGCCGGGGGGGGGCGATTACTTGCGATTGGGGTTCGAGGCGACTGCCTGGCGGGGTTTGGCGAAAGGTGGTTCCGTCGGAGGAGAACTGTTCGATACAGGACATACGTTGAAACGCAATTCTTGTATACAATAACGGCGACGTTAGTCGGTCGCGTTCGACAGAAAAATCCATGTCCGACAAAGCTACGGTTCAGCTTCCGAATTGCCCGGAGTGTCAGAAGCCGGTTGAACTTGAGACCGCGTGGGTGGATGAGGCGGGCAAAGCGGTGCATGCGGATTGCTATTTGGCCAAACTACGCAGAGAACAGGCGGGCGCTCCACCCTTGGAGCCGTGACGAGCAGCGACCATCCAGATCGCACCTTTTGCCGAGGCCTTTCTTAAGATCACAACTGAAAAGGGAGTCACCGCCTCCGGCGATGGCCGAATTTCTGAAAGCTTCTACTGGCACGAAGGCACACAAAGGAAATCAAGGAAATCATAGTTGCCGAATGGTAGTTCGGCGATTCCTATCGGTGGGCAACTCGCGTCGCCGAGCGTGCAACTAAAGAATTAGTTACTTTTCTTGGGATGACGCGTCTAAGGAAACAGGAGGGAGTACGGTGCCGCCGAGACAGTCGGGAACTTTGACCGAAGCTGAGCTGAGAATCATGAACGTGCTTTGGCGCAAAGGGACCGGGACGGTCCAGCAAGTGCTTGATTCTCTTACGGAAAAGCCTGCCCTCGCTTACAACTCGGTGTTGACCACAATTCGCGTCCTGGAGAGAAAGGGCTATCTCAAGCATCTAAAGGATGGGCGGGCTCACGTGTACACGCCGCTAGTGGGGCAGAAAGAAGCGACGCGCTCCGAGATCCGGCATCTGGTGGGACGCTTTTTCAAGAATTCGCATGAGGAACTGGTCTTGAATCTTCTGGAGGATCAGGGAATTGGGCCGGATGAGATCGGGCGCCTTAAGGAAATGTTGCTGCAGAGTGGTGTGCAGCCAGAAGAGATGACCGGGAAGAATTCCAAATGAATTGGACAGTCCTGCAAACGGTGGCACAGATTTCGAGCGAGCGCATTCTAAACGCGCTTCCCGAAGGGATCTTGATTGCGCTGTTTGCCTGGGCGTTGCTTCGCGTTTTGCGTCGGCAGAATTCCGGAACCCGTTTTGCGGTTTGGTTCCTGGCGTTGCTGGCGGTTGCTGCGCTTCCTTTGCTGAATAGCTTTGGCGAAGGTGGAGCGCTGATGGCGGCGCGGGTCTCCTCTCACCTGGAACGGGGGAACCCGCAGCCTGCTGTAGTGTTATCGATTCAATGGGCGGTGTTGGTGTTCGCTGTCTGGGCGTTGGGAGCGTGCGTCTCATTGCTGCGGCTGGCGTCAGGGCTTTGGCATTTGCGGCAGTTGCGACGAAGTTGCTCGCCGATCGTGGTACAGGGGCTTGACCTTGTTTTGCGGAAGACGGTGGAGGGGATGACGGCGTCGAGGTCGTTCGCGTCGGGGGCAGTGACGGTCGCGGTGTCAGAAGAAGTTCGCGTACCAGCGGCGATTGGCTTTTTCAAAAGGACAATTGTTTTGCCAGCGTGGACTTTGCGCGAATTGCCGGCGAAAGATCTGAATGTGATCCTGCTGCATGAGTTCGCACACCTGCGCCGGTGGGACGACTGGACCAACCTGATTCAGAAGATTGTGCGCGCTTTATTTTTCTTTCATCCCGCGGTGTGGTGGATCGAGAACCGGTTGTCGGTGGAACGAGAGATGGCATGTGACGATGCGGTGCTAGCCGAGACTTCGAATCCTCACGGCTATGCGCATTGTTTAGTTTCGCTGCTGGAAAAAAGTGTCGCGCATCGGCTGGGGCCACGACCGTTGTCGATGGCGCAAGCCGCGGTTCATCGCGCCCGCGAGGCTTCGCTGCGGCTGGCGCAGATTCTGGATAAGAATCGTCCGGCGGCGACGCGAGTGTGGAAGCCGGCGTTGGCAATGGTCGGAATTTTTTCTTTGGTCTCTTTGATTGCGTTGCCACAGGCGTCGCAATTTGTCGGCTTCGACGGTGCGGGCACGAATCTGACAGCTCAGGCTTACTCGGCTGCGAGTCGGGCTGACTCTGTGGTGTTGCCAGAGCAGGCCGCGGTTGTTCCGGCTTCCTTGCGGATGGATGATCCCGCGGCGATGCAAAAAGTAAACCGAGTGCGGACGCGCGTGTCTTCTGAAAGACGGGTCGCTCCACTTCGTGCCGCTGCTGCGCAGTTTAACCCTGGTCGAGTGCGACGTGTGGCGGAGGGTGCGCAGATCGCAGCGATTAACACCGCGATGGACGTTGTGATGAACTCGGCGAGTAACACCGGCGCAAGCGGGGATGGCGAGGAGTCTGTTCCGCAATTTCAAACCCTGGTTTTGATCGGGACGACACGGTATGGGAACTTTGCTGCTCAATTTTGGAGCGTGCAAGTGTGGCACGTAACGCTCTTGAGAGCGGAGCGCGAAAGAATGATTCGAGTGCCGGTGGCCAGCTCAATTTAGGACAAAAATTTTTTGTGTTTAACAACTAGATATTTAGTTGCAGATAAATCGAAGCAAACTTCAAGGAGAAAGCAGATGTGGATACAACGATGTAAGACAGTGGTAACGCGGCGGGTATTGGCCGCTGTGCTCGCGGTGGCGGCGGTGGGTTCCGTGGCTACGCTCGAATTCACAAAATCGGCAAAGGCGGCGACGGCAGCTCCGGCGGCGTCTCCGCTGGACGATAACAGCGTGGGAGCGCTGCTCACTCTCGATCGGGCGATGGAAACGTTGGCGGCGCGGGTTACTCCGGCAGTCGTCAATGTAACGGTCGCGTCGAAATCAAACGTGCAGCAGAGCAGTGCGGAAGGCGGTCCCGATATGCAGCAGTTTTTCGGGCCGAACAGTCCTTTTGGGCAACAATTTGGAAGGCAGTTCGGGCGCCAGTTCAACATGCCTTCGCAGCCTGAGAACAGAATGGAACATGGATTGGGCAGCGGTGTGATCATCTCTCCCGATGGATACATCGTCACCAACAATCACGTGATTGAAGGGGCAGTCGATATTCGCGTCACGATGAGCGATAAGCAGGTATATCCGGCGAAGTTGATTGGCGCCGATCCGCTGACGGATCTGGCGGTGATCAAGATCAACGGCAGCAATTTTCCCAGCGTACCGTGGGGCAGTTCGACTGAGTTGCGCCCGGGCCAAACGGTGCTCGCCTTCGGCAATCCCTATGGATACCGCTTTACCGTGACACGCGGAATTGTCAGCGCGCTGAACCGTCCGAATCCTGACGCGAGCGATCGGCGGAAGCCGGGCGAGTTCATCCAAACCGACGCAGCTATCAATCCCGGAAACTCGGGGGGAGCGCTGGTGGACGCGCGTGGTGAACTGATCGGAATCAATACGTTCCTTATTTCATCGTCGGGATCGTTCTCGGGGATGGGATTTGCGATTCCGACACAGATCGTCGAGCCGACGGTGGAGACTCTGATACGCGACGGCAAAATCACGCACGCGTTTATTGGAATTCAGATCGCCGATGTGACTCCCGACAACGCGAAGTTCTTCAACATGAACAAGGCTGAGGGAGCTCTGGTGAGCGACGTTCAGGCCGACGCACCGGGTGCGAAAGCCGGGCTGAAGACGGGCGATGTGATCACCGAACTGGACGGCAAGCGAGTTACGGACGCCGGTCAGTTGCAGATGCTCGTGGGACAAAAACGGCCGGGTGAAACTATCCAGCTGACTGTTGATCGCGACAGCAAACCGACGACGATTGCGGTGAAACTGGAAGCGCTCGGCGGAGGCAAAGGCACGGAGACGGCCGGCGGCGAGCATGGAAAAGCACGCTGGGGGCTGGGTCTGGCAGATTTGTCTCCGGACGCACGCAACGAGATACAAGCGGACGGTTCGGTACGCGGCGCGGTAATCGAGAGCGTGCAGCCGGGCAGCCCGGCGGATAACGCTGGCCTGCAACAGGGCGACGTCATCATGGAAGTGAACCGGCATCCGGTGAAGTCGGCGTCGGACGTGTCGCAGGCATTGTCGGGCATCCCGAACGGTCAGGATGCGCTGGTGCTGGTGTGGTCGCAAGGGGGCAGCACGTTCCGCGTGTTGCATCCTGCGCAAACGCAATCGCAAGGATAAAAGGATAAGCGGCGGAGAAATCCCCGTTTTACGCGCTGCGTTCCACTCGACCTCCTGGCGGGTGGGACGCGGCGCGTTTTGTATTTGGCGCGCCTGAGAAGCGATCATGGCAGAGGTTCGGTCGCGCGGATGAGTGCCCTCCGCATGGGGATGAACCCGATCAGAATCAGTCCTGCGCCAATCAACATCCAGTTGTCGAGGTCCCAGAAGGCAAGAAACAGCCCGCATCCGAGAACAACAGAGAGGATCGACCAGGTTGGCGTGACACGTGTACCGAGGAGTGTCAGAGCCTGCGCGGCGAGTCCGATCATCAGCAACTTGGCAAGCCAGGTTGTCACTAGAAAAGCGCCGTGTGGCGCGGTCATGGCGGCGAAGGTTGCGGTGGCTCCCGGGATGTCTTGCAGGTTCATCGAGCCGATGCCGCGGTAGAAAGCGGTCCACATACCGAAAACACCGCCGGCGTAAATGCAGCCTGCGATTGTGACCATCATGGTGATAGCGCTCGCTATCGGCCGCGCGGCCTGGCCGAGTAAATACAGGGCAAAGGCGCACAGCGGAATTACGGGGAGTGAAAGATAGGCGATCATGTGAGGATCATGGATCAAGGGCCAGCGATTGTGAGCGGCGATCAACGCGGCGACAACGCGTTCCGGTGGCCTGGGCACGTAATGCAGGTGGAAGTGAAGAAAATCCGCGAGGTGCCGGAAGTGCATGATGAAAACGAGCATGAAGACGCAGGGAAAAACGAGCAGCGCCGCGGCCAGGATCTTGCGTACAGGTTGAGCGGAAGAATTGGGTATCATGGCTGCCGATGCTACGTGTGGATTTTGCGCCGGACAACAGAAAAAGCCGACTGGTGACACTTACCAAACACAAATCTGCAACTGTCTCGGAAGTAGAAGGGAAAGGCGCGAGGCTCGATCGGCGGGCGCTGAGAACGCGCCAGCGACTCGACGCGGCGTTTGTTGAACTTCTTCACCGGCGCGCCTACGGCAACATCCGCGTCAGCGACATTACTAGAAAAGCCGATGTTGGGCGGGCCACTTTTTATGCCCATTATTCTTCGAAAGACGACTTGTTGCGGTCGCAGTTCAACCGAATGGTTGCGCCGATGCTTGCGGTCAGGACGAGCGATGCCTGTCCGCTGGACGCCTCGGCCTTTTTTGCCCATGTGCTGTCGGCACCGAAAATTTACAAAGCCCTGACGGGGCCACACGCGGGTGGCGCACCCAGAGTGTTGCGGGAGTGTTTTGAACTGCGCGCGGAGGCTGCGCTGGCGTTGCGCGGCGAAGGTTCTGATACGGTCGCGGGCGGCTTCAACCAACAACAAGCCATCCTTACGCGATTCGTTGCCGCTTCGCTTCTTACAGTGATCGAGTGTTCCATCGAAACGAATGCAGGCGAATCTGCCTCACATCTGCAGGCGGTTTTTGGCGGGCTGGTGGGTGGTGGTCTGTCCGCCTTCGGAGCGGGATGGAAGGAAGGAACGCAAGGTTAACTGCTGTCAAATCAGCGGTGCGTGTTACTTACGAATCCGAGCGGGGATCTTATGCCCTATGATCTTGTTTACGGGCAGAGTAGAATTTCGGCGTCCGGAGAGAGCGGGAGAGTGGATTGCCATCCTTTGGGGAAAATCTGAAAAAGGAGCGTGAGAAACGCAAGATCACAATCGAGGATATCTCCGCTTCGACCAAGATTGGGACGCGGATGTTACAGGCGCTGGAGGAGAATAAGTTCAACCAGTTGCCGGGAGGGATCTTTAATAAAGGATTCGTCCGATCGTATGCGCGGGTTGTGGGGATCGACGAAGACCAAGCGGTGGCCGATTATCTCAAGGCCTCGGGGGATGCGCCACCACCCTCGGCAGAAATCGCGGCTCGCGAAGGGGACGGGCGCGACGAAGGAGCGCGGGCAAAGGCGGAGAATGCCGCCCGTCTGGATTCCATTTCGGAGAATCCGTCGCGTCCACTGCCTTGGGGTTTATTTGCGGCAATTCTGCTCTTGATTGCGCTGGCGCTTTCGTTGTGGAGCCGGCATACGCATGAGCGAGGAAAGCAGCAGGCTCCTCCGATTCCGGCAGCGATTACGGCGCAGAAACCCGAGATGGGGTTGATGAGCGGGAACGCTGGCTCGGGACTTCAGGCTTTGGGAACGTCTACGAGAGGGCTGGCGGGACAAACGCCGCCTACCGCTGTCGCGCAAAAGCAGACTGTTTCTTCTTCTTCTTCTTCTCTCTCGGCATCCCCATCATCTCTTGCGGCTGCGCCTGCGGCAGGGGAATTCTCGGTGGTGGTGCGGACGCGGGAGGAATCCTGGATTTCGATTCGGGCGGATGGTAAAACCGTCCCATCGGAACTGTTGCCCCCGGGTAGTGAGCGCTCGATCGTGGGACGAAAAGAGGTCATCGTCAAGATGGGGAATGCGGGCGGGGTGGACCTTCGATTCAATGGAAAGAAGGTAGAAGGCGAGGGAGAATTCGGCGAGGTGAAGACCGTTACTTTTGGCCCTCGCGGAGTGGTGCCGAGTGCCCCGGTTCCGATCGCCAACCCTTAGTTTTTTTCTTTCTTTTCTTCCATTTGCCGCGTTGCAAACGCCATTCACTGCGAAGATCTTCCACTCAGTGTCGAGTCCTCGGTTCACCCGCAATTCCATTGCGTTTGGTGGGGTATCTCTGGTACCGTTTAGAGACGAAATAAAGCCAACCAAGAGTCAGCCCAGATTTGGATTGAGCCAGACTTGGTCGAGGGCCTTGGACTCCGGTACACCTTCCCTGAACGGATATAAAGGCTCGAAGTCACCTTGAGGAGAAATCAGCTTGCCAGGAACTAACCGTATTCTATTCACCTCGGAGTCTGTAACCGAGGGACACCCGGATAAGATCGCCGACCAGATTTCCGACGCCATACTGGACGCCTGCCTCCGTGAAGATCCGATGAGCCGCGTCGCGTGTGAGACCCTGACTTGTACGGGTCTGGTCGTGATTGCCGGCGAGATTACTACCAAAGCCTACGTCGACTTTCAGAACCTGGTGCGCGGCGTAGTGCAGTCGATCGGCTATGACAATGCCGTATATGGATTCGATTCGAATACATGCGCCGTCATTTCGAGCATTAACAAGCAGTCCGGCGACATTGCTATGGGAGTCGATACCGGTGGCGCGGGCGACCAAGGCATGATGTTTGGCTTTGCCTGCAATGAAACTCCTGAATTGATGCCCCTCCCGATATCCCTGGCCCACAAACTCACACTCAAACTTTCTGAAGTTCGAAAAAATGGGACCTGCCCGTATCTGCGTCCAGATGGAAAGTCGCAGGTTACGGTGGAGTACGACGAGAATCACAAAGTGAAGCGCGTGGATGCAGTGGTGGTGTCGACGCAGCATTCGGAGAGCGTGGGCAACGACGAGTTGCGGTCGGACATTTTGAAGCATGTGATTCAAGCGGTGATTCCAGCGCATTTGCTCGATGCGGACACGAAGTATCACATCAATCCCACGGGACGATTTGTGATTGGCGGGCCGATGGGAGACTCGGGCCTGACGGGACGCAAGATTATCGTCGACACTTACGGCGGCATGGGACGGCACGGTGGCGGCGCGTTCAGCGGCAAAGATCCGACGAAGGTGGATCGCTCGGCGGCTTACATGGCGCGTTATATCGCGAAGAATATTGTCGCGGCGGGGTTGGCGGAGCGCTGCGAAGTGCAATTGGCGTATGCGATCGGTGTTGCCGATCCGGTCAGCGTACTTGTGGATACTTTCGGAACCGAGAAGATCGATGCGAAGCTGATTCCAGATCTCGTGCGGGCGAATTTCAAACTGAAGCCGCGAGAGATTATCGAAACGTTGAATCTGCGGCGTCCGATTTACCGGAAGACGGCGTCCTACGGACATTTCGGACGCACCGACGCGGACTTCACCTGGGAAGCCACGGACAAGGCCGACAAACTGGCGTCGGACGCGGGCTTAAAAAAAGGTGAAACCGTAGGGGCCAGGAAATAAATATCTCACCACGGAGACACAGAGGCACGGAGAAGGGCGATTCTTCTGCTTCTTTGTCGTCGTGAGTCGGGGTAGATTCTTCTTCAACAGCGCACGGTCTGCGTAGATAGTGAACAAGTGTCATCATTCGGATAAGGGGAACAATGGCGACGACATCAGTTACAAGCGACGTTAAAGGATTTGAACTGGCCGATCTGGGCAAGAAGCGCATCGAGTGGGCGAACCAGTCGATGAAGGTGCTGCAGATTATCCGCAAGGAATTCATCAAGAACCAGCCCCTAAAGGGCATACGCGTTTCAGCGTGTCTACACGTTACGGCCGAGACGGCGAACCTCATGATTGCGTTGCGTGACGGCGGCGCGGACGTGACATTGTGCGCGTCGAACCCTCTGTCGACACAGGATGACGTGGCGGCGAGCCTGGTCCGCGATTACAGCATTCCGGTTTTCGCCATCAAGGGCGAGGACAACGAATCCTACTATTCGCACATCATGGCGGCGCTCGATCACAAGCCGCAGTTCACCATGGATGATGGCGCGGACCTGGTTTCGATTCTGCACACCAAACGCAAGGCCGAACTGGCGAATGTGATTGGCGGAACGGAAGAGACGACGACCGGCGTGATTCGTCTACGGGCGATGGCGAAGGAAGGCGTGCTGCAGTATCCGATCGTGGCGGTGAATGACGCGGACACGAAGCACTTGTTCGACAACCGCTACGGGACCGGGCAGTCGACGATTGACGGAATTATTCGGGCGACGAATTTCCTGCTGGCGGGATCGAAGTTTGTGGTTGCCGGGTATGGATGGTGTGGTCGTGGTTTGGCTTCGCGGGCACGCGGCGCGGGCGCGGAGGTCATCGTCACGGAAGTCGATCCGACGAAAGCGCTCGAAGCGGTGATGGATGGATTCCGTGTGATGAGCATGGAGGAAGCGGCGAAACTTGGCGACGTGTTCTGTACGGTTACGGGTAACAAGAACGTTCTGGCCAAGCAGCACTTCGAACTGATGAAGGATGGAGCGATTATTTCGAACTCCGGGCACTTTAATGTGGAGATCGATATTCCGTCGCTGGAGAAGCTTTCTTCTTCAAAGCGCACGACCCGAACTTTCGTTGACGAGTACACGATGAAAGATGGACGGCGGATCAATCTTCTGGGCGAAGGCCGGTTGATCAATCTGGCTGCGGCGGAGGGGCATCCCGCGTCGGTGATGGATATGAGCTTTGCCGACCAGGCGCTTTCTTGCGACTACATGGTGAAGAACCATGCCTCGCTCGAGAAGAAGGTGTACACGGTTCCAGTCGATCTGGACAAGCGCGTGGCGAAACTGAAGCTGGAGTCGCTTGGGATCAAGATTGACCGGCTGACTTCGGAGCAGGAAGAGTATCAGGCTAGCTGGAACGAAGGAACATAGAGACAGCTCTCAGCTCTCAGTTGTCAGCTATCAGTAAAATCAAATTTGGGCGGCCTTGGCCGCCCTTTTTCTTTGCACAAGCGTTTAGTCCAGGGCGTAGATGGTCAGGCCGCTAAGAAGCTTGGGGTAGAAGTCGGTGGATTTTTGGGGAAGGACTTCGCCGGCGAAGGCGATGTCTCGAACTTGCTCGATACGGACGGGGTTCATCAGAAAGGCGATCTGGACTTTGCCGGTACGGACTTGGTCCAACGCGTCGGTGGTCTCGCGACAGTAGGAGACGTTGTCCTGGTTACGGATCGCTTCTTCGGAGATATGGAGAGTGGCTTCCAAAAGGCATTTGTGGAGTTGCACGACGTCGAGGGATTGCTGGCGCAGGGAGAATTTTCCAAAGATCGGAGTGCCGATGGCTTTGGGCGTATGCAGCAGGAAGGCGCGGTCGGCGGTGATGGCGAGGAGAGCGGTGCCGGCGTGACCGGCGTTTTTCAGAATCGTGGTGGCGCGGGTCGCGTCGATGGTGGGATCGACTTGTTCAGCGTTGAAAAACTTGCGAGCGTCGCCGTCGAATTGTGCGACGGAGAAAGAGGATAGTCCAAAAACGAGACGATGCGTGGGCAGAATCACGAGGCCGGCTGGGTCCATGTCGACGAAGGTCATCATGACGGAATCGTAGGGGGCGGGAATACCTGACGAGGTGTCAGCGTTGGCTCTACGCTCGTTGCGGTAAGTCAAGGCGGTTTCGTAGCGGTGGTGTCCGTCGGCGATGATGAGTTTCTTCTCGCGCATCTGATCCTGGACCGAGGCTAGGACGGAGGGGTCGGAGATTCTCCAAACGCGATGGACTACACCGTATTCGTCGGTGACTTCGATTTCCGGGGCTTGTTGGGGCGGAGTGGCTGAGTTGAGCAGATCGTCAACCTTGCCTCCGCCACCGTAAAGCATAAAGATCTGGCCAAAGTGAGCGCGATTGGCGCGGAGAAGGTCGAGACGGTCGGCTTTGGGCTTGGCGAGCGTCTGTTCGTGCCGAAAGACGATGTTGGCGGAGTATTGCTCGATGCGGCCGAGCGCGATGAAGCCACGACGTTCCGCGCGAACCTGACCCTCGGCCCCGGCGGGTCCCGGAATGGCGAAGTTTTGGGAGTAGCGGTAGATGGATGGTTCGAGGTCGCGGCGCAGAATGCCGGTCTGGCGCCAGTTCTGAAAGGACTCCGCCGCCCGGGAGTAGACGTTATCGGAGTCGCCGTCGGTCGGTTGGCGTTTGCCGAGGATGATCCGAACGAGGTTGTAGGGGCTGGACTCGTAATATTTGTCCTGCATGGAGGGGGTGATTTTGTCGTAGGGCTGGGTCACAACCTGCTGAACCGAAACCTTTTCCGGGTCGTACCGCCAAGCTCGAAATGGAGAAATGATGGCCATAGTGGAACCGAGAATTGTAGCAGGGACAGTGGAGTGGGCGATTGAAATGTGGTCTCAGGAGGCGCGTCCGGTTCGTAGCGAAAAATCGCTTATAAAAGATTGTTGGGGCGCAAAAGAGAAAAAAGATGCGCAAGGACAAAGGCTACCTTCTGCGGCTTGATTGAATCTAAGGTGGGCTGACGAAAAAGTGACAACAGTTTTTCAGGACTGTGCTACTATCCCGCTCAGTAAGAGCTCTTGGGGCCTGCTTTTCTCGAAGAAGCGGGTCGCGTCTTTGCCAAGGCGCGGATTTAGTGGGGCCTATGTTGTACGCGAAACCCTTCTCGCCTCGTGCGTTGTCGGTTTTCTTCCTGGCCGTTGCTGTGTGCGGTGTTCTGCCGCTTCTCGCGCAAAATTCGACCGAAGATGTCCACATTCAACCTCGGATTCAGCCGCAGGCTCCGAAAGAGCCGGAGATTGATCCAGCGCTGAAGAGCCACAGCAAGCCTTACAAGGTGGGCGTGGATCTGGTGCTGGTACCGGTGACGATTACGGATCCGCTGAACCGGTTGGTGACAGGGCTGGACCGTGACAACTTTGATTTGTTTGAAGGCAAGGACCGGCAGGAGATCAAGACGTTTTCCAGCGAAGACGCTCCGGTGTCGATCGGGGTGATTTTTGATATGAGCGGGAGCATGGGGAGCAAGATCGAGCGCGCCCGCGAGGCCGTGGTGGAGTTTTTCAAGACGGCGAATCCGCAGGACGAGTTTTTTCTGATCGCATTCAACGATAGGCCCGAGGAAATTGCCGACTTCAGCACTTCGGTGGATGACATACAAGGGCGGCTGCTTTATACGGTTCCGAAGGGACGAACCGCGCTGCTGGACGCCATTTACCTGGGAGTCAGCAAGATGCGCCAGGCGAAGTATCCGAAGAAGGCGTTGCTGATCATCTCGGATGGCGGCGACAACCATAGCCGATACACCGAGGGAGAGATCCGATCGATGGTCAAGGAGGCTGACATTCTCATTTATGCAATTGGCCTTTACGATCATTATTTTCCGACCGAAGAAGAGCGGCTGGGGCCGACGCTGTTGAGTGATGTGACCGAATTGACTGGTGGACGGGCGTTTACGATTGATAACCCGAATGACTTGGCGGACGTATCCACAAAAATTGGGATTGAGTTGCGCAACCAATATGTGATCGGATACCGTCCTAAGAATCCGATGCGGGATGGCAAATGGCGTAAGATAAAGGTCAAACTTTTACCGCCAAAGGGATTGCCGCCGCTGAAGGTGTACGCCAAGACGGGTTACTATGCTCCGACGGAATAGAATTCGAAGTCGATCTGGAAATGAGCTCGGGGATCGAGTTTCGAAGTTGGTTTGCCTGCCGATTTTTCTGCTGTTGATCCCTCTGTTGGTTTCTGTTTCGCAAGCGCAAGAGGGTAGTGTCGTCCCGGCTGCGCCAGCGACTCCGGTCGCAACTGGATCGTTGAGTTCAGTCGATTCGCGCTCGGCTCCTCCGACCACATCCCAGGCAAGTCCTCCAGCTTCAACTTCCTTAGCACCTGCTGCGAGCCCGGCTGCAAATTCGAAGGCTGATCAAAGTGGAGACTCGGACGACAACGGTGTATTTGTTTTCCGCAAGCAAGTGGAAGAGGTTCTTCTACATGCCACGGTGGTGGACGAGAAGCAGCATATCGTGACCAGCCTCGACAAAGGCGATTTCAGCGTTTTTGAGGATGGGCATCCGCAGATCATTACATCGTTTCGTCACGAAGATATTCCGGTCGCGATGGGGATTGTGGTCGATAACTCGGGATCGATGCGGGAGAAGCGGCAGAAGGTGAATGCAGCCGCGCTGAATCTGGTGCGGGCGTCGAATCCGGATGACGAGGTGTTCATCGTTAATTTTAATGATGAGTATTATCTTGACCAGGATTTCACCGCCAACATCAACAAGCTGAAGGCAGGGCTGGAGAAGATTGAGGCTCGCGGAGGGACGGCGCTTTACGATGCGGTTGTGGCGTCGGCCGATCATTTGAAGAAGGAAGCGAAGCTCGAGAAAAAAGTTATTTTTGTGGTGACCGACGGAGACGATAACGAGAGCGCCGAGACGCTGGAGCAAGCGGTGCGCCGTCTGCAAGGGGATGGCGGACCGACGGTGTATACGATTGGAATCTTGGAGAAGGAAGAGCATCCGAAGCACGCAAAGCGGGCTTTGCAGATCATGTCGGAGAGGACGGGCGGGCTGGCATTCTTCCCGCAGACTTTGGATGAGGTGGACGCGATCAGCCGGACGGTGGCCCACGACATCCGCACGCAATACACGATTGGATATAAACCGACCACTCCGAAGACGCAGGGCGGGTACCGGCAGGTGAAGGTGGACGCGCGAGCACACAATTATGGAAAGCTGACAGTGCGGACCAAGAGCGGGTACTACGCGGGGTCGGAGCCTACGGCAGGGGCGCAATAAATTTAGACTCGCGTTGATGTCTGGGATGACAAAAGTTTGAATCTTCAGTTCTCCGCATTGACGCTAGACCTTCCTCTTCCTTACTCTGAAGTGTGACTACTTTGACAGCGAACTCCCGCCTGCGTGTTAGCGACGACATTTCGAGCCTGGTCGGCGAAACCCCGATGCTGCATATGAGGAAGTTGGCCCCGTCCGGGTCGGCGGATATCTTTGCCAAGCTGGAATACCTGAATCCTGGCGGCAGCGTAAAGGACCGCGCCGCAATTGGATTGATTGCGCGAGCCGAGAGTGAAGGCAAGTTGAAGCCGGGTGGGACGGTGATTGAGGCTACGGCGGGAAACACGGGGATCGGGCTGGCGCTCATTGGCGTGAATCGCGGGTACAAAGTGCGGTTGTTCGTCCCCGAGAAGTTTTCGGAGGAGAAAGTCATTATTATGCGGGCGCTGGGGGCGGAGGTGACGCGCACTCCGGAGGCAGAGGGGATGCAAGGCGCGATTCAGCGGGCGAAGGATCTGCTGGCGGCGACTCCGGGGGCGTTCATGGCGGCGCAGTTCGACAATCCCGCGAACACGGATTATCACTACGAGACGACGGCACGCGAAATTTTCGAGCAGATGGATGGGCGGATTGATGCAATTACGGTTGGTTGCGGGACGGCTGGAACTTTCACTGGGATCGCGCGCTTTCTAAAGGAGCGGCTCGCCAAGGTGTATGCCGTTGCGGTCGAGACGCAGGGGTCGATCCTGGGTGGCGGCAAGCCAGGTCCGCACAAGGTGGAAGGTATTGGAAACAATTTTATTCCGGGAAATTTTGACCGTTCAGTTTGCGATGAAGTGCTGATGGTGACTGATGAGCAGGCGTTTGGGATGGTGAAAGAGCTGGCCGCGCGCGAGGGCGTGTTGGGCGGGTCGAGCGCGGGGGCCAACGCTTACGCTGCGGTCGAGATCGCCAAGCGACTGGGGGCGGGGAAGCGAGTGGTGACGTTGATTCCGGACTCGGCGGAGCGGTATTTGTCGAAGAAGATTTTTGAGGGTGGAGTGTAGGAATTCCGTCGTTTGCTTTTCGCTGATCGTCGTTCGCAAGACATGCCAGTCGCGAAATGCGAACGACGATCAGCGATCCGCGAAAATTTAGGAGAAATTCTTGACTACGAAACGAACGGGATTTGCGACGCGGGCGATTCATGCGGGGCAGGAGCCCGATCCCTTGACTGGCGCTGTTTCTCCGGCAATTTATCCTACGTCGACTTACGCGCAGGAGGAGATTGGGAAGAACAAGGGATATGAGTATGCGCGGGTGTCGAATCCGACACGCGACCGGTTGGAGACGAACCTGGCAGCGCTTGAAGGCGGCACGGCTTCGCGGGTGTTTGGTAGCGGGATGGCGGCGATTACGGCGATTGCAACGATGCTCAAATCGGGCGATCACGTGGTGGCGGGACACAATCTGTATGGTGGAACGCCGCGGCTGTTCAATCAGATTCTGGCCAACTTTGGATTGACGTTCAGTTACGTTGATACTTCAGACCTCGACAAAGTTGAGAGCGCGTTTCAGAAAAACACGAAGCTGGTGTTTGTAGAAACGCCAACGAATCCGTTGATGGAATTGTGCGATCTCCGTGCGATTTGCGGATTGAGTCACGGGCATGGTGCGGAGGTAGTTGTCGACAATACTTTCATGTCGCCGTATTTTCAGAGTCCGATCGAGTTTGGAGCGGATATGGTGGTGCACTCCACCACGAAGTTCTTGAATGGGCATAGCGACGGGTTGGGCGGCGTTGTGGTGTGCACCAAGGCGGAGCAGGCGGAGAAGTTGGCATTTATCCAAAAATGCACGGGCGCGATTTTGTCTCCGTTTGAGTGCTGGCTGATTTTGCGGGGCGTTAAGACGCTGGCAGTTCGGATGGAGCAGCACGATCGCAGCGGGCGCAAGGTGGCGGAATACCTGTCGAAACATAAGAAAGTGCCGAAGGTGTTTTATCCGGGACTGGCGGAGCATCCGCAGCACGAACTGGCGAAGAGACAGATGTCGGGATTTGGATCGATGATCACGTTCGAGACGGGATCGCTGGAGAATGCGAACAAGATGCTACGCAAGGTGAAGGTGTGCTGTCTTGCGGAGTCGCTGGGAGGCGTCGAGACGCTAATTTCGCATCCGGCGACGATGACGCACGCGGGCGTAGGCGAAAAAGTGCGGCGAGAGATCGGAATTACCGACGGCATGGTACGAATTTCGGTGGGGATCGAGGACGTGGACGATATCCTCGCGGATCTGGATCAAGCGCTGGCCGCGATCTAAGAAGAAGCCAAACTTCTTCGTCAGCTAGCAAACTGCGGGGACTTTCGCTCGCTCCGAACTAGAGGTCAGCGGACTGATGCGCCGATCCATTCGAGATAGGCCGCGCTGCCGTCTTCGACGGTAATCTCAATACACTCGGGAAGATCATAAGAGTGCAGCCGAGTCAAAGCTTCGCGAAGACGATGGAAGGCATTCTCCGTCGTTTTTATGATCAAGAGCCATTCAGCGGCGGTTTCGATCTCTCCCTTCCAGCGGTAAACCGATTCGATTTGAGGAATGATATTGACGCAGGCGGCGAGATGGCTTTCAACAAGGGAGTTGGCGATGGTGCGAGCCTCTTCGAGAGAACCGCAGGCCGTGAGAACGACTCGTTTGTCGGTCATATAAGATTGAGCATCTAAGTTTCACTTGAAGAATACGAGGGCGGATGATGGCGACGCAAATCAAGTTTGGGACTTCGGGCTGGCGGGCCGTAATGGCCGAAGAGTTCACGTTTGCGAATGTCGAGCGGGCGGTACAAGGCATTGCACGCTACGTTTCATCGCAGAAATCGCAAGGTGCGAAGGTGATCGTGGGACGGGATCCGCGATTTCTGGGCGAAACGTTCTGCGCGATGGCGGCTGAGATTTTGTCGAAGCAAGGGATTACTCCGCTGATGATTACGGAGCCGGCGCCGACGCCTGCAATTTCTTATGCGGTGATTCAATCGAAAGCGGATGGGGCAATCAACTTTACGGCATCGCATAACCCGCCAGAATATAACGGGATCAAGTTTTCGACTCCGGACGGAGCGCCGGCGCTGCCCGAAGTCACGAAGGCGATCGAAGCGGAGATTGCTGCGTTTGATTCGAATCCGGAAACAGCACATACACCTAAAGAAGAGGTGCAATCGCAGTCGATCGATCCGCGACGGATGTATTTGTCGCGGTTGCGGGAGATCGTGGATCTGGATGCGATCAAGAAGGCGGGGATCAAAGTAGCGTTTGATCCGATGTGGGGCGCAGCGCGTGGATATTCAGACGCGTTCTTGCGCGAGGCGGGCATTCCGGTGGCGACGGTTCACGATACTCGCGACGTGCTGTTCGGTGGACATGCTCCAGAGCCGGACGATCACCTGCTCGAAGACCTGCGGGTGAAGATGCGCGAGACGGGCGCGTCGATTGGCATTGCGACTGACGGCGACGCCGATCGCTTTGGGATTGTCGACGAGGATGGGATATTTCTCCAGCCGAATTACGTGATTGCCTTGCTTTTTGATTATCTGGTGGAGACGCGGGGGTGGAAGAACGGGGTAGGTAAATCGGTCGCGACCACAAATCTCATCAACGCGCTGGCGGAGAAGCACGGGATTGAACTGCACGAAACGCCGGTGGGCTTCAAATACATCGGGGAACTGATCAAGGCAGACAAGATTCTGATCGGCGGGGAAGAAAGCGCGGGACTTTCCATACGGAAACACGTTCCGGAGAAGGACGGGGTGCTGGCGGGGCTGTTGTGTTGCGAGATGGTGGCGCGACGAGAGGCGTCGCTGGGAGCCCAATTGAAACAGGTATTTGCCAAAGTTGGTTCCTATTTTCCTTTAAGGGAGAACTTCCGCTTGACTCCGGACGTAAAACAGAAGTTTACTGAGAAGTTACGTAGCAATCCGAACGAGTTTCATGGCATCAAAGTTGCACAAGCGGTAAGGACGGACGGATTGAAGTTAGTACTCGCGGACGGATCGTGGGTGTGCTACCGGCTTTCTGGCACGGAGCCGGTGGTTCGCGTGTACAGCGAAGCCGGAAGCATGGAAAGTCTCGCAAAGTTAAGTCAGGCAGCAAAAGCATGGATTTTCGATTAGGACGTTTGCGATTGGGGCCCCGGCCAAGACTCGGAATACTTCCGCGCCCGGAGGCAGGGTTTCGCGCGGCTGTGGATAAAGCGAGAGATCGGGCTTGGGATCAGGCGAAAGACCAAGGGCCTCGAGCTGAGGCGGCGGCTGTGCGTCTGGTTGAGCGTACGCGACCGGTCTGGTCATGGTTGGTGCTGGAGTGGCGTCGAATCGGTACGGCGGCGGCGGTAGTTCTGATTTGCGGCGTATTGATACACGCCATGTTCGGGGCGAATGGCATGGTGATTTACCGGCAGAAGCGCGCGGAGATGCAAGCGCTGCAGACTGAGGTAGATCGGTTGCAGAACGAAAACAACCGCTATGCCGATCAGATCAAGTCGCTCAAGTCCGATCCAAATGCAATTGAGAAGGAAGCGCGGGAGCAGTTGCATTACACGAGACCAGGAGAAATCGTGTACGTGAATCCGGAGCCCGCGCAAAAACCTGCGGTTGGCCGTGCCAAGAATGGCAAGTGAGAGTGGGCTGCTTGCTCACCTTCCGGAATCAATCCTAAGTTGCCGTCATGGCGCTATTCAACCCGCAGTGCTACTGAGCGATGATTCCATGTGTACTATCGAGCGAGCAGCGATCGTTCGCTGGGGCCTTGGACTCTGGCAGGCGTTGTGCGCGAAGGGCTTTCCACCATTGCAGTAGGGGTTTAACTTGAGCCTGGTAAGGCTTGAGACTCTTGCTGTCGAGAAATTCCATATTCTGGTAGTTCCCGGCCCGAGCTACACTGATGGTATACGGGTGCGAATCCTGCACGATCAGGGGAGCCACGCCTTGTGGCACTTTAAGATCGCGAAAATCCGGCTTATCTAGAATTCCGTTCAGCGAATTCCACTCGGTATCGGTAAGTTCGCCTTCAAAGACCTTACGGTCTGTATCCTTACCATGATACCGGCTGGCTTTCTCAGAGTGGAAGTGATGATCACTCAATACCAGCGTGCAATATTGGTCGGTTGACATCGAGCCCGGTATAACCTCGGAAAGAAGCAGCCGGACTTTGGGGGCGGTCGTTGTCTGCCCGAACCCGTGATTCGGAAACGATCCCACTAGAATGAAGAAAGAAAGCAATCGAATCCATCTGGTCATTGTCATTTGGCGATCCCCTTTGTCAGCCGATGTTCATAGGCACGCAATATTGCGGTTTCGAATCCTTAAAATCCGACTTGCTCTTTTTCTCGAGGCCGTCGAACCACTTCAGAAGCGGATTTAGCGTTTTCTGAACCGACGCGCCGTTGTCGACATAACTGTCCATTCCGCTAGTCGCATTAGTCTTGATGCGTTCCTTAATGGTTGTGAAGTGTTGGACGCTGCCAGAGCGGTCTATTTGTGCGTCGATACTTTCAATCTCACGTACGGTAACGGCGTTATCGGGAAGGTCGGGCGGTTTGGGCGTGGTGATCTTCTTAACGGCGTCGTCATCGAGGATCGACTTAAGATGTTGAAGGTCATCGGCACCTAGCGTGCCTTCGGCAGTCTTAACCTTGGGCTTGCCCAAGGTCGATTCTTCCCGTTTCTCTAGTACGAATTTGCCGTCGCCCTGCACGACAAGGCACGAAAGTGAATTGGGATAATTGAATACGTCGCCTGACTTACCGTAGGTCACGCCGTTCATTCCCTGTCCGTGCACGACATTTGTGTCGAGATTCAGATAGGCTTTGGATCGTTGCATGCGAAGAAGCGCGGTCGAATCCTGGGCCGCGCCCGCGCTTGCCGACAGCAATACGGCCAGAAGCGGAAGGGAAGGGAATAACTCTCTAATACGGAAGGGAGCAAGCATGTTTCATTTCCTCCTAGGTGGTTCTTGCGAATGCTCGACATAATATACCGGGACGGCTGAAAATCGTTTATGAATTCTACTGCGGGTGTGCAGATATTCTCGGACTTCGTCGCAGTGCGGCGTTTCTTCGCTCTGTGATAGAGTTTAACCGTTCGCAAATTCAGTGTGGGATTGATGTGGAGGGTTACATGCGGAAATCTCTATTGTTGTTACTTGCCGCGGCGTTTGTTTTGTTGATGGCTTCGGTTTCTTTTGCCGGCGACGCCCAAACGGTGAATGGGTGGGTTAGCGACTCGAAGTGTGGAGTGAAGGGGGCGAACGCTGGTGCAGAAGCCTGCACGAAGAAGTGCATTGGAGCGGGAGCGAGTCCCGTTGTGGTTACAGACAAAGACCAGAAAGTTCTGAACGTGGATAATCCGGATGCTCTCAAGGAGCACTATGGACATCACGTTGCGGTGACGGGCCACGTAGACGGGGACAAGATCCACGTCGACAGCGTCAAGATGCTTTAGAAAAGAATTCCGACTGATGATAAAAAGGGTGGCCTTGGAGGCCGCCCTTTGTTTTTGGCGCGCTATGGATCTGGAGTCTTCGGCGAAACATCGCGCCCTATTGATCCCGAAAACGATCTCGCCTCTATCCGTTATCTAACGACGCCTTCAATCGGAGAGCTGGCGGTGGCATAGAGTTTGCGCGGCATGCGTCCGGCCATGTAAGCCTGGCGTCCAGCGATAACGGCGTGCTTCATGGCTTCGGCCATTAAGACCGGTTCCTGGGCAGCGGCGATGCCGGTGTTCATGAGAACAGCGTCGTAACCTAACTCCATGGCGATGGCTGCGTCGGACGCAGTGCCCACGCCAGCGTCCACAATCAGCGGAACTCCTGTGATCAGTTCGCGCAAGATTTGCAGATTGGCGGTATTTTGAATGCCGAGTCCGCTGCCGATGGGCGCGCCGAGCGGCATGACGGCCGCGGCGCCGGCATCAACCAGGCGCTTGGCAAAAACGATGTCGTCGGAGGTATAAGCCAAAACGGTGAATCCCTCTTTGGCCAGAACGCGCGTGGCTTCGAGGGTTGCCTGGACATCGGGATACAGTGTCGCCTGATCGCCAATGACTTCGAGCTTGATCCAATCGGAAAGTCCCACCTCGCGCGCGAGACGCGCGGTGCGAATGGTGTCATCGGCGGTGTAGCACCCCGCAGTATTGGGCAGAAGAAAGTATTTGTTCGGATCAATGTAATCAAGCAGCGATTCTTTGCTGCGGTCGAGGTTTACGCGGCGCACGGCGACCGTGACCATGTCAGCGCCACTTGCTTCGAGCGCTCGCGCAGTTTCCTGAAAAGACTTGTATTTACCGGTCCCGACGATCAAACGGGAACGGAACTGCCTGCCAGCGATATGGAATGAGTCCGTCATTCGTTTATTGTACGGCGACCGCGCATGATCAACCAGATGTTGACCGATTGATGGTGCCGCCGGTTGCTTCCGCCTTGGCGTACATCTCGTCAATCTGGACGCGATAGCGATCTTCAATTCCTCGCCGGCGTACTTTGAAAGTATGGGTCAACGTTCCGTCAGCTGCCGAGAGTTCTTCGGGGATCAAAAGCACGCGTTTCAACCTTTCGAAGCGCGCCAGATTCTGGTTGAGATCTTCGATGATGCCTTCATAGAGCGCTTGAATCTTCGCGTTTGCAATCAGTGTTTCTCGCGAATCGAAAGCGACTTGATTCGCGCGCGCCCAATCTTCGAGAGCGGGGAAGTGTGGCGCGATGAGCACGGCCGGAAACTTGCGCCGGTCGCCGAAGACTACAGCGGTTCCGATAAGAGGATTCAGCTTGAGCGAATTTTCAATGGGCTGGGGCGCGATGAACTTTCCACCCGAGGTCTTGATCAGATCTTTCTTGCGATCTGTGATGGAAAGGAAGCCGTCGAGATCGATTTCTCCGATGTCTCCCGTCTTGAACCAGTCGGCGACGAAGGCGGCTTGCGTGTCCTCTGGGCGATGCCAATATCCCTTGAAAACGGAAGGGCCACGCGCCAGCACTTCGCCGTCGTCGGCAATGCGTACCTCGACGTTCGGCAAGGGCTTGCCGACGGTACCTAGCCGGTGAGCGGTGGGAGTGTTTACCGCGATCACGGGAGAAGTTTCGGTCAGGCCGTATCCCTCGTGAATGGGAATGCCGATGTCCGCATACCATTCGGCCAATTCGCGGCCGAGCGGGGCGCCACCCGAAATGAATTCGTTCGCCTTGCCGCCCATGCCGGCGCGAACTTTGGAGAAGACGAGACGATTCGCGATCTTCCAGGGGAGCGCGGAAGGTGTGGTTCCCGCCAGGACTTTCGCGCGCTGACTGCGGCCTACGGAGAGTGCCCAGCGATAGATTGGGCTCTTCGGAAAGCCGGCTGTCTTGAGAATCACCTGTTGGCGGATCTTTTCGTAAACACGAGGGACCGCAATGAAAATGTCGGGATGCACCTCGGACAGAGCCGTAGCAAGTTGCGTGATGTCGGGACAATAGGCCAGAGTTACTCCGCGATATAGAAGAGCGAAATCGACGTGTCGCGCGGTGACGTGCGAGAGCGGGAGAAACGACACGCTTACTTCTTCTTTCGATCCGAAACCGAATGCCTCCATCGAGCAAGCGATATTCGAGGCCATGTTGCCGTGAGTTAGCATGACGCCCTTCGGAGTTCCGGTGGTTCCTGAGGTGTAAATGATCGTCGCGAGATCGTCGGGTCGAACGGCAAGCGCCTCAGCGTCGAATTGCGGATCGGGAGTGGTCGGCCCCTGGAGCAGGAGACGCTGCATGTGGACGGCATGCGCTGTTTCGACGGCGTCCATCACTAGAATTCTTTCGATCGGAGTGTGTCGCTGAATTGTGAGTATTTTATCGAGTTGCGATTTGGTGGAGACAGCAATGATGCGGGCTCCCGAATCATTGAGAATGTACGAGGTCTGGTCGCCGGTTTGCGTGGAGTAAATCGGGACCGTAACGGCGCCGATCGCGAGGGCGGCGAAATCGGTAATCGTCCATTCCGGACGATTTTCGCTGAGGATGGCGACGCGATCGCCTCGTTGAATCCCCCAAGACTGAAGCTCGCGAGCAATGCCAGCCACGCCGCGGTAGAGGTCCGCGGAGGAAATCGGTACCCAGCCCATGGAGCCGCGCTGCAACATTACGCGGTTGCGGTGACTGTCACGGACCGCAAATAAAATTTCGTTTAGAGTCTGAAGGCTCATCCGACCGATCAAAGTCCCGCGCGCGACATCCGAATCTGTAACGCACAACCGTTGTATCGACATTGTACGCAGTCAAACGCAGCGCGGTAACAGCAGTTTCTTGGTAGCAGAGTGCGAAATCGGCGCGAGTTGGAGGGGTGGAAGCCGGAACGCGCAGCGCGTGTGCGGCATGTGTTATGATTTTTGTGCGGGGTGGAGCAGTCTGGTAGCTCGTTGGGCTCATAACCCAAAGGTCGGTGGTTCAAATCCACCCCCCGCAACCATTTACGGATTTGGGGGACTACCGGCGTAGTCCCCAATTCCAAAATCACTGGATCGTGGCTGTTTCGGGCCTCAAATTCTTCAGGGAAACTTCCTTCGCCCTATCCTTCAGTTGCTTTTTGATCGCGGGTGGCAAAACAAGATCTGCTACCCGGCTATTGGCTCGGCGCTTGGTCTTTTCAAATGCTGAGCCGTATGTATTCATGGTCGTCTTGATGTCGGCGTGCCGCATAAGGCGCTGCTGCACCCCGAGCGGAGTGCCGATATCATCAATCAGCGTTCGATAGGTGTGCCGAAAACTGTGCCAGCCCACTCCTTGCAATCCGATCTTTTCACCGGCTGGTCGCAAGTAGTCTTTCTGAATGGCGTCGCCGTGGACTGGGCGCTTTGTATCCGCATTAGCGAATAGCCAAGCCTCCGGCGTTTCGACACATCGCTTCCGCCAATCCTCCAGAACGGACACGAGCTTGGAATCCAGAAAGACTTCGTCCTCTGAAGCTCCAGTTTTTCCGCCGTTCCAGACGTAGCGGCCCACAATAGATCGGGTCAACGTCAGTGTCCGCCCCTTCAAATCAAAGTCCTGCCACTGCAATGCCCTGATCTCACTGATGCGCAAGCCCAGGCACATTGCGATCATGACCATCACTTGAATGTGGTACGGAAGGTCTGCGAGAAGAGCCTGATATTGCTCGACCGTAAGCACAACTTTCTTGCGAACCCGTTTCGTCACGCCCTTGATTTCGACTAACTGCATCGGGTTTCTCTGAGTCTCCAAAATTTCCCATTT
>JBEKPH010000032.1:0-51198 GCA_049520915.1 Terriglobales bacterium
GAACAGATTCAACCGGCGCCGCGGATCGGCACCCACATTCGCACCGATTTTATTAAAGGCATGGGAAAACGCGACAGCCAGTTTGTGATGATCCTGGATATCGACCGTGTCTTCTCGGCCGAGGAGTTGGCGGTGGTGCGTTCGCCCGAAGCGAATAAGCCGATGGCGGAGGTGGCGGTGTGAGCGTCCGGTCACGCGAGCCGGCGCGTCCCGCGGCACAGGGTGGGGCGCGTGCCGAGGCAGCTCCAGCGCTGGGCGAGAGCGGACGGGAGGAAAAACTCTCGAATGCCGATTTCCAGCGTCTGCGACAGCTGATCTACGAGCAATCGGGCATTAATTTGAACGCCGACAAGCGGACGATGCTCGAACTTCGGATCAAGCGGCGCTTGCGCAGCCTCAATCATGGCTCGTTCGAGGAGTATTGCCGCTATCTCTTCGGAGCCCAGGGTTTGCGCCAGGAGATCGTCCATCTGCTCGACGTCGTGAGCACCAATAAAACGGACTTCTTCCGCGAGCCGGAACATTTTGAGTTTCTGATGCAAAAAGCGGTGCCGGAACTGGCGGCGCGCAGCCCGAATGGCCGTCCCTGGCTGGTGTGGAGCGCGGGCTGTTCGACTGGCGAGGAGCCATACACCCTGGCAATGCTGCTGCAACAGTGGGGCGAGGAGCATCCCGGATTCCGTTTCAAGGTGCTGGCGACCGACATCTCGACGACGGTACTGGCAAAAGCTGAGAAAGGGATTTTCAGCCGGGAGGTGGTGCGTCCCGTGCCCGTGGCCCTGCAAAAGAAGTATTTTCTGCGGAGCCGGGACCGAAGTTCCGATTTGATGCGGGTCGTGCCGGAGTTGCGCCGGCAGGTGGAATTTCGCCGCCTTAATTTCATGGACGCCGATTTTGGCCTGTCCGAGAAAGTGGAGGCGATCTTCTGCCGGAACGTGATGATTTACTTCGACCGTCCCACGCAGGAGCGCATTGTGCAGAAGCTGGCACGCCACCTTCTGCCCGGCGGCTATTTGTTCGTGGGCCACTCCGAGACCTTGCATGATCTGGATGTTCCGCTGTCGGCGGTTGCGCCTGCCCTCTACCGCAAGACGGGCGCCACCTCGGCAGCGCCGGAGAAGTAGTCGCCGAAAGGGCGACAAAGGCGGAAAGGTGCTGGAGCTGCAAAATGAGGTGTCGGAGGTCTACCTGCATCCGGGCGAGTCGTACCTGGCGCTAAAACCGGCCATCATCCGGACGATTCTCGGCTCCTGCGTCGGCGTGACTCTCTGGGACGCGAGGCTTGGGATCGGAGCGCTGTCGCACTCGCAGCTGCCCAAGCGTCCGGAGATCGCGTCGGCCAATCGAGCGACCGATCACCGCTATGTGGATTTCGCCATCCGCGATCTGGCACAGCAATTTGACGAGCTCGGCGCGCGGCGCAGCGAGATGCAAGTCAAAGTTTTTGGCGGCGCCGACGTCCTGGTGGTGAATGAAGGGTCGACTCGGCCGACAGTCGGCCGGATGAACTGCGAAATGGCGGTGGAAGTCCTGCGGGACGAGGGTTTTCAGGTGCTGGCCTCGAGCCTGGGAGGAACGGTTGGTCTGCATATCCGGTTCGACACGCGGACCGGCGAGGTGCGGCTGCGGAGGTTGCGCTGAGGTTGCGCCGAAAACGACGCAGCCGGGGACTAAAGGAGTCTCCGGGAGCGAGAAGTCGATGACGAGTGGGAGAGTGGGATGACCTGGGTTCGCTGCCAGGACGCAGGCGCAAGAGGATGAGCGAACGGTATGAGTGCACCTAAAATTCGCGTTCTGATCGTCGACGATTCCGCAGTGGTGCGCCAGACCTTGAGCGAGGTGCTTGGGTCCGACCCCGAGATCGAGGTGATAGCGACGGCATCCGACCCCTTCGTTGCGTCGGAGCGCATCCGCGAGCAGGTGCCGGATGTGATTACGCTGGATATCGAGATGCCACGTATGGACGGGCTGACCTTCCTACAGAAAATCATGGCGCAGCATCCGATTCCGGTCGTGATCTGTTCGAGCTTGGCCGAAGAGGGGGCGCAGAGCACGCTGAAGGCCCTCGAATATGGGGCGGTGGATATCATCACCAAGCCTCGCCTGGGGAGCAAACAATTTCTGGAGGAGTCGCAAGCCACGCTTTGCGAGACGGTGAAAGCGGCTGCATCGGCGCGTCTACGAAGAATCCAGCCGGCTCGCGT
Source organism: Terriglobales bacterium (assembly GCA_049520915.1). Lineage (GTDB taxonomy): Bacteria > Acidobacteriota > Terriglobia > Terriglobales > Acidobacteriaceae > Acidiflorens. Next base: position 2,205 of record JBEKPH010000032.1, read on the forward strand.
GGTCGAGCCCAAGCTGACAGCGGATGCGATTCTTTCTCCGGCGACGCACGCGATGGCGGAGACGACGGAGAAGGTTGTGGCCGTCGGCGCCTCGACCGGAGGGACGGAGGCGCTGAAGGTATTTCTGGAAACGCTTCCGGCCGATGCTCCCGGCATCGTAATCGTGCAGCACATGCCGGAATTGTTCACACGGGCCTTTGCCAACCGGCTGGATACGCTGTGCAAGATTTCCGTGAAGGAAGCGGAGTCGAACGATACCGTGCTGCGCGGACGCGCGCTGATTGCGCCGGGGAACCATCACATGCTGCTGAAGCGGAGCGGCGCGCGCTACTACGTCGAAATCAAGGACGGTCCGCTGGTATGCCGGCATCGTCCCTCGGTGGATGTGCTGTTTCGCTCCGCCGCGCGTTACGCCGGACAGAATGCGGTGGGCGTGATCTTGACGGGAATGGGCGACGACGGCGCACGGGGAATGCTGGAGATGAAACAGGCGGGGGCGACAACGATCGCGCAGAACGAGGCAACCTGCGTGGTGTTCGGAATGCCGAACGAGGCCGTGAAGCGGGGAGCGGTCGACAAAATTCTGCCGCTGGAGGCAGTCGCAGCGGCGGTGCTGAAAGACGCCCGATGAACGCGCACGCGGGGGCAGCGGACTTATGAGTGTTGCGACCAGGGCGGAAATCCTTTCGACGCTCGCGCGCGGGGGACCGGCCCTGCGTGCCATGGCCACGATTGTCGACCATGAAATCGGGTCGGTGGCGAGGACTTTCGGGGTCCTCGCGAGACATGCGGAAGAGGTTTTGCATCTGGCGGCGGAAATGGTTGCGTGTGTGGAAAATGACAAGGTCAGTTCGGTTTTGCCGAAGGTGCAGAGCCTGGGCGCGGCCGCCCGGCATTTTACGACCAGCCGACTGGAAGCGACGGGAGGGATTCTGGAGGTGGTGAGCGCCGAGGTGAAACTTTTGCGCCAACTGGCGCAGGTAGCTAACGGTCAGCAAGCGGTGGCGATGGAGATCAAGGCGCTGAGCGTGCTGACCAATATCGAAGTGGCTCGCCTGGGCAGTGTTGGAATGGGTTTTCAGTATCTGGCGCACGAATTGTCGGCATTCTCAAAATCGGTGGTGGAAGACACACAGGAACTAGCAACGCACACGGAAGGGCGACGGGCGGCGATTGAAGAGACCAGGCGCGTTCTCTCCGCCGAAATTCCGCGGCTGCGCCAGGAATTGATGCGTATCGAGAGCGACCTGAAGGATGCTTTGGAAGTGGTGGCCGAAAGCCTGACCCAGCTCGCGACCACGCCGGCTAAGTTCCGGGGCTGCGTTGAGGACATTGCGCGGCAGATCACGGCTGTTGTGGCCGCGATTCAATCGCATGACATCACCCGGCAGATGAACGAACATGTCGAGACGGCGTTCGCCTTGATCGCCACCCGGTTAAGCGGCGCAGGAGACACGGCAGACGAAATCGCCCAGGAACTGCCTCGGAGCTATGCCGGCCTGCGCATTCAGATTGGGCAACTGCAGACGATTGAGGAAACGGTTACCGCCTGGACCTCGCAAATCAAAGTCTGCATGAAAGACATTTTGCGAGTAAGCGCCTCGGAGGTGTCGGCGATGGGGCGTGTGGTGGTCGATCAGGAGCGGAAAGTTTCGGCGCAATTGGCCTGTATCGAGTTACTCGAAAAAGAGAGTCAGGCCTACAGCGAAAAGACCCGGCACAGTGTGCAAGGCCTGACCAACCTGATGCAGCTTGTCCGGGAGCACGTACAACGGCAGCAATCGGTGCGCGATCGGCTGCGGATGCTCGCCTTTAATTCCATTATTGAGGCGAACCACCTGGGAACGAAAGCAGATGCGATTTTGGCGATCTCGAAGAGCATCAAGGGAATCTCGACGACATGGAGCGAGATTACCGATCAGTCTGCGCAAGCCCTGAAGGAAATCCTTGCGTTGGTGCAGCAGAGCAATGAGGTCACGGAGGCGTTTTCGCAAAGCAGTACCGACACACTGCTTGAAGCCCAGGCGCAGACGCGAGCGGGGCTGGACGGCTTGCGCGACGCCGCGACCTTCACCGGGATCCGGGCGCGGGAGATGACGCTGGCCACCGAGAAAATGCAGGCGAAGATCAAAGAAGTGGGCGCCACCGGCGAGGTGCTGGACGAGGCGTTTGCGCGGAGCGCGGCGGTGTTGCGGGAGATCGAATCTTTGCGACTGCATTTGGAGGTCTATTACCCATGGGCTCGGCAGGAGGTCGACCCGCAGGAGGCCGAAGATTTGTTCGCGGCGTTCTACACGACAGAATTAGAGCGCGACGTTTTGCGGGCGGTGCTTCTACAGACGGACTTGCCGGCTCATCAACCAAGCCTGGCAGGGAACAGCGTTGAGTTGTTTTAGTTGGTTTGGCGATACGCGATCTTGCATCCGAGGATTTAAAGTTGGCGGCCTTCGACGGCCCTAAGCGTGAGGACGAACATGAAACGGATCTTGACGGTCGATGACTCAGCCAGCGTCCGGCAGATGGTCAGCTTTACATTGCGCAAGGCTGGCTATGAAGTAGTCGAAGCCGTGGATGGCAAAGATGGCTTGGGAAAAGCCGGAAGCGAGAAGTTTGACTTGATCATCACCGACTTGAATATGCCGAATATGGATGGCATTCAAATGATCACCGCCGTTCGCAAGTTGCCCGGCGCGGCCTTTGTCCCCATCTTGATGCTGACGACCGAGTCGCAGGCGGGCAAGAAGGACGAGGGGCGCAAGGCTGGCGCCACCGGATGGATCGTCAAGCCCTTCGACGCGAATCAACTCGTCGCGGTGGCGCAAAAACTCGTCAAGTAACGAAGCTCGCGACACATCATGCCCGCGAAAAGAGTGATGGCAGAATGTTTCGGCTTAAGGTTCACCACCCAAAGTTAGAACCTTAGTTACTGGCTTGTGATTGGTGACCTAGGTAGGGATGAGCGGTTCAGTTATGCTCGGGTTATGTACAGTATCTCTCGTAGTAAAACGAATGGTGTAGTGCTGCATTGCAGAATGTGCTCGCATACGGAGCACGTCAACGAATTTGACGACAGGCTGGGAAGTCGACGCACGCAGGCGGCACAAGCGATGCTGCACCACGTCTGTACCGGCGCAGGAAGAACTCCAGCGGCCGGGCTGCCACCGAAGTCCCTGGAACTGTGGGTCTGAGTGGTGACGATGACGACCATCTGGACAATTCTGGGAAATGCTTTCTACCTTGCGCTCCTCCTCAATGGATGGGTCCGCCTCGATGATTACGTCGATGGCCACGGTTTGGTAGCCATGGTGAGGGCGGCGCAATCGTGACGCCCATGTACACAATCAGCAAAGATAGCGAAGGCGTGATTCTGACTTGTCAGGACTGCCCACATATCGAACGAGTGAACGTGTTCCACTCGAGCCTTGGGAGCCAACGCACCCAGGCCGCCCTCGCCATGTTCGAGCACAACCGCACCGCCCACCACAAAGACCCGATGCTAGCGCCCCTCACGAAGAACTACGGGCGCATGGAACAGTGGTAGACGGTTCAGCCTAGCTAATTTCGCGGCGCCGATTCGCCTGCATCTCATCTTTACTTCTCCTACGTTTTACTTCTCGTGCCTCTTTGCAATCTGGCAGTTATCATTCGCCACGCGGAGTGTCGCCGGCGGTCTAGCCTTTCTGTGGCTTTTTCTCGCGCGGAGCGGACTCATGTTCTGCGGGAGGTTTGGCCGCGCGTTCCGGGGCTGCCTTTGCTTGATGGTCCGCCGGGGCAGCGCGTTCTGCCACAGGCTTCGACTCGTGCTGCGCCACTGGCTTTGGTTCCGGACGAGGGGCCGTTTCTGGCTTCGCCTCTGTACGAGCATGGCTTTCCGCTCGAGGAGCACTTTCCGTACGTGCCTTCGCCGCTGGCTTCGCTTCATGTGCAGCCGGTTTCGGTTCGTGCGTCGCCGGTTTCGCCTCTGCTCGAGGGCTGCTTTCCGTGCGCTCCTTCGCCGCAGGTTTTGGCTCATGAGCGGCAGGCTTTGCCTCAGTTCGTGCGTGGCTCTCTTCCCGAGGAGCGCTTTCCGTATGTGCCTTCGCGACCGGTTTCGCTTCACGGGCAGGCTTTGCTTCCTTCCGTGCCTTGCTTTCTTCCCGAGGAGCACTTTCCGTGCGCGTCTTCGCGGCCGGTTTCGCTTCATGAGCAGCCGGCTTTGCCTCGGCCCTGGTGTTGCCTTCCGCGCGAGAACCACTTTCCGTGCGTCCCTTCGCAGCAGGTCGCCCCGCGCTGCTCTTCGCCGTCCCACGATTAGACGCAACGGACTTTCCTGCAACCACGCCGGAGCCTTTGAACTCTCCCGGTTTCGCCGTCGCCATTACTCCAGGATGTCCATGGTTCTCGGAGGCGAACTGATTGCGATCGGCCCGAGCGGCCGCTTCATGCTGCTGCTGTACAGCCGCCGGAGGGACGTGCGTCTGGTGCGCAAATTTCTCCTGCTCAGCCGTGGGGCGCGTGGTGATGCCGCCTCTACCGCCGTTGAAACTGACGTGGCTGACGTGGCTGACCACCGTCTTCTGGTATACGTTGTGGACGATGTTCACATTTACATTGTTCACGCGGCTATTGTAGAAAAAGTGTCCGCCCGTCCAGTAGCCACCCGCGTAACCGTTGCCAACATAGCCGAAGCCGTAATCGATTCCACCGTAGAAGCCGACTTGCGGACCCCAGTATCCGGCATTGAACACGTAGGCGCCGTTACCCCAACCCCAGTAGCCGGGCGTCCACAACAGACCGACCTCTGGCGCTTCTACCCACGTACCCGGAACCCAGTAATACCCGCCATCGTCGGTGTAACTCCAGTAACCCGGCGTCCAAATGTATCCATCGCCCGGACAAACCGGCTGCGTGTAAACCGGCAACACGGGCGGTGCGATGTTCACCGACAACGAAACTTGCGCTGAGGCCATGCAACCCCACACAACCATGGCGCAGCAGAATGTGGCGGGCAGAAGCCATTTCGGGCTTCCGAAAAACTGTAGCAAACGGCGGACCGTGAACTTTTGCATCGCGAATTCACCTCGAAATTTGAGCGCCCTGAAAGCGGCGCAAACAGAATAGAAAGACGTGCAGACTCAAACTCTACCCCCGGCGCCGGTGCGCGAGCGATGCCGTAAAGCCTGTAAGGAGACAGGAAGTTCACCCTACGCCTAACGGGGGCGATGAGGTTCCACCTTTTTTCGGCGATGATTTCCGGCCCCTAGTTCACCCCGTAGTTATCGGTAAAGAGGCCATTAAATGTCGTAATGGAACTCCTGATAGAGGCGCGGCGTGGTCGTGGCAACCGGGGTCACCTGGTGCGGCTGTTCGGCCTGTGTTGCGGATGCCACGCGCGCTAAACCGCTCCAAAAAGAAGTTATCGTTGCGCGGGCAAAATTCCCCGCCGCTTCCTCAACAAAATTGCGATCGGAGGTTTCACGAATCTGACTCGCAAAATGTTGAGTCGGACTGCCGCTGTTGCGTGCGGCCAGGCAGGGCCACGAGAGCGATTCATCGAACATTCAACAAACTGTAATGCGTTATTAACAAACGACAGCCTACCCTAGTTGTTCACACAAAATGGCTGCGAGCGCGAAATGCCGTTAGTCATAAAAGTGTCTGAAATTTTGAAAATGCTGATTTTCTTAGGAGACGGAACAATGAAAAGAACTATGGCGATGATCCTGTCGATGGCGCTCGTGGGGAGCGTGGTCCCAGCGCAGGCGCAACAAGACTCGGCGGCTACGGCCAAACCCACACATAAAAGGGTGGCGAAGCCAGCAGGGCCGACAATTACGATGCAACTGGGCGAGATGAAGCAGGCGATTGAAGCGCAGCAGGCGCAAATCAAGGCTTTGAGCGATCTCATTCAGAGTCGCGACCAAAAGATTCAGGTTTTGGAGCAGCGCCTTGATCAGAGCCAAAGCGTGGCCGTGCAGGCGCAGACCAAGGCCGATACCGCCGTGGCACAAACCGCTGAAGAACAGCAGAGCGTGATGGCGCTGAAGAGCGACGTGACCGATTTGCGGTCCAACGCGACGAATGCGGCGATGACGCTGCAGGAAACACAGAAACGATTCGGAGAGTTTGAGAATCCGTTGGCCATCCGCTTCAAGGGAATCACGATTACTCCCGGCGGATTCCTGGCGGCGGAATCCGTGTATCGCACGCGCGCACTGGGTTCCGATATCAATACCCCGTTCAACAGCTTGAATTATCCCGGAAGCGGGGCCAACGCGATTTCCGAATTCTTCGGATCGGGCCGGCAGTCGCGCATCTCGCTTCTGGCCGAGGGAAAGATTGCTAATGCCAAGTTAACCGGCTATGTCGAAACCGACTTCCTTTCCTCGGGCATAACCTCCAACAACAACGAGAGCAACAGCTACACCATGCGTCAACGGCAGGCTTGGGGACAGGCCGCACTCGACAATGGATGGACCTTTACCGGCGGCCAGATGTGGAGCCTGGTGACGGAAACGAAGAAGGGCGTCGACAACCGAAGTGAAGCTTTGCCGATGACCATTGATCCGCAGTATACGGTTGGATTCAGCTGGGCTCGGCAGTGGGGTGTTCGAGTCTCCAAGAAAGTCAACGACGAATTGTGGCTGGCGGCATCGTTAGAAAACCCTCAAACCACCTTCTCGGCTAGTGGCAACGCCGCTAACTTCGCTTTCGGTAGCCCCGGCAACGGGAGCGGACTTTACAACGGAGGCATCACCAATTGCACTACGAGTCCGACGGGCGTCACTACCTGTACCAACGCTGCGAACTATTCGTTCAATTCCATGCCCGACGTCATCGTGAAGGCAGCTTTCGAACCTGGTTTCGGTCACTATGAAGTGTTTGGGATTTTCAGCCGCTTCCGCGATCGTGTTTATCCCTGCGTGGAGTACCAGAACAACCCGAGCGTTTGCGGTTCCTCCGCTTCCGCGGTTGACGCCTATAACGATTCCAAGAACGCCGGCGGCGTGGGAGCAAACGCCCGTGTGACCTTTGCAAAGCACGTGGATTTCGGCCTGCACGCCTTGTACGGAAACGGCATCGGCCGATACGGCACGTCAGGCTTACCCGATGCTACCGTCAAGCCGGACGGCACCCTCGCGCCTTTGCGTAGCTATCAGGGCTTGGCTACGTTGGAATTCCACATGCCTCGCTTTGATGTGTATCTGAACGGCGGCGAGGAATATGTCGGTCACCGTTATCAAGTCGATCCGGTGAGCGGCAGCGTGGTCGGTTACGGGGCTCCCACGTATTCGGACAAGGGATGCTATACAGAGACCGTTCCCTCGGTGGGCACCGGCTTTGGCTTCGGCTCGGTGGGTTCTTGCAGCGGCAATACCCGATACACGCTGGAAGGCACGATGGGATTCTGGATGCGCATGTACAACGGACCTAAAGGCAGAATTCAGTGGGGTCCGCAATACTCATACGTGAGCCGGAACGCGTGGGCAGGGGCCGGCGCAACTGCCGGAACCAGCCTTTCGCCACACGGAATCGACAACATGTTCATGACGTCTTTCCGTTACTACTTGCCGTAGATTCAGTCGGGTTCGAACTCGAATCGTCTAGCTAGCGAAAGATGATTTGGGAGCTAAAGAAGGCGAATCGCCGCAGCGTGCAAATCGCGTCCTGCGGCGATTCGCTTTTTGGTGTTCGGGAGTGATCGGCAATCATGATCTGACTTCCTCAGTTGTTTGTTTGGCGGGGACCAGAATGTACTGCTGAGCCAACGCCGTGAAGCTCGCGACTTGATCTTTCTCCCATTTTTCTTCGCGACCTAATTCCTCGGCCAGCAGCCGCGCCACTTTGGGCGCAATAGCCGCAGCCGCTCGCGCATTCAACAGCAGCGCGCGTGTGCGACGCGCCAGGGCATCATCGACCGTCCGAGACATTTCATAGCGCGCTCCCCAGACGATTTCAGCTGCGACGTAGGGAAGATCGGGATGCAGTTTCTGCGCGAGTGCGGGATTCGCCTGCGATAACGTCCGAATTCCGTCGGCGTCGGTTCCATAAAGCCGCAACTCTCCCAACTCCTCCGGATGCTCATGGTAGCCATGAATCCGCAGATCGAAAGTGACGCAGGGAGAATCCTTCAGGCCCCCGAGTGTGATCGCCTGGTTCACGCAGTCTTCGGCCATGTGACGGTAGGTCGTCCACTTGCCCCCAACGATGGTCAAGAGTCCTGAGGGGTCGATTTGGATCGTGTGGTCCCGCGAAAGCGCCGCCGTGTTGCTGCTCTCGGCGCCGGCTCTCTTCACCAGCGGACGGATTCCAACGTAAATGCTGAGAACGTCCTCGCGCGATGGTGGCTTGCTTAGATAGAGCGCCGCCGTATCAAGAATGAACGCAATCTCTTCTCCGAGGGCAACCGGCTCATACGAAGCGTGCTCCATCGGAGTGTCGGTCGTGCCGACAAGCGTGCGGTCGTGCCACGGAATCGCAAACATCACGCGGCCGTCTTTCGTGTGCGGCACCATGATCGCAGTTTTGCCGCTCAGAAACGACCGATCAAAGACGAGATGAATGCCCTGGCTCGGACTGATCATGGTCGTAGCATCGGGCTGCGCCAACCGCCTGGTTTCATCTGTGAAGATTCCGGTCGCGTTGACCACGACTCTGGCTTTGGTGGTGAATCGATCGCCTGACTCACGATCTTCAACGACGATGCCGGATACGACGCCCTCCACGTTCTTCACCATCGCGACTGCGGCGGCGTAATTTAAAACGGTGGCTCCATGATCCACGGCGGTCGCGATCAAATGTGTCAGCAGTCGGGTATCGTCGAATTGGCCATCGTGGTAAAGAACTCCACCTCGCAGGCCGTCCCTCCGGATCGTGGGCAGGTGCTCCAGCGTCTCTTCCAGCGACAAAATGCGCGACTTGCCAAAGTTATATTCGCCAGCAAGCAGGTCGTAGACCTTCATCCCAACACCGTAAAAAGGTCCCTCCCACCATGAGTAGTTCGGCACCACGAAGGGAAGATTGTGAACGATGTGCGGCGCATTCCTCAGCAACAGGCCGCGCTCCTTCAAGGCTTCCATGACGAGCGCGACGTTTCCTTGCTCGAGGTAGCGAACACCACCGTGAACCAATTTCGTGGAGCGGCTCGAGGTACCCTTGCCAAAGTCCTCGCGCTCAACCAGCAGGACGTCGAGTCCCCGTGAACTCGCGTCCACGGCGACACCCGCGCCTACCGCTCCTCCGCCGATCACCGCGATATCCCAGGGTTGGGTGCGCTCTTTGACGCGAGCAAGCATCTCCTCGCGATTCATGGGTTCGTCCGGCTCGAGTCGTTATTCCGGCCCTTATTCCAACCCGCACGCCACCCCTTCGATCGGCTCACGGCGTCCTGCCATTTTGCATATTGCTTCATTACCCTTTGCCGATCCACTTGCGGGGTAAAAACCTGCGCCGGCGGACGAGTCTTCGCAATGTCTTCGACATTGTTCCAAAAGCCGGTGGCCAGACCCGCTAGATAAGCGGCGCCCTGCGCGGTCGTCTCGAGGATCGCAGGCCTCTCGACCGGTATGCCAAGCAGGTCGGCCTGAAACTGCATCAGGATATCGTTGCTAGCGGCGCCTCCGTCGGCCCGCAGCGTTTTGGATGTGGTGCCCGTGTCAGATTGCATGGCGAGGAGTACATCCGTTACTTGGAACGCGATGCTTTCGAGAGCGGCCCGCGCAATGTGTCCGATCTCGGTGCTGCGCTGCAATCCAATGATCATTCCGCCGGCATAAGGATCCCAATGCGGCGCGCCCAGGCCGGTGAAGGCGGGAACTAGCACCACGCCGTCGGAATCGTCGACTGCGGCGGCGATCTTCTCGATGTCTGGAGCCTGTTGGAAGAATTGCATCTTGTCGCGCAGCCATTGCACAACCGCGCCGCCAACAAAGATGCTGCCTTCGAGCGCATATTGCAGACGGCCATCGGCGCTACAAGCAATGGTGGTGATCAATCGGTTCTTGGAGAGCGCGAATGTGCCTCCAATATTCTGTAAGAGAAAACAGCCTGTGCCGTAGGTATTCTTGGCGTCGCCGGGATTGACGCAGAGCTGGCCAAAAAGGGCGGCCTGCTGATCGCCCGCGATGCCGGCGATTTCTACCTCGCCCAGGCCGAGCGATGTGGTCACGCGACCCACCTTTTCGCTGGAGCCGACGACCTCGGGCATCATATTTTCCGGAACACGGAGCAACTTCAGCAGGGCAGCGTCCCACCTATCATCGACGATGTTGTAGAGCAACGTACGCGAGGCGTTGGTACGGTCGGTGATGTGGCGTTTGCCGCTGGTGAGGTTCCAGATGAGCCAACTATCGACGTTGCCGAAGGCAAGCTTGCCCTGTTCAGCACGCGCGCGAGCGCCGTCGACGTTGTCGAGAATCCAAGTCACTTTCGTGCCGGAAAAATAAGGATCGATCAGCAGTCCGCTCTTGTTCCGGATATCGTCTTCGTTACCGTCTTCGCGGAGCTGAGCGCAGAATTCGGCTGTCCTTCGATCTTGCCAGACAATCGCGTTGTAAACGGGCTTCCCGGTCTCGCGGTCCCAGACAATGGTCGTCTCGCGTTGGTTTGCGATGCCGAGTGCGACAACGTCGCGCGGGCGAACGTGGGCGTGGGCGAGAACCTCGACCGCGGCGTTGATCTGAGTTGTGAGAATGTCGATGGGATCGTGTTCCACCCAGCCTGTGTCCGGAAAATGCTGAGGAAACTCGTGCTGGGCGAGCGCGGCGATTTTACCTTCGTGGTCGAAGAGAATGGCGCGAGAGCTGGTCGTGCCCTGGTCGAGCGCTAGAACGTATTGGGCCGGTCCCGTGTCCATGACTGGAGAATCGACGACTCGAGAGTTGATTACTGGATAATTCCCGACTGGAGAATCGACTTCAGCGACTTTGAAGCACGATCAACTCCACCGCGTCTGGTGCGAGAGCATTGGACAACTCAAAACTTCCGCCCGCGCCCGATTTTTCTTCCACCAAGTCAAGATTCTGCGTCTTGCTGATCCGATAGCGCTTGACGCTGTACGCCTTCTTGCCCCAGGGAAGATGATCGACGGTGAGGCTGTATCCGGAATTATCGTGATAGACAATGTCGGTCCGCCGCGACAAGGCCGGCATCTTTGATAAATCAATACTCGGGGGAATCGTCTTCAAAACATCTGGCGGAAGGGGCATGAGGCGCGGCTGGAATCCCGCCGGAATTGCATAATTGCTGATCAATATCTGGACTGTCTTTCCATCCGCCGAGCGGCCCGCCAGGGCAGCGAATCCGAAGGTGTCGGTTCCCTCCACGGCAAACCGCTGAGGGCTGTCGAGCATTTCCCCCATGGCTTTGAAAGTATAGGCAGTCTTGAAATACTTCCCATCCAGACCGAAAAGGCCCATCCACGCGGCATCGCCGCGATAAAAATGGGCGTGGTCGATGGGCGCGTCCTGGAAATAGCTGAGCACGGCACCGACGAAGGCTGCATTCTCCTCGCCTTGCAGCAGCGATTTTTGGGCAATAGTAAAGTCGGGGGTTAAATTCCATTCCGACAGAACGCTCTCGGTGTTGCTCAAGCCTCGTGTGTCTAGCACCTCGCGGATCTTTCGAGCGAGTCGGACTGAATCATAAGGGTCGGCCGTGCCGTCCGCATAAGTGTGCCAGGAATAAAAATCGAGCGGAACTTTGTGCGCGACACAGTAATCGATAAACCCTTCGCGGTAGGGCCCGTCGCCGTACGCGATTGCTTTCGCCACACCTCCCACCCGTAAAGCCGGATCGACCGACTTGAGCGCACGGGCTGTCTTTTCGTAAAGCGAATAAAACTGCTCCGGCGTGCCACCCCAGAAAAGGAGCTCCGGCTCATTCCAAAATTCCCAATAGCGGATCTTGTAGTGAAATCCATTCGCCCAGCCGAGGTTGTAGTGCATGGCGATGTGCTTCACGACGCTGGCATACTTGTCGAAATCTGGCGGAGGCTCGATGTTGGCGCCCCAACTGCGACCGATGCGGTAATACACTTCCGCCCCGCTGGCGGCGATGGCAGCGATCACCTTGTCCGAAGGGCCAAAGCGGTAGCTCTCCGGCTTCTCGGGGTCCGCGCTCCAATCGGGGAAAATAATGCTGGCATTGCCCGCCCGCACCACGCCCGCCCGCTGCGCGTCGTCAGGAATCAGCCATTTGAGCAGAGGATTTGTTTGTTCGAAGTGAGAGTCGATTTCTGTCGGCCCCATGAAGTCGTGAGTACGAACCTGGTTGACACGCAAATCTTTGTATTGTGCAACGAGGTCGGGAAGTCCGGCCATGACGGGACTTGGCGGCCCATTTAATCCTTGAAACGACCGAATCTCGCCTGTAACTTTGCCAGCATCCACATGCAAAGAACGGAAGCCCGAAACCGGTGGGCTCTGAGAGAACGCAATAGCGCAGAGCAATAAAACTGAGAGGCAACCGCAGCATCGTTTCTGCAAACGCTTGTTCATCGGGAAAAATCTTAGCATCTCCAGCGGATGGCGGCAGCGGACCGTCAAATATCGGGGAGGAAAAGCGTTAAGGAAGCATTTCCGAAGCAGTGGCTCTATCCCCCTATGGAGTCTGAAACTGCAGCAACAGGACAGCAAACCTCGCCAACCTGCCTAGTCTGCAAGATGGAACGGATCGCGATCAACAAGACCTCGTTTTCAACGGGCTTTTGAAAAAAGGCGACGGCGCCGGAGTCGAGCGTTCTTTTCTTAAAAGCATGGGGATCGCGTGCGGTTAGCACAATGACGGGGATGTCGGCGAGGGCAGGATATTGACGCAAGTTTTTCAAAACGACGAATCCGTCGCCCGCGGGAAGACCGAGGTCGAGAATAATCAGGTTGGGATGTTCTTTCTGAGCCAGGGCGATGGCGGAATAGCCGTCGCAAACCTTCACAACATCGAAGTGATTGGCGCGCAAACGGATACTGAGAGCCTGGCGGAGATCGGGATCGTCGTCGACGACCATAATTTTCGCCCGTTTTACTGGAGGCGCGTCGTCGAGACTTTCCGTTGTCATGGCTCTCGATCCCCTTTTCCACCCTTGTCTCACACAACTATCAGCCTCACCTAACCGAGTCTGATACAAGAAAAGAGGCGAAGCCCTCACCAAGGTACAGTCGGATCGGCGCATCCGGTCATACCTGACACGCGCGCTTGGAGATGGCGATGCGGATCGTCGTCGACGACGCTTCAGGATCGGCCCGGTTCGTTTGATCGATTCCGAAGAAACTAGCCGGGCATCGGCACCCTTACTTCGGTTAGGAGAACCAGCCACTTGCAGAGGATTGGAGCTTGGGCCTGCACACCCTTTAGCTCGCGAGTACCTCTACCTCATTCGCAGCATTGGCGGCTTCGAAGGCGCGTTCTTTCTCTCCCACTTCGTCGAGTTGCAGGTCTTTCGTTTCAGGAGAGAAATAGAGGCTCACGAAGGTCATGACCGCTCCAACCGTCAACACTACCGATGGCGATAGCCACAAATCCTGCTTCTCAATGGCAGCGATAAACGGAATCTTGTGCGCCCACCACGCGTAAGCGCCGAAGCCAGCGCCGAGCAGTGCGCCGGAAGAATAGCCGAAGCCTACGCCAGCGGCGCGACGCCGCGTGGGGAAGCGCTCACAGAGATAAGCGGGAACGACGCCCCACGCCAGCTTCAGCATAGCGGCCATCACCGTGCCAAGGACTGCCATCCAGAGATTGCGCGCTATGGCGGCGTGATAAAGCACATAGAAGACTGGAATTCCAAACGCGGCCAGAAAGCCGCAGTACCACTGCGTGAGAATTTTCCTGCCAGTGCGATCGGAGAGCCAGCCGTAGAAGTTGTACCCCAGAAACGCCATAAACATCGCGAAGCCGTAGATCAAACTATAGGTCGTGGTGTCGAATCCACGACCGTCGAGGGTCAGCAGTTTGGGAAGGAATCCATAGACCGAATAGTCGGTGAGAAAGAGTCCCGTCATAAAAAAGAAGACCTGTAGAAAGTCCCACAGTTGTGGCGGCCTGAACAGACTCAAGAAAGGAGACTTCTCGATTTTGCCCAGAGCTTTCGTCTTCTCGAATTCAGGCGACTCATGTAGATTCTTCCGAATATAAAGCGCAACGAAGACCGGAATTACGCCGGTCACAAAGACGATTCGCCAGCCATAGGCGAACATGGTTTGCTTCGTGGTCACAGCTGACACGAGAGCGAAAACCAGAGCGCCCAGAACATACCCGAGAGGAAATCCCGATTGGATAAAGCCGCCGATCGCTCCCCGTCTCTTTTGTGGAGCATATTCGATCGCGAAAGTGTGGCCCACGGCATATTCCCCGCCAAAGAAGATACCCATCAGCAAACGGAGGCAGCAGAAGATGACGTAAGACCAGACGCCGACCTGCGCGTAAGTAGGTAAGAAACCTCCGAGCACGGACATGACGCCCACGCCCGCGATCGTAAGTACCAACAGAAAGCGGCGTCCGATTTTGTCGGCGTAGCGGCCGAAGATGGCGGATCCAATCGGCCGCGCCGCCATTGTGATCGAGTAAGTGAACACAATCACGATGAACTTCCACGCGTCACTTCCCTTGGGAGAAATGAAGACTTTGACCAGAATGGGCGACATGACCAGGACCAACGCCATGTCGTAAGCGTCCAGCATAAATCCCAGGAATTGGGAGATCATGGCCATTTTGGCATCTCTTGACAGGTGTTGCTGTTCGGGCATAAGAACTCCTGGGAGGAAAGTGAGCCGGTTCCAGCTAGCTCGCAGGCGAAGTATAAGTACAACGGAAGGGAAGCGATTTCCTGTGATAGCCATCACGGCTTTTTGTGATTGAAGAAAGTCGCGACTAAGGTTTCTTGTCGCCTCTTTCGTTTGAGCATTGCGTTTCTTGAGGTTCTTAAACTGTGGCGATTCACAAATAGGACTGGGGGGGATTAACATCTCCGGATTAACAACTCTCCTGATATCACGCGGTATTGAGTTCCAACGGCACGCCCTGCTTCCCGTTAAAGGGGGACATCCATGGCAACAATGCGTACATCGGCCCAGACGCCGGATCCGCCGCGGGTTCAGCCGCCGTCCCCACCCCAAGTCAATTTGGTGGCTTCAGCAGCTGTGGTCGCCATCGCGGCCATCGCCGCTATTCTGATCCTTGGAATACCCCCTCTGTCGGTGCCATGGGCTCAAGGCTACGACCCCACAGGACACTGGTGGTTTTCTACGCTTCTCGCCGCGCTGCCGATCATTGTGCTGCTCGGAAGCCTCGCCCTCGGACATATCAAAGCACATTACGCTGCACTGGCCGGAATGGCCACGGCGTTGTTAGCAGCGATCTTTGCCTTCCACATGCCCGCGCGTCTGGCGGCGGCGACGGCAGTTTACGGAGCCGGCTACGGTCTTTTTCCAATCGGATGGATCGTGCTGAACGTCATTTTCATGTACCAACTCACGGTTGAATCGGGACAATTCAATATCCTGCAGCACAGCCTCACCGGCATCACCCAGGACCGCCGGTTGCAACTGTTACTGATCGCTTTCTGCTTCGGCGCGTTCTTTGAAGGTGCAGCTGGTTTCGGAACTCCCGTCGCAGTCACCGCCGCGCTGCTTATCGGTCTGGGATTCAAACCGCTGCAAGCCTCCGGCCTGTCGTTGATCGCGAACACGGCGCCAGTCGCCTTCGGTGCTCTTGGAACGCCGATTATTGCTCTAGCCAAAGTCACAGGATTTAGCGAGGTCACCTTGGGCGCGATGGCAGGACGCATCCTGTGTCCGTTCTGCATTCTGGTGCCTTTCTGGCTGGTATCCGCCTTCGCCGGGTGGCAGGGGATGCTCGAAGTTTGGCCCGCCATCTTCGTCGCTGGTGTATCGTTTGCGATCCCGCAGTACCTAATGTCCAATCTGCATGGACCGTGGCTCGTAAACATCGTGGCTTCGATCGTTTCCATGACTTGCCTGATCGGCTTTTTATTTATTTGGCATCCCAAGCGAGTCTGGACCTTCGAAGGCGAAGAGGCGAAGACCGGACATCACGCCGCCCACGGGTTCACGCGCTCGCAGATCACGCGAGCCTGGGTGCCCTGGGTCATTCTTAGCGTGATCGTGTTTTTGTGGGGCACGCAGACCGGCAAGAACTTCATGAATGCTCCGGAAAAGACTCTTGTCTCGATGGCCAGTTGGAGCACGCCTCCGAGCAAGATCACCAACCCGCAATTTCCGGTGACCGCCCTGAACAATCTGGTACTGCGCGTTCAGCCAGTCGTTGCCAAGCCGACGAAAGAAGGCGCGGTCTTCGGATTGAACTGGCTCAGCGCAACCGGCACGGGCATCCTGCTGGCCAGCGTCTTGTCGGGCCTGGTCATGGGCCTGAGCTTCCGGAAAATTCTCTCGGTATATGGAAAAACGATTGTCAAGGTGCGCTTCTCGTTGTTGACGATCGGCGCGATGTTGGCGATCGGAATGTTAACCCGTTATTCCGGCCTTGATGCCACGATGGGATTGGCGTTTGCGCGCACCGGCCATCTTTATCCCTTCTTCGGAACGTTGCTCGGCTGGCTGGGCGTGGCTTTAACCGGATCGGATACATCGTCGAACGTGCTCTTTGGCAGCCTGCAGAAGATCTCGGCCCAGCAGGTGAACGTCTCTCCAACTCTGATGGCAGCGGCGAATACGACGGGCGGCGTGATGGGCAAGATGATCGATGCGCAGAGCATCGTTGTCGCCAGTACCGCGACGCAGTGGTATGGGCACGAGGGGCAGATCCTGCGCTACGTCTTCTGGCACAGCATTGCGTTGGCCTCGCTGGTCGGCATCTTCGTCTTCCTCATGGCGTACGTGTATCCCTTCACTCAGATCGTCCTGCGATGAGGCTTGCGGGGGAGGAATCTACCGCTCTTACAAGTATCTCCTCGAAAAGACGATGCGCTGACACGAACTCTCTTGCGATTTGAAAAACAGGCCCCCGTCTCGTTTTGCAGGCGCTTCCGTCGAGATTCATCACATTCATATATGTTTAGGATCACAACCTCGCGTGACCTACAACGGTGCGCCCGTTATCCGTTCTCGTTACCATCGCGCACTATGGCGAATCCGTAACTGGGATTTCTCGTTCGCCTCCCAGTAAGTCCCGTCTCCCTCGACTGGATTGGAATTGCGCCGAAAACTGGAGGCAATCATGCCAAGTTCGTTCCGAAACCTATTTGTGATATCCGCCATTTGCCTGCTGGCAGTGTTTCCATTGGCTGCGGCAGGCCAGAGTGATCCCACACAGACAACCGAAAAGACTAAGTCGGTTAGCACTAGAAAGGCTGTTGCTAAGAAGAAAGGTCCGACTGTCGAAGAACAACTGCAGGTGGTCGCGCAGCAGATTAAACAACAGCAAGAGCAGATTCAGCAGCAGCAGTCGCAAATCCAGCAACTGTTACAGACCAACACCCAATTGCAGCAACAGGTTCAGCAGCAGGGACAAACGCTCCAGAGTTCGGTGCAGAACGCCGCCCAACAAGCGGTCGCGGCGCAGGAGAGCGTAAAGATCTTGAACACCACGGTCAGCGATCTGCAGAGCGAAACCAAAGTTGCCACCACGGCCTTTGTCGAAGGCAAGAAAGCCGTCGATGCCCTGGAGAACCCTCTCGCGTTTCATTACAAGGGCATCACGCTGACGCCTGGGGGTTGGTTCGAATCGATGGCATTGGTTCGCAGCCGCAATGAGAACGCCGACATCACCAGCAACTTCGGGTCAGTTCCCTTCGACAGCACTGCGAACGCGAATCTCTCCGAGTTTCGCGCCTCCGCCCGTGGAACGCGCCCGATCGTGGTCGCGACCTCGACGGTCGGCAGCACCAAACTGACCGGCTATCTGGAATTGGACTTTCTCGGCCAGGCTCCGACCAGTAATCAGGTCGAGACCAACAGCTTCATTCCGCGGCAGCGTCAATTGTGGATGCAAGCTGAGTTCAAGAACGGTCTCACTTTTACCGCCGGCCAATTCTGGAGCTTGATGACCACCGATCGGCATGGCATCGCCACCCGCGGCGAATTCATCCCGACGACGCTGGAAGGTAGTTACGTGGTCGGCTACACGTATGTGCGGCAGGATGCCTTCCGCGTCCTCAAGAACTTCAGCAACAAGACCTGGGCTGGATTCGAAATCGCAAATTCTGAAACTACATTGGGCACAAGCTTCACGCCTGCAAACGTGATGGGTTTTAATACCAGTCCCAACGCTGGGTCGCCGAATGGCAGCACGCTCAACTACCTGTCGGGCAGCACCAATGGCTTCTCCACCAACCTCGCTCCCGACTTTATCGGCAAGGTTGCCTTTGAACCCGGTTACGGGCACTTTGAGATCAAAGGCCTTGCCCGTCTCTTCCGCGACCGCATTGCGTCGACCGCAACCACTCCCGGAACGACGAATGTGACGGCTGGCGGCGGCATTGGTTTGGCTGCCATTCTGCCAATCACGAAGAAAGCTGACTTCATCGTAGAAGGCCTGGCCGGCAAAGGCATCGGCCGCTATGGCGCGTCGAACACGCCGGATGTCACGCTGCGCCCGGATGGAATGATCATCCCCTTGACCGAGGTTCACGCCATGGCGGGGTTTGAAGTCCATCCTCAACCGAAGTTCGACATTTTCGTCTACGGCGGCGACGAGTACGTGGGAGCCGCCCGATACACTACCGTTAACGGGGATGGCGACACGGTCGCCGCAGGCTACGGCTCGCCCCTCGTGAACAACACGAACTGCAACGTGGAAGTGGTTCCTGAGGGCGGAGCGGCTTGCGGCGCACAGAACAAGAACATTTACGATGCTACCGGCGGCTTCTGGTATCGCCTCTACAAGGGCCCGTTCGGGACATTCCAATACGGTGCGCAGTTGGCTTTCATTCACCGCGTGGCGTGGTCCGGACAGGGTGGAGCGCCGACTGGCGACGATGTCGTTGGGCTGACCGGTTTCCGGTTCTACCTGCCGTAGAGACTCATCCGTACCAAGAAAGTTTCTGTTCCAATTCGGCTGCCGACCTCAAAGTCGGCAGCCTTTTTTCTTGCACTATTTCATTTTGCAGATATCATTTCCTACAAACGGTGGGGTCACCGCGTCGTTCCTCTCCTTGTTCGATAACTGGATTGGTAGTTTTTGGAAATCTTTATCTGTAACTGGCGCAAGCCGGCGATCGTCGTTTGGCATCCAATGCTCGATCGGTGATGCTGCGTTTTCTAGGCGCGAGCCGGTTCTTTCGTCCGTGGGCCTTGTGGAGGGCAACATGATCACGCAGCGGCTTCTGATTTTCGCGGCAGTGTTGGGGCTTCTGGCTCCGGGAGCATTTGCTCAAAATGTGCCCGTCGGAACCGTCGTTCCGATCATGTTAACGATGACGCTCGACTCCTCAAAAGCGCGACCAGGAGACCGGGTCACGGGCAAGATCATGGAAGATGTTCCGCTTCCCACCGGTGAGCGGATTCCCGAAGGATCCAAAGTCTTTGGGCATGTGGCCGAGGTGCAGACGCAGAACGGCGATTTGCCCGCGCTCTTATCGTTGCAATTCGACAAAATCGTGTTTCATGGGCATGAAGTAGCCGTCCGGACCAACGTGCGCGCCCTGGCGAGCATGATGGCGGTGTCCGAAGCCCAGGTTCCGCTCTTCGAACCCGATACAACGCCCAAAAGTGCGGTGATGTTAGCGCCGGTTGGAGGCGAAGCGGCCTTTCGGCCCGATAATCCCGAGAAGTCGCGGGGATTTGTGAGGTTTAGCGGAGATTTAGCGCCGGGCTGTGGCGGACGCATAGACCGCGACGGAGGAACGGGAGCGCTCTGGGTATTTTCTCCTTATGCCTGCGGCGTCTACGGATTTGGAAAAGGACTGATTATTGTGAGCGACGGATCGGCTGAACCTGCGGGGAGTATTGTTCTGGCCTCGCAGAAAGTTGTCTCGGTCCATGCGGGCAGTGGCTGGCTGCTGCGCGTCGAATCGAAATCGGCCGAGTCGGAACGAATTCGCGAGTAACTCGGAAACATTTTGCAAATACTCGTTTCGCCAGCTTCGGGACGATCGTGACCCCCGAGAAATCTGAGTTATAATCCATTTTCGAAATACTTGATCCAGCGGGCTGTTTCCCGCGACAAGCGCATGGAATAGAAAAATATTCCGTTCCGCCTTCACGTCCTGCCTGGATTGCTGTAATTGACATCGGATGATATCTACGCCGATTCGCAGAACTTCGACGCTAGGCACAAAATGTCGGAAAATCCTCCAGAGCGGGAATTGGTCACGCGGCTGCTGAAAGAATGGGGCGGCGGAAACAAAGAAGCGCTAGACGAGTTAATGCCCGTGGTTTACCAGCAACTTCGCAAGCTGGCGGCGATCTGCTTGCGTGCCGAGAGACCCGACCACACGCTGCGCGCAACTGCCTTGGTCCATGAGGCTTACCTGCGGTTGGTCGATGCCAATGTGCCGTGGCAGGATCGTGTTCACTTCTTCGCCGTTTCCGCGCGCCTTCTACGCAGGATTCTCGTCGATCACGCCAAAGGAAACAAGCGGCAGAAGAGAGGTGGTGGAGCGGAGACCATCTCTCTGGACGAAGCGGTCATGATCGGTCCGCAAACCACTGGCGGCATCATCGAACTGGATGCAGCGCTCCAGCGACTGGCGGCGCTTGACCCGCGCAAAAGTGAAATCATCGAACTGCTCTGCTTCGGAGGCCTTACGTACGACGAAGCGGCGGCCGCGCTCAAAGTATCGCCCGCCACCGTGCACCGCGATTTGAAGATGGCAAAAGCGTGGCTGCACCGGGAGCTTACACAGAATTCTGCTTAGGTTTCTCAGAAGAATGCGGTCTTGAATTGCTCATGCCGTTGCCGCGCCTGATTCATCAGGCTCTGAAACTCTTGTTCTCCTCGAAGGCTCTGCAAGAGTGGATCGCGTTCGAAGTACGGATAGCAGAAAAACCCTCCCCCGATGCTATGCCGCAGCATGTGCAATGCCGAAGTCTTGTCGCCTAGCACCGCATACGCTTGTGCCACCTTGTAAATACCCTCGGGATCGGTTACTCCTCGTTCTTCGATCTTATCTTCAGTTTGCTGCAGCAGTTTTAGGCCGCCCGCATTGTCGTGTTTGATCGAATAACTCAGGGCTTTGCCGACCATTGCGGGAAGCAGGGAAGTATCCCCGGCAAAAGCGCGATCAAACTCGGCGGCGGCCTGATCGCGATTGTTCAAGTAATATTCGGCGAACCCCCGGTAGAAGATGATGTAAACGGAGTCATTGACCGGCAGGCTTTGGAGAAACTTATCGTATTGGCCCAGATAAAGATAACTGTTCATCGCCGAGCTATTTAATTTCACTTGAGGATTATTCTGGCGTGCCTTCTCGCATTCCACCACCGACTCCTCCAACATCCCGGCAAAACGGTAGGCATAGCCAAGCTCCCAATGCGCCTCGGCATTGTTGGGACTGTCCCGCAAGGCCGACCGCAGCAACGGGACCGCCTGTTCGACTCGACCCGTGTCAGTCAGCAAATTGGCCATATAGACCCTGGGCTCAACCAACGCCGGATTTAATGCAATCGCCTTCTCGTAGGCAGCCTGGGCTTTGACGTAGTCTTCGCGTCCTCCGAATTGCAGCGACGCATTGGTCGTATAGGCTCTTCCGAGATGCGCCCACGCTGGTGCATAGTTCGGCGCTATTTCCGTGGATCTCTGCAACATTCCGATCGCGGCGGAGAAGTCATTTAAAGAGTAAAGATCGATTCCCCGCAGATAATCCTCGTAGGCCGAGGTGCTGATCGGTTTCTCCGGCTTCAGGTTCGCCGCTTCGGCGGGCGTCAGGTTCAACTCCAATTCCTTAATGATCTGTTGCGCGACCCGGTCCTGCACCTCCAGAAGTTTGTCGTACTTCATGTCGATGACTTCTCGCCAGAGGATTTTGTCCGGCTTCACATCGATCAACTGGGCCGTAATTCTGAGATCGTCGCCATCTTTGAGAAAGCTGCCGGTGAGCAGTGTATCCACATTCAGGTCTCTGGCAACTTTCTTGGCATCGATGACCTGGTTGCGATACTTGTCAATCGAAGAAGAGGGTCGAATCGTTAGCGCATTGACATAAGAAAGCTTGGTGATGATCTCGTCGGCCAGCGAAAATCCGAGGAAATCGGTTTCCGGATCCTGCCTCATATTTCGGAAGGGCAGAACCGCCAGGCTGCGAGGCCGGTCGGTTGAAGGCGCTCCATTGAACCGGCGAAGGGCAAAGTAAGCCAGGCCTGCAACAACCACAACTAGGAAGATTGACAGCGCCCACAACCGCTTGCTTAGCCATGGCGAGCGCTCTGGCATGCGGACAGGAAGCGCGCCTCGCGCCGGCGTCCGACTGCCCCACCCTGTGCTCGTGCGTTCCGGTCCAACGGTTCCTTGGAGCTTTGATCGAAACTCTGCCTCTTTCTTGAAGTCCTGGAGGTCGATCAGCAAGTCGCGGACCGACTGATAGCGATCATCGCGATCTTTGCGTAAGGTCTTGCTGATAATTCGCTCAACTTCATAAGGAACGTCCGGGGCAAATTCGACCGGTGGCGGCGGATCGCCTTTCAGGATTTCCGCGATCACATCACTCGCGGTGGCTCCGCTAAATGCGGCTCTTCCGGTGATCAGCTCATACATTAAGGATCCGAGGCTGAAAATGTCACTGCGCCCGTCCACTTGGAGGCCGCGCGCCTGCTCCGGAGACATATAGCGCGCAGTGCCCAGCACCATTCCCGTATCGCTGATTGAGGACGTTAGCGTTAAACCGCTGCGGCGAATCGACTCCCCCGTACGCCGCTCGCTGAGTTTGGCGATTCCGAAATCGAGGACCTTGACGATGCCGTCCTTTCGGACGATGACATTCTCTGGCTTGATGTCGCGGTGAACAATTCCGTTGTCGTGCGCAGCCGCCAGGGCGCGCGCAATCTGAATGGCGATATCGACGGCGGCATTTAATCCAAGCTTGCCAGTGAGCGTCATTGAACGGAGAGTTTGCCCTTCAATGAACTCGGAAGCGATGAAGTGCAGCCCGTTCGCCTGTCCAAATTCGTAAATTGTCAGAATGTTGGGGTGATTCAAGGCGGAAGCGGCGTGCGCCTCCTGCTCGAAGCGCTGGAGCCCGCGGTTATCGGAAGCCAGTTCTGGGACGATCATCTTCAGAGCGACCTTGCGCCGGAGACGTGTATCCTCCGCCAGGTACACTTCGCCCATACCGCCGGCTCCGAGCTGGGAGATTATTTTGTAATGGCCCAGCTCTGTGCCGGGAGAGATCATCTCGCGACGCTCATCTGCGATCATCTCTTGCGCCGCATCGAGCACCGGCTTCTGCAGGAAGTCCATCGGCTTCTCGGCCGAATCGAGCAGAGACTCGACTTCTTTTCTTAGCTCCTGATCTTCTCCGCAATTCTTGTCAAGAAACTCCGAGCGGGCACCGGGCTTCAATTCGAGCGCCTCGTGAAACAAAGCCTCGAGCCTCTGCCATCGATCGGGGGAGGACGCCATGACCTCGCAATCTTACAATATGTACTGTTTTGCCTCGGTGAAAGATTTCACGCCCGATTCTCCAGCCACCGCGCCTTGCCAACCTCAAGTCAGCTTCCCGAGTTCTCCGGTCTAACGGAACTCTAAACCGAGGCTGCCTCCAGAAAGATTTTCGAAATCAATGAGGTGATTTTGAGTGGAACGTCGCTCTTAAGGGTGAGCAGTAATTAACGAACTCAAAATCAGGAGGAACATCATGAAACTCAAAAGCCTAACTCTCTCCCTTGGCATCGCCGTGCTGCTTTGCATGTCTGCTTTCGCCCAGTCCTATAACTTTCAGACGGTCAACTATCCGAACGACACCTTTACTCAGTTGCTCGGCATCAATAACTCGAACATCATTGCCGGCTATCACAATGTGAACTTGAATAAGGGATTTACCCTCGAACTGTCGAACCTCACGTTCACCGACGAAAATTATCCGCAATCACAGCAGACCCAGGTCATCGGCATCAACAACGCACATGACACGACTTCGGGCTTCTACGTTTTGAAAGGCAAGACCATCGGCTTCACGGACAATCAGGGCGTGTTCACCGCCGTGGCGTACCCGAAGAAGCCGTTCAACCAGCTCCTCAGCCAAAACGATAACGGCCAGGCGGCTGGATACTACAGCACCACCGCGAGTGGCAGCGGACCTGACACTGCCTACGTTTATGACGAGTTTGGTGGCGTGTTCGAAGCTTATTCGATTCCTAACTCTGTCAGCGCGCAGGCTACCGGCATCAATAACACCGACAGCGTCTGCGGCTTTTATGTCGATTCGAACAACGTAAATCACGGATGGGTCAAGGTTTTCGGACACTTCACCGTGCTCGACGCCCCCGGCTCCACGAGCACACAAGCGCTTGGTTTGAACAACAAGGGTCTGGTGGTTGGCGTATACGTGGACAACTCCGGCAACAGCCACGGCTTCGTCTACACCATTTCAAAAGGGACGTTCGTCACGGTCGACGATCCGAGCGGTATCGGTACCACCGTTGTCAACGGCATCAACGACAATGGCATTCTGGTGGGTTTTTACGGTACGTCGCCCATCAACTCCGGCTTCGTCGCAACGCCGGCGGAGTAAGTCTCGATTCTTCAACCCGCAAGTGTGGGAGCCTGAGATCCTTCAGGCTCCCATTTTCCTTGCTCCCAATCATCTTTAGAAGTGAGTATTTCGTTTGGGATCGTGCCTTAAACTGGCCAAGCCTCTGCGCCTTGGGCCGGCTCGCAGAGGTAGAGGTCAGGAACAGTGCCGGTCTTTTCTGCGTACAACTTCCGCATATCGGTTTGAAACGCAGCGGCCCAGTTGGACTGAACGAGGTTCACGGTGCATCCGCCAAAACCGCCGCCCATCATGCGCGCGCCGTGGACGCCCGGCATCGATGAGGCTAAGTCGACCAGTAAGTCGAGTTCCGCGCAACTCACCTCGTAATCGTCACGTAAGCTGGCGTGAGACTGATACATCAGTTGACCGAACCGGTCCACGTCCTGTGTTTGCAGGGCGGTCGCGGCATCGAGGACTCTCTGATCCTCCGTGACCACGTGCCGGCATCGGCGATAAACCGTGTCGGGCATCGCCGGCTTTTCTTTTTCGAGATCCGCAAGAGTCACATCCCGCAGAGCGCGAATGTTGGGAACAGACGATTGGAGAATCTTCACGCCCGCTTCGCACTCCGCGCGCCGCCGATTGTATTCTCCGGACGCCAGTTCGTGCCGCACCATGCTGTTGCAGACGACCACGCGGAAATTCTGCGGAATCGGAAGCAGCTGATATTCCAGGGAACGGCAATCGAGCATCAAGGCGTGTCCGGAAGCGCCAAACGCCGCGACAAACTGGTCCATAATTCCGCAGCGAGTTCCCACGTATTTGTGCTCCGCAGCCTGGCAGAGTTTCACCAGTTCCAACCGAGGCACTTCGATCCCCGAAAGAGCCGTGAGAGCCAATGCGAGCGCAACTTCCAATGAGGCGGATGAACTCAGCCCTGCGCCAAGCGGCACCTCTCCATGAATCACAAGATTGGCGCCTGTAAGCGCGTGTCCCGCATCCCGCAGGGTAGCCGCAACTCCGCGGACAAAATCGCTCCAATGCTTGCGCGGCGGGCCTGACAACTGGTCGAACGGGAACGAAATCTTTTCGTTGAAGTGTTCGGAGTAAGCTTCGATCATTTGGTCATCCCGCTGGGCGGCTGTCACCCATGTATAGAAGCCAATGGCCATGGGCATGACGAATCCATCGTTGTAATCCGTGTGCTCTCCGATGAGGTTGACGCGTCCCGGAGCGCGAAAGACCAGCGCATCGGTCGAGAATACTTTCTGGTGAAGGCCGATCAGCCGTTCGACGGTGGCTTCGGGTGTAGAGAGGCTAGAGGTCATGATTCTAGAGATCAGGATTTTCTGTTTTTCGATTTTGAACCGGCGTAGGTCTCAAGTAGCGTCCGCGCGGCGCGAAACGAAGTCGTGCGGCCTTGCAGGACGTCTTGCTCCAACTCTTCCTGGCGTTTTCGAACCGCGGGATGAGCTTCGAATTGTTCCATCAATCCTTGCTGGATAATCTCCCGCATCCATTTTCTGGCCTGGTTGCGCCGAGTGTGGCCGAACCAACCGTTCGTCTTGGTTAGGGCAACGCACTCGAGAACACTGTTCCAAATTTCTGAAATCCCTTTGCCCGTTTGCGCAGAACACGCGAGCGCGCGGGGCGTCCATCCCGATGCAGATGCGGGAAAATAATGCAGTGCGTTCTGCGCTTCAACTCTCGCCCTCTCTGCGGCCGATCGATTCGCTCCGTCTGCTTTGTTAATGACCACGAGATCGGCCAACTCCATGACTCCGCGCTTCATGCCCTGCAGGTCGTCTCCGGCTCCGGTAAGCGCCAGCAGCAGGAAGAAGTCGACCATATCGTGGACGGCGGTTTCCGATTGACCCACTCCTACCGTCTCGACAATCACGTTCTGATAACCTGCCGCTTCACAAAGCAGCATCACCTCGCGCGTGCGCCGCGCCACCCCGCCGAGAGATCCACGCGAGGGAGACGGCCGTATGAATGCCATGTCACTCGCGGCCAGCGATTTCATGCGCGTTTTGTCACCGAGAATGCTTCCGCCGGAAAGCTGGCTGCTGGGATCGATCGCGAGTACGGCGACCTTTTGGTGATGTTCCCGAATGAGCGATATGCCGAGCACTTCGATCAAACTGCTCTTGCCCGCTCCCGGAACGCCGGTGATCCCCAATCGAATAGAGTTGCCGCTATGCGGAAGACATTCCTCGAGTATCCGCTCAGCCAAATCCCGGTCAGAGTCGCGAGAACTTTCGATCAGGGTAATGGCCTGCGCCAGTATCGCGCGCTGTCCGTTTAGGATTCCATCGACATATTGCTGGCGAGAAAGAGAGCGGCGGCGGGAGACTCGAGCAATTAGATCACGCGGTGGTTCCGGCGCCACGCGTCCGGGGCGAACGCGCAACGCACTTTCTTTCTCTTTCGGGTCCGCCAAATCAGGAATGTCCTCCGACCAGACTGCCACTCAAAATGCCAAGAATCTTCTGCGCTGCCACCGGAATGACCGTGCCCGGCCCGTACACGCCAACCGCCCCCGCCTGGTAGAGGAATTCATAATCCTGCGGAGGAATGACGCCACCCACGACCACTAGAATGTCATCCCGATCCAGCTTTTTCAACTCGCCGATCAGTTGCGGCACTAACGTTTTGTGTCCGGCGGCCAGCGAGGAAACTCCGACGACGTGCACGTCATTCTCGACTGCGTGCCGCGCGACCTCAGCCGGAGTCTGGAACAACGGTCCTATATCAACGTCGAAGCCCACGTCCGCAAAGGCCGTGGAAATTACTTTGGACCCGCGGTCATGACCATCCTGCCCCATTTTCGCCACCAGAATGCGAGGACGGCGGCCTTCCGCCTTCTCGAAGTCCGCAACCATCTGCTGCGCTTTTTTGAACTCTTCGGCGTTGCCGCTTTCCGAAGAGTACACGCCAGCAATCGAGCGCGTCGTCGCCTCGTAGCGGCCCCACACATTTTCCAGAGCGGCAGAAATCTCACCTAGCGTGGCGCGTTCGCGCGCAGCCTCCACAGCAAACTCAAGCAGGTTGCCCTTGCCGGTCGCGGCGCATCGCGCCAGTTGTTCGAGCGCTTGCTCGACGGCTTTGCTGTCGCGCGAACGTTTAAGTTCCTGCAAGCGTTTTACTTGCGATTCCCGGACCGCGGCATTGTCGATATCGAGGACCGGGATGAGCGTTTCCTCGGCCGAATGATACGCATTGACGCCGACGATCATGTCGCGGCCCGAGTCGATGCGGGCTTGCTTGCGCGCCGCCGCTTCTTCGATGCGCATCTTCGGAACACCCGTTTCGATCGCTTTGGCCATTCCGCCGAGTTCTTCGACCTCTTCGATCAGAGTCCATGCTGCGTGCATCAGTTCGTGGGTGAGCCGCTCCACGTAGTAGGAACCGGCCCAGGGGTCAACGATGCGCGTGATGTTGGTCTCTTCCTGCAAATAGATCTGGGTGTTCCGCGCGATACGGGCCGAAAAATCCGTGGGCAGAGCTAATGCTTCATCGAGCGCGTTGGTGTGCAGGGATTGTGTATGTCCAAAAGCGGCGGCCAAAGCCTCAACGCAGGTTCGGACGACGTTATTGTAGGGATCCTGTGCAGTCAGACTCCAGCCTGAGGTTTGCGAGTGTGTGCGTAGCGCCAGCGATTTCGGATTCTTCGGATTGAAGGTCCTGACCAGCTTCGCCCACAGCATGCGGGCGGCGCGCATCTTGGCAATCTCCATGAAATGGTTCATGCCGATGCCCCAGAAAAACGAGATGCGCGGCGCAAAGCGATCGACGTCCAACCCCGCTTTGACGCCCGTGCGCAAGTATTCAAGCCCGTCGGCGAGTGTGTACGCCAGTTCGATGTCGGCCGTGGCTCCCGCTTCCTGCATGTGATAACCGCTCACGCTAATGCAGTTAAACTTTGGCATCTTCTCGGCGCAGTAGCGAAAAATGTCGCCGACAATCCGCATCGAACCTTCCGGCGGATAGATGTAGGTGTTGCGGACCATGAACTCTTTAAGAATGTCGTTCTGAATGGTTCCACTCAGCTGCTGGCTGGTTACTCCCTGCTCTTCGGCGGCAACGATGTAGAACGCCATGATCGGCAGCACGGCGCCGTTCATTGTCATCGACACCGACATCTGTTCGAGCGGAATCTGATCGAACAATATCTTCATGTCAAGGATCGAGTCGATAGCGACTCCCGCCTTGCCGACATCTCCCGTGACTCGTTCGTGGTCGGAATCGTAGCCCCGATGCGTCGCCAGATCGAACGCGACCGATAAACCCTTTTGTCCCGCGGCCAGGTTACGGCGGTAAAAAGCATTCGACTCTTCCGCCGTCGAGAAACCCGCATATTGTCGGATCGTCCAGGGCTGCATGACATACATCGTGCTGTAGGGGCCACGCAGATACGGCGGAATGCCTGCCGCATAGTCGAGATGTTCGAGGCCCTGCAGATCTCTCGCGGAATAAAAACTCTTGATCGGAATGTGCTCGGTAGAAAGCCACTCATTGACGGCACCGGCGGCAGCATCCGCAACCTTCGGCTCGGGCGCCGCAGCGCCCGCTGGCTTTGTCGCAGGACGATAATCGATTTTTGAGAAGTCTGGACGCATACTATTTCTTGACTCCCAACTGGCCTTGCCACTTCGTTAGAACCTCAATGGGATTGCTGCGCACATGCACGAAATCGGCGACGCCCGCGGCTTTGAGTTGCTCGACGGAATCGGGATAGCCCGCGACGATCACAGAAGTCTTGCGTCCCGCGGCTTTCAGTCTTGCGATTAAATCGACGGCCAGCGGCAGATATTCGGGATCCGAACTGCAGAGAACGACTAACTCAGCGTCACTCGCCGCGGCTTCAATTTCAGAGACGTTGTCGAAGCGCCGAGTGACAATATCGAACCCAGCGCAGCCAAAGAAATTGGCGGCGAAGTTCGAGCGCGCGGCGCGCATTTTGATATCGCCAATTTCTGCCAGCAGAACATGAGGAACCCGGCCGCCCGCGGCCGCATGCCGTTCAGTACGCAAACGCAGTTGCTCGTAAGCCTCTGCGCCGCGATGGACGCCTTTATTGAGACGCGACTCGTCGATCCGCTCCAGCGCCTTTTCGGAGAGATTGGAGTGCTGGTTCGTCCCCGTAAAAATCCGGCGCCGCGAAGCGACGGCTTTTTCTTTCGCCGCTAACGACTGCTCGACCGCCCGCTGAATCTGTCCATCGGCCAAGGCCTTACGAAATCCACCGGCCGCTTCGATCGCCTGCATCGTCTTCCAACCCTCGCGGGCGATGAAATCCGTGATGACTTCCAGGCAGTAGGAACCACCGCCTGGATCGGCAACACGTGACAACAGCGCTTCTTGCTTGAGCAGGATTTGAGTATTCCGGGCCAGGCGGCGGCTCGCCTCATCGGGCGCTTTGTAACATTCATCAAACGGGGCAACGGAGATCGAATCCGCTCCGCCAAGGGCGGCAGACATGGCCTCCGTGGTTCCGCGCAGGATATTCACGTGCGGATCGTAAACGGTCTCGTTCCAGCGCGAGGTGCGAGCATGAATGCGGGCCTTCGCACTTTCTCGCGTGCCCCCGAATGACTCGACAGCACGCGCCCACAACAGGCGGAAGGCGCGCAGCTTCGCAATCTGGAAAAAATAGTTGGAGCCGATCGCAAAAGAGAATGTGACGCTCGCGGCCGCGCGGTTAATGTCTGCCTTTCGCGACTGCATCTCCGCCAGGAAATCGATTCCGGCAGCCAGTGTGAATCCAACTTCCTGTACCGCAGTTGCTCCGGATTCCTCGAATTCACTGCCGCTTATGGTGAACGGCACAAATGTGGCAGGCGACTTAGCGATTACTTCCGCGGCGAAGTCCAGATTCTTGAACGGATCCCATCCCGTCGAAACGCGGGAATTTGGCTTCCTCCCCAGCAACAGGCGGATCAGCGCTTCCCCGGCACCCTGAAAGTGAACGGGAATCTCCTGCAAGTGGGCGAGCAGCACAGTCAGGTCGGGAGCGCCGGCGATTTGCACTTGAAGAAACGCAATCTCTTCCGCACCCGCAACCACGGCAGCGCATGCGGCCCGATTGGCTTCGGCTGGATCTAGAGCTTCGATCTCCTCGCGAATGCGCCAGTCGGCTGCCGCGCGGTCTCCGCGCACAAACGGAAAATTTCCCGGCGCCGCGTCCAGGTACTCCAGGCCGACAATGTTCTCGGCACGATAGTACGGTTTAACGGCGAGGCCTTCTTCGGTCTGCCAGACAAGTTTCTTGGCGTAGTCGGCGCCCTTCAGATCTTTGGCGATAACGTCTTCCCACGCCTGCGTACTTACCGGCGGAAACTCGTGCAACAGCGTCTCAGAGGACATTCTTCCTCACTTGATTTTCGGGTCTTCGACGATCTCAATGAGAAATCCAAAGGGATTCTCAGCCCGTGATTTCGGATGAACGAAGAAAACCGTGGTGCCCCGCGAGCCTTTTCGGGGAGCCTTATCGATGAGTTGAAATCCGCTCGCCTTCATGGCATCGAACGCCAGTTGCGCGCTCTTCACCCGAAACGCGACGTGCGCTAAACCGCCGCGGCCGCCGTTGCGCTCGATCAGCTTCTGCACTGGAGAGTCCGCTGTCAGAGGTTCGAGCAACTGAATAAGATTAGGACCATTCCCGATCTGCAGCAAGGCTTCTCGCACCTGATCGGTCCCGCCTACCTCCTCGCGGTGCACTTCCCGAAAGCCCATCATTTCGTAGCCTTTGACCTGGCCATCCAATTCTCCCTGCTTGACCGCGATGGCTACGTGATCGACAAACTCAATTCCCGGAACATTTTTCAGATCGTCCTGCGTGTTGCTCATCGATTTTCTTCTCCAATATTTCTCGCGACTTCTTGAGGTCCATGCCCACTCGCGAGGGTGCCTCGACCGCGAAACTCCTATTCGAACTCGACTACGACCTGGTTCACTTTCACGGCATCTCCCTGGGCGACTTTGACACTCTTCACTTTGCCCGCCACGGGTGCCGTGACGTTCGTCTCCATCTTCATGGCCTCAAGAACCATCATTAAGTCGTTCGCTTGTATCGCCTGTCCCGGTTCCACGTTGACCTTAATCACCACCCCGGCCACTGGACTGCGGCACACTTTCTCCTCATTCACATTTGCGTTTTCTTCCACGCTTGGCGCTTCGCTGCGCGCGCCCTGTGCCTGCGGAGACTGCACAGTCGCGGGGACGATGGGATAGGGTCCGTAGTTGGGCATGCGCGGAGCAGAATCATCTTCCAGAAGCTCGACTTCGACCTCGTATGACTTTCCATCAATGGCAATCTGTAGTTTCAATCCGTGCTTCCTTTCCCGCGAGCGCCTTTCGCTCGGACGGTCTCAGCCCCTTGAACGTAAATTATGCGAAGCTTGCACAAACACACGCCCTTGCTGCGACCATGGATTCACAATTTCGTACGGGGACTGCAGCATCTTGGCGGAGCGTATCCGCACTTTCTTCCCCAGAAACGCAGTCACCGCTGCCGCCATCACCACCAGCAATTCCGGCGTGATCTCGTCTTCTCTTCGAGCCGAACCGATCTCTACGGCCGGAGTAGCCGCCGCTGGGACAACTGGCACCGAGACTGGCGCGGCGACTGGCACCGAGACTGGGTTAGTCTTTGCCGCTTGGCTGATTTCGAAACTGAGTCCGGCAACCCGCCTTTCCAACTCTTTCACCGTGGCGGCCAGGGCACTGATCTGGAGCTCGCCGGACCGCTGCAGATCCGCGGCCGCTTGCCGGAAGGCGCGCTTCAGACGGAGATAGGTCACTCCGCAAATCACTGCGACCAATCCCGCCGCAATCAGCAATGTGAAGTTGAATGCCACGCCGTGCTCCTCTTCTTATCCAAACGCGTATTCTCTGAATGCTTCTTCGTTCTTATCTAATTCGTTCTCATCCAGTCGTCGCTGGTCCTAACTCTGTACAGCGCGCCGGCAACCCGGCCCATTTCCGCTCCTTCTTATAGAGGAATCAATCCATGTTTCTTCGGCGGACGAAGTTCCCGTTTGGCGTGCAATGATTCGAGCGCCAGAGCCAGATACTTTCTCGTCTCCGACGGTTCGATGATGTCGTCCACCAGCCGCCGGCCTGCGGCAACATAAGGATTGGCGAAGGTCTCGCGATATTCTTTGACCATCTCGTTGCGTCGGGCGACTTTGTCCTGGGCAGCGTCGATTTCGCGCCGGAAGACGATTTCCGCCGCGCCCTCCGCGCCCATCACGGCTATCTCCGCCGTAGGCCACGCTACGACTCGATCGGCCCCCAGATCTTTCCCGCACATGGCGAGATACGCGCCGCCATACGCCTTGCGCAAGACCACCGTTATTTTCGGAACGGTCGAGGCCGAGTAGGCGAACAACATTTTCGCGCCATGACGGATGATCCCGCCCCGCTCCTGCTCGACGCCGGGCAGAAAGCCGGGCACATCCACGAACGTAATCAACGGAATATTGAATGCGTTGCAGAAACGGATGAAGCGCGCGGATTTGTCCGACGCATTGATATCGAGCGCGCCGGCCAGGGCATTCGGCTGGTTTGCCACAATGCCCACTGGCCGGCCTTGCAAGCGCCCGAAACCAATCACAATATTCGGAGCAAACGTGGGCTGGATCTCCAGAAAATCCCGGTAGTCCAGAACGCCCGTGATCACGCCGCGAACGTCATATGCCATCTTGCTCTCGATCGGAACAATCCCGTTCATCTCCGGATCAGATTCCAGCGGCAGATTAAACGCCATCCGCGGAGGATCTTCCATGTTATTGGATGGCATGAAACTGAGCAGCCGTCGGCAAAGTTGCAGCGCATCATCGTCGTTCTGGGCAATCAGGTGAATCACTCCCGAGTAATTCATCTGCGACTGTGCGCCGCCCAGTTCTTCGGCAGTCACCACTTCTCCCGTGACCTGTTTGATCACCTGCGGCCCGGTAATGAACATCTGGCCCTGCAGCGTTTGAATAATGAAATCGGTGAGCGCGGGACTATACGCTGCACCGCCCGCGCACGGTCCGCAGATCAGGGAAATCTGCGGTACTGTGCCCGAGAGCCGCACGTTGTTATAAAAAACACGGCCGTACGCCGACAGGCTGTCGATGCCTTCCTGCACGCGAGCGCCGCCCGAATCATTGATGAAGACAAAAGGACTTCCGGTTTTCAGCGAGAGCCGCATCATGTCGGCGATCTTGTCGCTGTGAACCTGCCCGGCGGCACCGCCGCCCACGGTGAAATCCTGACTGGCGAGATGGACGATGCGTCCATCGATCGTGGCGCAACCGGTGACCACACCGTCGGCCGGCATCTCTTTGTCGGCCATGCCGAAGTAGGTTGCGCGGTGTTTCGCAAACAAGCCAATCTCCTGGAAGCTCTCTTTGTCGACCAGATGGTCGACGCGCTCCCGCGCCGTCAGTTTGCCGGCGGCGTGCTGTTTGTCGATGCGCTCCTGGCCGCCCCCCAGTTCGACCGCAGCATGCTTGGCACGAAGCTCGGCAATCTTGGCGGCCATCGGTTTCTGTTTCGGACTCGTTGCTTGCTTAGCCATCTTCACTCCCCAAATCTCCCTAAATCGCTGTCCATCAATCGACCGTTCAACGATGAAACGGATCCATGAACGCCATCGCTGTGCATGACGGTCCGTTTATTTTTCTGGAGCCACGCTCACCCGGTGCTCCTTGCCGTTCAACGTGATGACATAGTTCACTTTTGCTCCCAACTCATGGCCGCCGCTCGCCGCTGCCGGCGAAGCCTTCGCTTCGGGCGCTTTCTTCGATGGATCCTTGCCCAGGTTCTTGCGTCCCTCCGCACGAGTCTTAAAAAACTTGGGAGCGACCTGCGGGAACATGGCGTAGGTCAACACATCTTCGTCGCTGCCATTGTTGCCATCGAGTGCGTGCGCGGCTGCGCTCAGGTTTTCCCATTCCGGTTTCAGTAAGTCAGCGGGACGAACCGTAATTGGCGGCTTCTTCGCCTGCGCCTCGGCTTTCTTCAACACCTCGGGATTTTTTTCGCCGAGCGTGCTCCCGTAGTAACCGAGCATGAGATCAGCAAATTCGCCGGTCATCACCTTGTATTTACCCATCAGGACATTGAATACCGCCTGCGAGCCCACGATCTGGCTGGAAGGCGTCACCAGCGGTGGATAGCCGGCGTCTTTCCGAACGTTCGGCACCTCCAAAAGAACTTCTTGCAGCCGTTCCGCCGCCCCCTGGCCCTTCAATTGGCTCTCCATGTTAGAGATCATTCCACCAGGAATCTGACTCTTGAAAATCTCCGTATCGACGCCGCTGAATTCGCTGAAAAATTCGCGATATCTTGGCCGGACCGCCGTGAAGTGCTGGTTTACCCGCAGCACGCGTTCTTTATCGAGGCGAGTCTCGTAGCCAGTCCCCTCCAGCATTTCCACCAGGCTTTCCGTTGGATTATGACCCGGCCCCAGCGACAGCGAACTGACCGCCGTATCGACAATGTCGCAGCCCGCTTCAATCGCCTTCATCAGAGAAACCAGCGTGACCCCGGTCGTGGCATGTGTGTGAACATGTACCAGCAGACTTTGCCCGCACTTCTCCTTAATCCCTTTCACCAGGTCATAAGCAGGCTGCGGCTTTAGTAGCCCCGCCATGTCCTTGATACAAATCGAATCGCAGCCCATCTCCTGGAGCTGCTGCGCCATCACGACGAAGGCTGCGACCGTATGCAGTGGGCTGATGGTGTAGCAGATCGTGCCTTGGGCGTGCTTGCCCGTCTTCTTCACGGCATCCACGCTCGTCTTGAGATTCCGCACATCGTTCAGCGCATCAAAAATGCGGAAGACATCCATCCCATTGCTCGCGGCCTTGTCAACGAAGCGCCGCACCACGCCATCTTCATAGTGGCGATAGCCCAAAAGATTCTGGCCGCGCAGCAGCATTTGCAACCGGCTCTTCGGCAGTAACTTGCGGAAGGTGCGCAGGCGCTCCCACGGGTCTTCATTCAAGAAACGAATACAGGAATCAAACGTTGCGCCTCCCCAACACTCGATCGACCAGTAGCCCGCGTTGTCGAGGTCTTCGCAGACCGGTGTCATGTCATCCATCGCCATGCGGGTTGCAAATAAACTCTGATGAGCGTCTCGCAGTGCTAGTTCTGTGATCTCTATCACTCGGGGCATGCGTACCTCCTTCACAACCTTAGTCCAGAACCGTGGAACCCGTTTGGCTCGAGATTCCCAAATGTATTCTTGGTTCCCAGAACGGCCTTCTCTCGCAACTCCGTAACCTCTAGAGAGTATCGGTCGCGTTTGCCGCTATCTTCACCTCGGCTTATCAAACTTTCGTTGACCGACCGTGATTGACAGGCGTTTCGTCGTCGGACCTTCTACGATTTCTCGCTCCTTCACCGGCCGTCTCTCGGCCACCGTTCAATTCAAACTCGCATTCTCTTCTAGCGGAACTCGCAAACGTCTGGCCAACTTGCAAGACAGCGAGGCCCACGACGAATAGAGATCTTCGTTCCGCACGATAATGTGTTCCGGCAGGTTCAGCTTGACCGGGGCGAAATTCCAGATTGCCTGAATCCCCGCCTTCACCATCTCCTCCGCGATCGCCTGCGCCGCTTCCGGCGGTGTGGCAATAATTCCCATGTGGACGTTCATTCGCCCCGCCAGCGGAATCAGGCACTCTAGCGACAAAACCGGCTTGCCATGGACGCACTGCCCAGCCTTCCGCGGGTCGTTGTCAAAGGCGGCTACGACCTGCAATCCAAAGCGCGAGAAGCGCTCATGCCCGAGAATTGCGGTCCCGAGGTTTCCCGTACCGACCAGAAACGCCTCATTCGCGTTGTTCCAGCCCAGCAAACTCTCGATCGCCACCAGCAACTCGGCCACCGAATAGCCCACTTTCGGCTTCCCGATAATCCCCGTAAACTGAAGATCCTTACGCACTTGCACCGGAACATAGCGCAAATCACGACCGATGGCGCTGCAGGAAATCACGGTAATCCCTTGCGCCTGAAGCCCGACCAGGTAGTAGTGGTACTGTGGCAGCCTTCGCAGACTTGCCTCGGGAACCGACGGTCCTGAGCTTCCTTTCATAAGGTGATCTTCCGATAAATTCATATCGATATTTACTTACTGATTGTAGGAATTCGGCGCCAAAATCGCAGTGACCCCGGTCACACACCCCTGCGATGCGCGGATATCGAAAAGACTCCCCGGAGAATTGGCCTCCTCCCTAAATACCTCGCCTTCGGTAACTCGCTCGATGTTCAGCCGTAACTGCCCGTGTGGCACCAAGGTGGTGGTTACATTTCTTGGATATGTGGCATCTTATGCAGATAGGTCTGCGGATTTGCCGGGGGTCGGCAAACCGGGAGTGTGGGGCTCCATGAAGCGTCTGGGCAAGGTGATCCGCTCGGTGCAGGCTTTCAGCCGCGAACTTTCCGGCTGGGCTATCCCGCCCGCGCCAACGCGCTGCCCCGGCATCGCTCTCGCCTTGGGCGGAGGCTTCGCCCGCGGCATTGCCCACATCGGCGTTCTCAAGGTTCTGGAAGAAGAGAATATCCCCGTCTGCATGGTGGCTGGCACCAGCGTCGGGGCCATTCTTGGAGCTGCCTACTGTAGCGGCCTCTCCATCGCCGAGCTCGAGGATCTCGCCAGCCGCGTTCGCTTCACCACTTTCGCGCGCTGGACGCTCTCCCGCTACGGCTTCGCCACCAACAACCGCATGGTTTCGTTCTTGTCTCAGACCTTGAAGGCCAGAACTTTTGAAGAGATGCGCATTCCGTTCGCCGTCACGGCGACTGATTTCAATACCGGCGAAGGCGTCGTTTTTACCTCCGGCTCGGTCATCGATCCGGTACGAGCCAGTTGCGCTTATCCGGGAATGTTCCTGCCGGTTGAGATTGATGGCCGGCGGCTGGTGGATGGCATGCTCTCGCATCCCGTTCCCACCCGTCCCCTGCGGATGATGGGCGCTGAGCGCGTCCTGGGCGTCCATCTCAAGGGCCAGTGGTCAAAATCGACCGCGCCACGCCATCTGTTCGACGTAATCGGCCAATCCTTTGCCATCGCCCAAGATCAGATGGCTGGAGTTTGGAGAACCGCCGCCGACCTCGTGATCGAGCCCGATGTTGCCGGCTTCGATTATGACGATTTCACCCGCTCCCGCGAACTGATTCGCGTGGGCGCGGAAGCCATGCGCAGCGCCCTGCCCACCGTGCGCCAGTGGTTCGAGGCACCGGTGGAGGCCACCAACCCTCAGAAGGCAATCCCACTACTTCGCCGCCCGGCCCCCATGCCGGCGGATTGATCGAGCGCGCGAACTGACAACTTAGAGGTGTTTACCTCGGGGTGTGATGCAGCGGTAAATTTGATACGGGGGCGAGGGTCGCCGAATCGCAACGCTCTTGTAGTCTTCTAGTAGTACCAATGATCGTAATCGGGATCGTTGACGTACTTGTGGTTCTTGCCGTCTTTGGCAAACCAGGCCCGCCACTTCTGGATGATTGCCCTCTGGGCGTCGTAAGGCGCTACCCATACCCTATCCCGTGACATCCAAGTCCCAAAAAAGCAAACCTGATCTGATGTCGGATCATGGTCGAGAAAATGCGCTTCGTCCGCAGTCAAGTCAGCTCTTGTTGGTGCCCGAAAATCAAGTCCTGTAAGGGAACGGAGGGCCCGTATGATCCAAACTGCTTGGGGATGCTGGTTATAGTGTCCACGCCGGACGGGCCCCAGGGCAGCGATTAGAAGCTCAGTTGAGCGGTAGGAGTTGCGATAGAAAATCTCGAATCTTTCCCTTGGCGCTGTATCGTCGGAACCCCACGTCGCCATCCGTTTGATGGCAGCCCTGATTTGAGCGTCGGAGTCGCGCCCTTGGCCAGCGCCAAGCGCTGCAGTGGGCCAAAGCAAGCTAAGGCCGAATATGAAAACCCACCATTTCATAACATGTCGCCATCCCGAAGCGAGTGAAGCGCAACTGCCCTTACGAGAACCGCACCTTCACATCCGGCCCCTTATCCAGGTGAATGCTCTCCACGAACCGCACTCGGCCCGTCCGCAACGTTAGGATGACCGAAGAAGTCCGTGTCCCTTCCCCGAAGAAGCGCACGCCCTTTAGCAACGCTCCTTCGGTCACTCCCGTCGCCGCAAAAATGAGTTGTTTGCCAGGGGCGAGATCTTCCGCCTCATAAACTTTTTTCCCGTCTTTGATCCCCATCTTGGCGATCCGCTCTTCCAGTTCCGGACGGTCGATCACCAGCCGTCCCTGCATATATCCATTCAAGCACCGGATCGCAGCCGCCGTGATCACGCCTTCTGGAGCACCGCCCGATCCCATCACCGCATGAACGCCCGTGCCCACAACTGCTGCCGCGATCCCCGCGGAAAGATCGCCGTCGCCAATCAGCTTGATGCGCGCTCCAGCCTTGCGGATATCGGCAATCAGTTTCTCGTGTCGCGGGCGATCAAGCACCATCACCACTAGATCTTCGACCCCGCGATGCAATCGCCGCGCAATGTTCTTGAGATTGACCTGCACGGGCGCGTCGAGTTCGACCGCGTTCTTGCACGACGGGCCGACGACGATCTTCTCCATGTAGCAATCGGGAGCGTGCAGCAACCCACCTTTCTCCGAAGCCGCCAGGACGGTAATCGAGCCGGGCGCTCCGGTCGCGCACAGATTCGTCCCCTCCAGCGGATCGACCGCGATGTCAACGTCCGGAACTTCGCGACCATCGGGATACTTACCGCCCACCTGCTCCCCGATATAAAGCATGGGCGCGTCATCGCGCTCCCCTTCGCCGATCACGATCGTCCCGTGCATTGGGATCGTGTCCATGGTTTTCCGCATCGACTCCGTCGCTACCTGATCGCTCAGCGGACGGTCGCCTTGCCCCATGGTTCGCGCCGATTCAATGGCCGCATTCTCCACGACGCGCAAGAATTCCAGCGCCAAATCGCTTTCCAGATTCTCCCCGAAATTCTTCGCGTGTGCCGCCTGACGTGCCTGAGTCTCCATCAATACCTCCGATAAATGCGCCTAGGAATATATTCCCTTCCGACAGTAGAAGGAAGGGCCGGCATCACAGTAGTTCTGTTCATGTGGTCGCGGGCGAGGCGCGCGCGAACTGCATGCCGAACCGCGAACAAAGAGCGCCACTCGATGTCGTAAAATGCCGGTTCGAGATTTCACTCCGAATCGAGCGAATTTCGGCAGGTCGAAACCGTCTGCTAGTCTTTTCCCTTATGAGCACAGACCGCCAGGAACCGACCTACCTCTTTTCGGAAAAGCAGGTCGCCGAAAAGAGCGAATTAGCTCGACGTTTTCTCGAAACCCGCAATCGCCTGAACGTGAACGTCGATCAGGCCGACAATTATCTCGTCAAACGTTTCTACAACCTCGACCACAACACTTACATGGAAGGTTCAGTACCCGCGAAATACAAAGAATTGATGGGACTGGTCGCTTCCGCGAGCCTGCGCTGCGACGACTGCATTAACTACCACGTTATCCAGTCCTATCGCCTCGGAGCCACGCGCCCTGAGCAGGAAGAGGCGATCAACGTGGCGCTGATCGTCGGCGGAAGCATCGTCGTTCCGCATATGCGCCGAGCGTATGAGTTGTTGACCGAACTCTACGGCTAAGAGTGCGAGCGATCTCTCTTCAATCAAATGAAGATTTCCGCGGAGACGTGGAATCGGCGGCTAAGCCGGCGAATGTGCTCCGTAGTGAACTGCCGTTTTCCATGGAGAACCTCGGAAACGATGCTGGGCGTCCCGAAAATATCGACCAGATCTTTCTGCTTCAGATTGTTGTCGCTCATCAGCTCGGTTAGGACCTCGACGGGGCCGGAGGCCTTCAGCGCGTAGTGCTTCTCCTCAAAGTCTTCAATCAGCAAGGTGAGAAGATCAGCCATCCGCCGTTCGGCCGTCGTCATCCGATTCCCTTTTCTGTCGAGCTCTTCGAGCGCGGCGATGTACCGCTCATTCTCCGCTTCACTGCGAATGACCGCA
The DNA here is from genome assembly GCA_049520915.1 of Terriglobales bacterium. Classification (GTDB taxonomy): domain Bacteria; phylum Acidobacteriota; class Terriglobia; order Terriglobales; family Acidobacteriaceae; genus Acidiflorens. The sequence continues at coordinate 42,800 of JBEKPH010000032.1, forward strand.
GGCAGTGTGCTGGAAAGCAGCGCGGCGTATTCGGATCGAACTGCGGTTGCACTCATAGCTTCCAACCTCCCCGGTCATACTCGGTATGCGTCAAAACCTGGCGAATGTAGATTCGACCGGAGACATAATTGGCCTCTGTGATCAGCCGGTAATGATTCCCTTTGATGTTAAAGACCGTCCACTTACCGACCGCATCTGCGCTCGAAAAAGTCATTCGAACATCGGCCAGATTCCGCCACAGAGCTTTCTTCGCGATGCGAAACCATGCATCCAGTGGGCCTTCGAGGTCCCGGTGGGCCGTCGCTGCCTGTTTGAGTTTCTTGCGGCTGATGACATGCATGCCGCTCCTCGAAAGTTCGCAATCTGCGAATATCATACTTCGCATTTTGCGAACATGTCAAGTCGCGCAGCTAGGGGGATTCGGCGTTTAGGACCTGCTTGGTGTCCTCCACGTGTGTTTTTTAGAACGCGTCAATCCCCGTCACGCTGGCCCCAATGATCAGCGTGTGAATATCGTGCGTCCCCTCGTAGGTCTTCACGCTCTCAAGGTTCATCAGGTGCCGCATGATGGGATAATCATCCGCCACGCCATTCGCTCCCAGAATGTCGCGCGACATTCGAGCGCACTCTAGCGCCATCCAGACATTATTTCGCTTGGCCATCGAGATATGCTGGTGCTGCACTTTTCCGGCGTCTTTCAGTCGCCCGACTTGCAGAACGAGCAACTGCGCCTTGGTGATCTCGTTGATCATCCAGGCAAGTTTTTCTTGTACGAGCTGGTGCGAAGCGATCGGCTGGTCGCGAAACTGTTTTCGTAATAACGAATACTGCAGCGCGCAGTCGTAGCAAGCCATCGCCGCCCCGACGGCTCCCCACGAAATCCCATAGCGCGCCTGATTGAGGCACATCAGTGGAGACTTCAATCCACCGGATCCCGGCAACAGATTCGACTCTGGGATGTGCACATCCTGCAGCGACAAGCCCGATGTCACCGATGCCCGTAACGACCATTTGCCATGAATGTCGTCGGCCTTGAATCCGGGACGGTCAGTCTCGACCAAGAATCCTCTTACCTTGTCATCTTCGTCTTCCACCTTCGCCCAAATCACGGACACGTCGGCGATCGACCCTGAGGTGATCCACATCTTCTCGCCGTTCAACACATATTCTTTCCCAACTTTGCGGGCACGCGTGCGCATGCCGCCGGGATTCGATCCGAAATCCGGCTCGGTCAATCCGAAGCAACCAAGCTTTTCGCCTTTCTGCATCGCGGGCAGCCAAGTGTTCTTCTGCTCGTCGCTTCCGAACGCAAAAATGGGATACATCACGAGCGCCGACTGCACGCTAACGAACGAACGGACGCCGGAGTCTCCGCGCTCCAATTCCTGAGTCACCAGTCCGTATTCGACGTTTGACATTCCCGCGCAACCATATCCGGTGAGCGAGGCGCCAAAGAACCCGAGGTCCGCCATTGGTTTGACCAGTTCGCGCGGGAAGCGGCCAGCGCGGTTGCATTCCTCGATGATGGGTACGAGGTTCTCCTCGATAAACTTTCGGGCGGTGTCGCGTACGAGGCGCTCGTCGTCGCTCAGTAAAGTGTCGAAATCGATAAAGTCCACACCGCGAAACTTCATGGCCGGCATTGGGTCTCACTCCACAAAACTGCGTAATAGCAAACCATTCAAGCTAGCAGAGGGGCAGGGCGGTCGGCAACGCAACTGAGCGGTGGTTAGCCTTTATTCCTTGGAATCCAGCGCGGCACCGACGCTCGGTAGCGGTCGTATTCCTCCCCGAATTGCTTGTGTAAGGTCGGTTCCTCGTAAAAGACCACGAAGAGGTGGACTATGACCAGTACGCACACCAAATAAACGGCGATGTGCCCGGAGTGAAAGAGCCAGGCTTGTCCCGCGATAACCAGTCCTACTCCGATGTACATGGGATTGCGCACGAAGTGGTGCAAACCCCTGACAACCAAAATCTTAGTCGGCGCGATCGGGGCGGGTGTTCCGCCGCCGATCAAGGCGAAGCCCCAGAACGCGGTATAAAGATAGATCGCAACTCCGAGCGTGATCACGCCAATCGCCGCCCATTCCTCAGTTCCCGTCGTTGCCGCGCCCGCAGTCGGCCGCAATCGCCACGGAATATACCCGGCCACAGTTCCTGGAACGAAAACGGTGAACACCAGCGTCTTGGCCAGAGCCGAGATTGAACCGCGCACGACACTCATCTTTGGTCGCATACGGTCCCCCTGTCAACTTCGCTGCTGACCCTCTGGGTCGCGAAATCAAGTCTGACGAGTCGCCGTACGGCCACCTAGTGTTTTTTTATTAGAGACGCCCCTTCTCGCCACACGATAAGATGGCGCAACCCAAGGCAGTGCAGGGTCTTAAGCGCGCCGCCGGAAGCTTTCATGTTTCTCTCCAGACTCTCTGTGAATCGCTCACTCGCCGTGCTGATCGGCTTCCTTGCCGTGTCCGCGATTTATCTGTATGCCTTCCCGCAGGCGAATGTCTTTTACGCGGTGGTGGTATTTCTGCATGTCCTCGCTGGCGTCGCGGCGTCAATTCTTTTACTCGTCTGGCTGGTGCGCTCGTGGCGGCAGGCCGAACCGCTGGTTCGCGCCGGAATGCTCTCCATTCTTCTGGGCGCGATTCCGGGGCTGGTGCTGATTTACACCGGCGCGCTTCGTTCCGATTGGACGCTGGTCTATGTTCATCTCGGCTTGAGTTTTATCGGCGTCGGACTGATCGCGGCCGCACGTATCGGATGGCTGTCGCGCCACGCCCTTGTTCGCGTAGCCGCTGTGCTGGTGACGCTGGCCGTCCTGGCGCCTGTGGCACGTTATCTCCGTGAAACTCGCTGGAGTCAACACGCTCGCATTGAAAACCCTGCGCTGCCGCCCCTCACCATGGCCGGAGAAGGCGACGGCCCTACGGGTCCGTTCTTTCCCAGCTCCGCACAAGTCTACGGCGGAGAAAAAATCCCCAGCCAGTACTTCATGGAATCCGATTCCTGCAAGCGCTGCCACGAAGATATCTACAAGCAATGGAATAGTTCGGCCCATCATTTTTCTTCGTTCAACAATCAGTGGTATCGCAAAGCGATCGAATACATGCAAGACACAGTCGGCACCAAGCCCTCCAAATGGTGCGGTGGATGCCACGATCCGGCGGTGCTCTACGCCGGTAAGATGGATACTCCAATCAAGCAGATTGTCCATACGCCCGAGGCCCAGGCTGGGCTGGGCTGCATGATGTGCCACTCCATCGCCGACGTGAAAAGCACGATGGGGCAGGCCGATTTCTACCTTGAATATCCGAAACTGCACGAACTCGCTGCCAGCAAGAATCCCGTCGTTCGCACTCTCCACGACTTCATGGTCAAGCTCAATCCGGAGCCGCATCGGCGCGTCTTCCTGAAGCCTTTCATGAAGCAGCAGACGGCGGAATTTTGCTCTTCTTGTCACAAGGTGCACCTCGATGTTCCGGTGAATAGCTATCGCTGGTTCCGCGGATTTAACGAGTACGACAACTGGCAGGCCAGCGGCGTTTCGGGCGAAGGCGCTCGTTCGTTTTACTATCCGCCGAAGCCCCAGCAGTGCGCCGACTGCCACATGCCGCTCGAACCTTCCGACGACATGGGCAATTTGAACGGCAAAGTACACTCTCACCGATTTCCGGGAGCTAATACCGCGGTGCCGACTGCAAACGAAGACGCGGCCCAGTTGAAGTCAACCGAGGATTTCCTGACCGGCGGGGCGCTTACCGTGGATATTTTCGCGCTTTCGCCAGAAAGTGCAGCGCCCAAAACAGGCTTCTCAAAAGCCGCGGCGGTCGCCGATCAAGAGCTTTCCACCACCTTTGCTGTAGGTGAAGAAGCGGAGAGCAAGATCACTCCCGCCTCAAACGTGGAAGTGACTCCAATCACCGCGCCTCTGAATCGTGTGCAGCCCGCCATTCGTCGTGGTGACACGGTGCGCGTCGATGTCGTCGTTCGCACCAAGCGCGTCGGACACTTCTTTCCCGGCGGTACCGTCGACGCCTACGATACGTGGCTGGAACTGAAAGGAGTCGACGACAAGGGCCAGACCGTTTTCTGGAGCGGCATGGTCGAGGACGACGGCAAGGGTCCCGTGGAAAAAGGCGCCCACTTCTATCGTTCGCTCCAGATCGACGCCCACGGCAACCGGATCAACAAACGCAATGCATGGGCGACACGCTCCGTCGTTTACGTACGGTTGATTCCGCCCGGGGCCGCCGATACCGTGCATTTCCGCATGAAAGTCCCCGAAAAATCGGGTGGCAAAATTACTTTGACGGCGCGCCTGTGTTATCGCAAATTCGCCTGGTTTAATACGCAGTTCTCGTTCGCCGGCGAGCATGAAAAGAATGCCCCGAATCCGGCAAACGGCACGGTCGCAACCACCCCCGATTACGACGATGCAAAAATGGTGTTCACCGCTTCGCTCCATGGAGTCTCGGCGAAGTCTGAGAAAATTCCCGACCTGCCGATCGTGGCCGTCGCGCAAAACGAAGTAGCCGTCGACGTTTTGCCCGCGAACGCGCCGGCTCCCAAACCCAAGACCCAACTCGTGAAAGAAGATTGGCAGCGCTGGAACGATTACGGAATTGGCCTGTTTCTGCAGGGCGATCTGAAAGCGGCACAATCTGCCTTCGAAAAAGTCACGGAAGTTGATCCGCAGAATCCCGATGGTTGGGTCAATATCGGACGCGCCGCCCTGCAGGAAGGCGACGTATCGCGGGCTCGTACAGTACTGGAGAAGGCGCTAGCCCTGAGTCCCGATCTCGCGCGAGCGCACTTCTTCTATGCGGGAGTGCTGCGCCAGGAAGGCGACTACGACGGAGCCGCTCAGCATCTAAATAAAGTCCTGGCACAATATCCCCGTGACCGCGTCGCGCTCAACAACCTCGGACGCGTTCTTTTCCTGGAACGAAAATATTCCGACGCGGTGAAGACTTTGCAGCAGGTTCTGGCCGTCGATCCCGAAGACCTGCAGGCGCACTACAATCTGATGCTTTGCTACAACGGTCTCGGCAACGAAAAAATGTCAAAAGAGCACCAGGCGCGGTATCTGCGCTTCAAAGCAGATGAATCCGCGCAGGCCATCACAGGCCCTTATCGCCAGCTGAACCCAGAAGACAATAACGAGCGCCAAAATATTCACGAACATGTGTCCGTCTCCCTGCCAATTTTCACGGCTCGCACGGGGACGACCGCATTCGTCCGTCCAGCCAAGCCGAACGAGGCAGCCCGTGTGGCGACGGGCGTTTCGCCCGTCCGAGCCGAGCGTAGCTCGGCGGGAGTCCGCGGCAGTGCCTGTCCCGGGGCGCAAAAGTAATGCAATCCGCCAAAGAGAAATCCAGTAAAAAGGTTTTCCTCCGTGCCTCAGTGTCTCCGTGGTGGGTTTTGTTTTTTCTCGCGGCAGCAACGCTCGCCGAAGGGCAGATCACCTTCCGCGATATCACCGCGCAGGCGGGCATCCACTTCACTCACAACAACGGCGCCTTCGGCAAAAAATGGCTTCCGGAAACGATGGGTCCCGGCTGCGCTTTCATCGATTACGACAACGACGGCTGGCCCGACATCCTTCTCATTAATGGAGAAGATTGGCCTGGCCATCCGCCGCTCCATAAAACGACTGGCGCAACCACGCCGAAGCTCTATCACAATAATCACGACGGCACCTTCACCGACGTTACCAGCAAATCTGGCCTCGGAATTCCGATTTTCGGCCTGGGCGCTGCTGTTGGCGACTATGACAACGACGGTTTCGATGACATCTTTATTACTGCCGTCGGACAGAGCCATCTCTTCCACAACAACGGCAATGGCACCTTCACCGACGTCACCAAGGCAGCGGGCCTCTGGGGTCCAAACGAATTCTCTACCGGAGCAGCGTGGGTTGACTACGATCGCGATGGCAAGCTCGATCTCGTTGTTGCCAACTATGTGCAGTGGTCCGAGCAGGGCGATCTTTACTGCACCCTCGATGGCACCCACAAATCCTACTGCACGCCCGAGTCGTACAAGGGAACATCGGCGCGCCTCTGGCACAACCTCGGCAACGGCAAGTTCGAGGACGCTACGCAGAAGGCCGGCCTTTACGATCCAACCTCAAAAGGCCTCGGCGTCGCAATTCTCGACTACAACAACGACGGATGGCCCGACATCCTCATTGCCAACGACACGCAGCCCAATAAGCTCTACCTGAATAAAAAGAACGGCAGCTTTGAAGAGCGCGCCGTTTCTGCCGGCATCGCCTTCAGCGAAGATGGCATCGCCCGCGCAGGCATGGGTGTCGACGCCGCGGATTACGACCGATCCGGTAGCGCCAGCCTGATCATTACGAATTTTGCCAACCAGATGCTCGCCCTTTATCACAACGAAGGCAATGGCCTGTTCGTCGACGAAGCTCCGCGCTCCGACGTCGGCCGCGAAACGCTGGTGACGCTCGGCTTCGGCTGCTTCTTCTTCGACTATGACAACGACGGCTGGCAAGACATTTTCGTTGCTGACGGACACATCGAAGATCAAATCGAAACCGTGCAGAAGCGCGTGAGCTACGCGGAACCTCCACACTTGTTTCGCAACCTTGCGAACGGCAAGTTCGACGAAGTGACGAGCAAAGTCACCGAGAAAACTGGCAAAGGTTTTGCCGCTCCAAAAGTCGCTCGTGGCGCGGCCTACGCCGACATTAACAACGATGGAGCGCTCGACATCCTGCTCATGACCAACGGCGGTCCCGCGCATCTCTACCTGAATCAGGGTGGAACGAATCAAAGCCTGCGCATCAAGCTCGTCGGGACGAAGTCGAACCGCGATGGCATCGGCGCCGTTGTTCGCGTGACCGCTGGAGCCGACAAGCAGTGGCTCACCATGAAGTCGGGATCGAGCTACCTTTCGCAGAGCGAATTGGTTCTGACCTTCGGGCTGGGATCAAAAACCAAAGCTGACTTGGTAGAAATCGACTGGCCCAGCGGACAAGTCGATAAACTCTCAAATCTTGCCGCAGGCCAGACTGTCACGATTCAAGAAGCGAAAGGCCGGATCGGCGCACGAGCCTATGGAAGGAAGTGAATCGCGCTTCGCTGCCGAGGATTCGCCAAGGTCCCCCCCCCCCCCCCCAATTCGTCAAAGTATTCATTTTAAAAGATTTAATTGTAAAGTATTCATAACATTGGAGTTCGCCCCGGTTGCGCCATACGGGCAGCTTTTGTAATCAATAACTTGCAATTTTCATTCCGAGAGAATATTCCAAAGTATTCATTCTAAATATGTTAAAGGTAAAGTATTCATAAAGATGGAGTTAGCTACGACCAAAGCGGACTTGCTCCAGATCGAGGGCCCGGCGGGGGACAAATCGATCAAAGTACAGATTTAAAATAACTTATGGTTAGTTGCGGGCATAACGCTGGCGCCATGCCTTAGTTCCATTATAGTCGCCAATGTCAAGCGCCCGGGCTGACTTGGCAGACTCGATTTCAGGTCATCCGCGGTTCAGGAAATGGACTTCTGACTCAGCACCCTTGGGCACTCAGATAAAATCAGGGCCGAAGCCAAAATGACCAGAAGAATTGTCGTCGCCGTTATTCTCGCGTCTCTTGTGACGCTACTCGTCGCCCTACTGGCCGCAGGCGCTCCGGCCCCGAACCTCAAGGAAGCCGCACGTCTTAACAACATCGGGGTCGCCTACATGAATCAGCAGCTTTTCGAGAAGGCGCTGAAGTCGTTTGAGGCAGCGGCTGCCAGCGATCCCTCGCTCGAAGTGGTGGCCGTGAACGAGGGAGTCGCTCTCCTCAACTTGCAACGTCTCGACGAAGCGAAGGCACTGCTGGATAAGGCCACGAAGAGCAATCCGAAAGACGCGCATGCCTGGTACAACCTGGGCCTGTTTTACAAGAATTCCTCGGACGGAACGGCTGCCGTTGATGCATTTCATCATGTGATTGAAATCGATGCCAACGACGCCGACAGCTGGTATTTCCTCGGCTCGACTTATGCGCAGACGAAGCAATTTGCGGAAGCGATTGCGGCTTTCGAGCACGCTTTGAAACTCGACCCTCATCACGCGTCCGCGCAATTCGGATTAGCGCGCGCCTACCAGCAATCGGGACAATCTGATGCGGCGCACGAGGCGATGAAGAAGTTTCAGTACGTCACCCAGAATAAGCTGGGCTCGCCGATCAGCCTGACCTATGGCGAGCAAGGAAAGTATTCGCGCGCGGAAGATTCGCCGGTCGCGGAGGAGAAAGTTCTGCCGCAGATTCCTGTGAAGTTTGTGGATGTCACACAAGGTGCCAATGTGCTCTCGAAGTCTTCAGCCCCAGGAGAAAACGACTTGGCCTCGTTGTTCAGCGGGGGAGCGTGTTTTTTCGATT
>JBEKPH010000033.1:0-51064 GCA_049520915.1 Terriglobales bacterium
ATGATCTGCGGCCTCGCCACGGAACTCTACCTGTGGCGATGGTCGTCCATCGCCTTCACCTGGTGGGTCGCGATCGGAACCTGTATCACCTTCGCCGTCGGTTACGCCGCCAGTGTTCTGTTTGCAGGGGCACAAAGGGCTTGAACCGCAGAGATCGCTGAGGGCGCAGAGATAAGCCGGCACAAAACAAGTCTCAATGCCCCGCTTCTCCGCGCACTCCCCGATCTCTGCGGTTAAAATCGTCCTTCGCGGGACTGATCAAAAACCTATGGACACGCCGACTCAATCCCGCCCCGAACTAGCCCGCGATCTCGGCCTCTCCCATGCCGGCGCCGTCGTCGTCGGAACCATCATCGGCAGCGGAATTTTCCTCGTTCCGACCGAAATGATGCAAGCCGTCGGGTCCGCTCATCTCGTCTATCTCGCCTGGATGGTCGGCGGCCTCCTCTCTTTCTTCGGCGCTCTTACCTACGCCGAACTCGGCGCCATGAAGCCCCAGGCCGGCGGCGAATATGTCTACGTTCGCGACGGATACGGTCCGCTCGCCGGCTTTCTCTACTCCTGGACCACCTTCTTGATCTCCAAGCCAGCATCGATCGCCACCATTACCACGGGCCTCGTCCGTATCCTCGGTACGTTTTCGATCTTTTCATTTTTCTCGCGGGCATTTTTCTCGCATGAGTTCTCGCTTCATTCAGCGTCTTACTCATTTGCGCTCACCTACGGCCAATTGGTGGCAATTGGAGCCACAATCTTCATATCGTGGCTGAACTACATCGGCGTGCGCCGCGCTGGCGAATTTCAATTCCTTTTCTCCCTTCTAAAAGTGGCGATTATCGTGGGAATTGCGGCGATAGGATTCTCCTATAGCCGTGGCACTTGGGCGAATTTCGCAACCGAATTTAGTGGCGCAAAAGGAGGCATGTCCGGCTTCGTCCTGGCCCTCGTCGCCGCCCTGTGGGCCTATGACGGATGGAACGACCTCAACATGGTCGCTGGCGAAATCCGCAACCCCCAGCGCAACATACCTCTCGCTCTGATCTGGGGCGTCGCAACCGTAGGCGCGCTCTACATTCTTGTCAATGCGGCAGTACAGTATGTGCTTCCCGCAGCCGCGATTGCGGCGTCGGAACGTCCCGCTTCGGACGCCGTCGCTCTCGTGCTCGGGCACGCAGGCGCTGGACTTGTATCCGCAGGCATCGCGATCTCGATGCTGGTCACCTTAAATGGTTCTACCATGAGCGGTGCTCGGGTCCCCTTCGCCATGGCGCGCGACGGATATTTTTTCCAGGCGATTGGGAAGGTACATCCGCGTTTCCATACTCCGTACACAGCACTCACAATGCAGTGCGCACTCGCGATCGGCCTGCTTCTGTTGGGAGGCAACTTCCGCCAGTTCTTCTCCCTCGCAATCTTCGCCGAGTGGATGTTCTACATGATCACCGCCAGCACGCTTTTCATTTTCCGATACCGCGAGCCGAGCGCCGACCGGCCGTACCGTGTTTGGGGATATCCCGTGGTCCCAGCCGTCTTCGTGCTGGCCTCCGCCTGTGTCCTTTACCGAACATTCCTCGATAACCTCAAAAGTTCCTCCATCGGATGCCTCGTCATCCTCGCCGGAATCCCCGTCTTCTATTGGTTCTCCGCGCGCCGCACCAAGCGCCCCTCCCAGAAAACCATCCAATAACACTGAAGTAATCCGCCTTTTGGCCGTAAACCACCGGATCCTTGCCCGGTTACCAAAGGGCATGCGCAAGCGACACGTTTACCCCCTGTCCATTCTCCCATAAGGTGAAGACTCCAAACCCAAGCAGTCTCCCCAGTCTTGGGTCCCATTTCATCGGAGTCATTTGGATGCCTACGTACGATCGCGGTTTTCAACTCGGCCTATTGCCCGAACAAAAGCGGGACTGGCGCACCTTCGCCACCAGCTACGGACTTCTTAGCGCCCTGATTCTTCTCCTCGCGATCGTCGGAATCATGTCGCAAGATTCGCTGATTTCCGCCGTGAACTATCACGTCACCGAGTTGGTGCCGCGACCGGCATTGAAGCCGGAGGCGCTGCCGAAAGCCAAGCCGCTGCCGTTGCACGCGAAACTGTTGCCCGCGCAACCGGTCTTTCAGGCGCCCAAGCTAATCGTCCCCAAAGAAGTCCGCGCTCCCAAGCCACAGCCGCAGGAAGTTGAGCCGCCCAAAGTGGTGGCCATGAATAATTTCGCTCCCGCAGTCTTGAAGCCGACCAGCGGAGCACGTCCGGTGCTCATTCACACTGGAGAATTTCAGGGAAGTTCCGCCGTACCCACCGTCAACGCCCCCGTCTCGAAAGTGCAGACGGGCGGATTTGGCGATCCAAACGGCCTGAAGCCGAACGAAAACAGCAAGCCTAACGGCAAGCTGATCGCCTCGGCAGCCGGCTCGTTCGATATGCCGGTTGGCCAGGGTCAAGGCAACGGCACGGGCGGTGCAAAAGGAATTAAAGGAACCGTAGCCAGCGCAGACTTCGGTACTGGCGTCGCTACTCCCGGTCAGGGTGACGGCCGCCGCAGTGGACGCGGCAGCGCCGGCGTAAACACCTCCGGCTTTGGCTCACAAGAGGTCGCGCAGAATACGCCTCACATTCAGCGCGTCGACGTTGGACAGCCAACCGCAGTCGAAATCACCTCCAAGCCGAATCCGCTTTATACCGACGAGGCTAGGAATCTGAAACTCGAAGGCGAAGTTTTGCTCGAAGTACAGTTCGGCGCAAATGGGCAGTTGCACGTAAACCGTGTGGTCCGCGGTCTGGGCCATGGCTTGGATGAAGCCGCCATCAACGCCGCAAACAAAATGCATTTTAAGCCCGCCACGCGCAATGGGCAGGCAATCGATTCGACGGCGGTCGTACACGTGATGTTCCAACTGGCGTATTGAAACTTTGGAGACAAGAGTTATGCGGAAAGTAGCAAGCAATATGAAGTGGATGGTCCTGGCTTTAGCGACCGTAACCATGACGATGACAGCAGCGGCCCAGCAATCGGCCGCTCCACAAAGCCAGCCGGCTTCGGCGACGCAGGCTGCCGCGACCCAACCAGCCGCGGCTCCCGTGAATCTCGCGCCGCCCACCACCATGGATCAGGTGGTCGACCGCGTGATTTTGCGCGAACGCGAGCTCATCAAGTTCCTCTCGCCGCGCACTCCCATCGTCGAAACCTATCTCCAGAACCTCCAGCAGGATCCGCAACTCGGTCCCGTTCCTCAGGACGATCACTATTTCCTGGGACGCATGGACCTGAGCGAGTCGATCGATCGCAGCGACTACCTCGACGGCAAGGGCAACAAGGAAAAGGGCGAAGAAGGAATGGAGAAGCACCTTCTCGGCGAGTTCACCAAGAAGTTCAAGTTCCAGTATCAACCACTGGGCTTTTCCTGGATGATCTTCGCCGATCGCAACGACTTCGATCGTCAACACTATGATTTCCACTACGCCCGCCGCGAATTTCTCGGCGACGTGCGCTGCTTGGTATTCGATCTGACTCCCAAGAAAGACGCCGGCCGCGGACGTTTTCTCGGCCGTATCTGGATTGAAGATCAGGACTTCAACATCGTTCGCCTCAACGGCACCTACGCCCGCGCCTCGCGCAACAACTTCTACTTCCACATGGATAGCTGGCGCTTGAACTTGATTCCCGGCTATTGGATCCCGGCCTACATCTACAGCGAGGAAGGCGACTTCACCGCTGGCGCCAAGAACAAGATCGCCTTCAAGGCGCAAACCCGCATGTGGGGATACAACCTGAAAACGGCAACCGCCAATGACGAGTTGACTAACATCCGCGTCGACAGCGTAAAAGACGATACCCCAACCGCGCAGGACGCAACTCCTCTGGCAGCTGAGCGCGAATGGCAGCAGCAGGCGGAAGATAACGTCGTCGAGCGCCTCGAACGTGCCGGACTGTTAGCGCCCGCGGGTGACGTCGACAAGATTCTGCAAACCGTAGTCGACAATCTCGAGATCACCAACAATATCGAACTGCCCCGCCCCGTACGGACGCGCGTGCTCACCACGTCGCCGCTGGAAACGTTTAGCGTCGGCAACACCATCGTCGTCAGCCGCGGATTGATTGATGTGCTTCCCGATGAGGGCAGCCTCGCCATGGTCCTCGCTCACGAACTGGCGCACATCGTCCTCGGACATAACCTCGGCAGCCAATATGCCTTCAACGACCGCATGCTCTTCTCCGACGAAGGCACTTACCAGAACCTTGGTTTCAAACATATTCCCGAAGAAGAAGCAGCGGCCGACAAAAAAGCCGTCGAGATGCTGAAGGCTTCGCCTTACGCTCAGAAACTCGAAACAGCCGGTCTTTTCCTCAAGGCTCTTCAGCAGCGCTCTCCGCAGTTGAATGCTCTGCTCCAGGCCCACCTCGGCAACAACATCATGGACAACGGGACGGTCACCCGTATGGCTGCACTCGAGACTTCGGCCCCGGCACTGGATTGGAACAAACTCGACCAGATCGCCGCCTTACCTCTCGGCGGACGCGTCAAGTTGAATGCTTGGGACGACAAAGTCGAGATCGTGAAGGCTCAGCCTGTGGCCATCACTTCGGCTCGCGACAAAATGCCGTTCGAAGTAACGCCGTTCTACCCTCGCCTCTCGCGCTACAACGCGAGTACGCCAGGAGTTGCTACGGCGCCATCGACGACGGCGGCCGCGTCGCCCGCCCCTGCACCCTCGAACTGAATCCGCTACAAAGTTGATCGAAGCGCGGGCCGGGACCGGAAGAAATTCCGGCTTCCCGGCTCGCGTCTCTTTGCAGCAAGAGCGCGAGTTCTAGCGGTTGCGGAAAACTCTCATTAAAGTGCTCTTGGGAAGGGCCCGAGTTCCACTCGGGCCGCAAATCCGTGCACACCCGCGGCGCTTCTAGCGCCTGAGGGAAGCTCGCTCGACAGCCCCGCAACCTCTCTAGCGATACCGGAAATCGCCCTCAAATCACCCCTCCTTTAGGGGCTCACAACACACTACTCACTTTCTCAGCAATCGATAAAACCTTCCGACCTTCAAAACGAACTACCGATCCTGCCTTTTCATTTTTTCCAAAACCCCTCCGCCTTTTGTTACTATGGTCATCCCCCGCGCTTTTCGTATCGCCCCCCAGGAGGGTTGCCAATGACAAGCAGTTCAACTCTACGGAAAAGTTCTGTGCTCGCTGCCCGTAGCAGCTTTCAAGAAAGGTCGTGCATCTTGTCCAGGAAGTTCATTCTCACTGTAGCAATGCTTTTGCTCGTCGTGTCCGGCGCCGCGCTGGCACAGACCATTACACCTCTCAAAAATCAACCGCCCGACGGAGTCATTTACTCCTTCCAGCTCACCGACGGCACCGTGATGGCCCAAGGCGGCAACTGCTCCGATTGGTGGCAGCTCACCCCCGACAATACCGGCAGCTACGTCAACGGCACCTGGAAGCAACTCGCCAGTCTTCCCTCCGGATATGCCCCCTACGCCTCCGCTTCCGCAGTCTTGGCCGATGGTCGCCTCCTGATCGAGGGCGGTGAGTACTCCAATTGCGGAGCCACTTTTACGCTCACCAACCAGGGCGCCATCTATGATCCCGTCTCCAACACCTGGACCACCGTCGCTCCTCCCAAAAATTGGAGCTACATCGGCGACTCGCCCGCCCTCGTGCTTCCGAATGGCGACTTCGTGATCGGCAACAAACTTACAAAACAAATTCGGGAACTCAACCCCAAGACCATGAAGTGGACCTCACTCCCGTCGAAAGGCAAGAAAGACTTCGACGCCGAAGAAGGATGGACTCTTTTGGCCAACGGCTCGATTGTCACGGCCGATGTGAAAGATGCTCCCAACTCCGAAATCTATACGCCTTCCGCCAAGGAATGGGTGACCGCCGGCAGCACCATCGTCGATCTCCATTCGCCCTCGCCGTTTGGCTGCATTAACTATGGCCCCGGAAACAAGCTCTGCTACTACCCGCCTGGGGAAATCGGCCCGGCGATCCTGCGCCCTGATGGCACCGTTTTCTTCACCGGCTCTTATTCCAAGAACAATGGCCCCGGAAACACCGCCATTTATGACAGCCTCACAGGCAAGTGGTCAACCGGCCCTGTCTTCCCCAATGACGACAATGCCGGGGACTCGTTTGCCGTACTGCTGACCAATGGCGACGTGCTGGTAGAAGGTGACAGCGGAACTGGCTATCTGTTCGATGGGACGAAATTGACCGCCGGTCCGTTCACTCCCGGAAGCCTGATGATCCTCCCCAACGGCCAAGTCTTAATCGGAGGCGGAACAACGGAAGTTTACACATCCTCCGGAACCTACCAGACTTCGTGGCAGCCCACGATTTCGACTGCCCCGTCTACCGTCACTCGCGGATCCACCTATCCGATTTCAGGCACTCAGTTCAACGGCCTCTCACAAGCCGCTGCCTTCGGAGACGAGCTGCAAACCGCGACCAACTATCCTCTCGTTCGCATCACCAACAACAGCACGAAGCATGTCTTCTACGCCCGCACCCACGACCACAGCACCATGGGCGTAGCGACCGGCTCTGCCACCGTCTCCACCAACTTCGACGTGCCCGCTTCCCTGGAAACCGGCGCCAGCACCTTAGTTGTTGTGGCCAACGGAATCCCATCACAACCCGTAAACGTAACAGTTCAGTAACCCACACCAAAAATGCCCTTGCATCTCCGAATTTGAGGAGGCACAAGGGCATTTCTCTTTTTCATTCCAAAATAAAATTGTCATCCCGAGCGAAGCGGGTTAGCGAAGCGAGCCCCGCGAAGTCAAAGGACCCCTACCCCCTTCTCACAGTCCAAGTGCGTCATTGAATTCTCCAACGATAGAACTCGCGCCAGAAAAGCTAGAAATGCTTCCTCAAATCCCCAAACCGTTCCACCACCAGCAACTCCTGCAACCCCGGAGCCATCGCCAGTTCCTCATGCTCCAGTATCCATGTGTTCCCATGGGGAACGAATACCGCGTGCAATCCCGCCGCTAACGCAGGGTTGATATCGGACTTCGGGCTATTCCCCACCATCCATGTCACGTCCGCCGACAACGCGTACTTCCCAATCACCGAGCGGTAGACGGACTCATCCTTCTCCGCAACAATCTCAATCGCCGAAAAATATTCCTTCAACCCCGAACGCTCCACTTTTCCCGACTGCTCCGCGAAATTTCCCTTCGTCATCATGATCAAATGATGCCGCCGCTCGCCCAGATATTGCAGCGTCTCCACCACCTCCGGAAGAATCTCCATGGGATGATCCGCAATCTGGTGCGCGAAACTGTGAATCCGTTTATGCATCTCCGGCGTCACCGGATCGACCGAAAGCTTCTCGAACGTATGCACCAGCGAATGCGCGAAGCTGTTCAGTCCATAACCATGCGTCACGATCGAGTCGCGCTCCACATCATTCAGGATCAACCGAACCTGCTCGGGCGTATATTCGCGGTGGTTCAGAAACGAGACGAATTTCGCGATCGCCCGTTCGAAATAAATATTGTTTTCCCACAGCGTGTCATCCGCATCGATGAGCAGCGTCTGCGACCCGTTACTCAGCATGAATGTATGATAATGGCTCGGGTAAAATTCGCCGCTTTGATAAACTTAAATCCATATGACCAATCGCAGTACTAAATGCTTTTTAGCGTGCATTTCCGTTCGTTTCTCCCGGACCCTGGCGGCATTTTTCATCTTCATTCTTCTCCACGCAATCTTCACCATCCCCATCAACGCCCAACCGCCGCAGAGAACGCACAAAACAATGACCGGTTCTGCCGCCAAAAGCGGCGCCGCGGCAAACTTGAAAGTTGCTCCCGACCTCGTCGAGCGTCTGGCAAAGTTCCGCCGCGTCGAAATGCCTTTTCGCGCCGCCGGACTCACCCCACGCGAGCAGCGACTCGTCCGCAAACTCGTGGAAGCCTGCGGCTATCTTGAAAGTATTTACTGGCGCCAGAGCGATCCCGATGGCCTCGCCCTCTACCAGTCGTTGGCCACCAGCCAGAGTCCCCGCGATGTCGCCCTACGTCGCTATCTGCGGATCAACGCTTCCCGCTTCGATCTCATCGACCAAAACAAGCCCTTCGTCGGCACCGATCCCATCCAACCCGGCCGCGGATTTTATCCGCCCAATCTCACCCACCATCAAATCGATCAATACTTAAAAGAGCATCCCGATCAGAAGCCGGCAATCTACGATCAGTTCACCATCGTCCGCTGGCATCAGGGAAAACTCGAAACCGTTCCCTACGGCGTCGCCTATCGCAGTTTTCTCGAGCCCGCAGCTAGAGCCCTGCGCGACGCCGCCGACCTTAGCAGCGATCCCGCATTCGCCAAGTTTCTTCGCCTCCGCGCCGATGCGCTCCTCAGCGACGATTATCTCCCCAGCGACCTCGCCTGGCTCGATCTAAGAAATCCAAAATTCGACATCATCTTCGCCCCCTACGAAACCTACATGGACGGACTACTCGGCGTGAAAGGTTCCTACGGAGCAGCCGTCATGATCCGCAACGAGCGCGAAAGCAAGAAGCTCGAACTCTTTCAGCAATACGTCCCCCAAATTCAGGATGCCCTTCCCTTAGCCGCCGAAGATCGCCCCTCCAAGCAGGGCCTCGAAACTCCGATGGAGGTCATGGACACTCCGTTTCGCGCCGGAGACCTGACTCACGGCTACCAGGCTGTCGCTGACAATCTGCCCAATGATCCCCGCGTCCACGAACAAAAAGGCAGCAAGAAACTTTTCTTCAAGAATTTCATGGACGCCCGCGTGAAATACATCATCCTGCCCGTCGCCGCCAAACTGATGGAGCCCGAACAAGCCGCCAAAGTTTCCGGCGAAGGATACCTGCAAAGCACCGTCATGCACGAGATCTGTCACGGCCTCGGTCCCGCCTATTCCCGCACCAACGCGGGCAAAGTCGATATCCGCGAAGCCATCGGACCTGCCTTCAGCGGCCTCGAAGAAGCCAAAGCCGATGTCACCGGAATGTTCGCTCTAAAGTGGCTTGTCGATCACGATGCGCTCCCGAAAGAAAAACTCGAGGAATACTATGCATCCTACGTCGGAGGAATTTTTCGTACCGTTCGCTTCGGCACCGCCGAGGCCCACGGCCAGGCCGAGATGATGGAGTTCAACTATCTCTCCCAGCGCGGCGCCATCCATCGCAATCCAAACGGCCGTTACGTCATCGACTACGAGAAAATGCCGGCGGCCTTGGCCGATCTGACCAAAGAACTCTTGGAAATCGAAGCCACCGGCGACCGCTCCCGCGCTGAGAATTGGTTCCAGAAATACGACCCCATGCCCGAGGAGTTGAAAGTCTCTCTACGCGCCGCATCCGACGTTCCCGTGGATATCGACCCGATCTATTCTTTCCCCGAAAAAGTGAAGTAAAACTCGCGTTCGAAAATTGGCCGGCTTCAAGCCCGTGTGGGGCGGGCATTCCTGCCCGCCCGCGTGCATCGGCACTCAAGTGGCAGGATATCGGAAGGGTCTATCAGGAAAAAAAACCGCCCGCTTCTGTCGTTCGCGCCGCTGGCCTTGAGAAAGGGACAGCAGCCCAGCACCCTACTCCCACGTCGCGTTCTTCGGCCCCGAAAGTTTCCGGTCCACGTAGCACGCCGCACTGATCAACGCCAGATGCGTAAAAGCCTGCGGAAAGTTCCCAAGTTGCTCGCCGTTGCTCCCCAGTTCCTCCGAGAACAGCCCCAGATGATTAGAGAACCCCAGCATCCTGTCAAACATCAGCCGCGCCTTCTCCACCTGCCCTGCGCGGGCCAGGCATTCGATTAGCCAGAAAGAACACGCGGTAAACGTGCCTTCTTGCCCATCCAAACCGTCGGTTGAACTCGCGTAGCGATAAACCAGTCCGCCTTCCGTCAGATGTTCTTCAATTGCCGCCATCGTCGAGAGCCATCGCGGATCCGTCGCGCTGATAAACCGCATCAGCGGCATCAGCAACACTGACGCATCCAGAACATCCGAACCCTTTGCCTGCACAAACGAATGCAGTTCCTCATTCCAGAAGTTTGCAAAAATATCTTCATGAATCGCATCCCGGATTTCCAGCCACGCAACGAACGGCGCCACCAGCGACCGTTTCTCCGCCAGCCGGATCGCCCGGTCAAACGCCACCCAGCACATCAGCCGCGAATGCAGAAAATGCTGCCGCCCGTTGCGCACCTCCCATATCCCCTCGTCGGGACGATTCCAGTTCGCCGCCAGCCAATCCAGCAAGCTGCGCACGTTTTTCCAGCCATCGTTCGAAATTCCATTCGCGTACTTCGAGCCCAGATAAATCGAATCCATCAGTTCCCCGTAGACATCCAGTTGTAGCTGCGATTGCGCCGCGTTCCCAATTCTTACCGGACGCGAATCGCGGTAACCAGAAAGCTGATCCAACACCTCTTCGGGATGATCCGACAGATCGTGAATTCGGTACATCGGTTTCAAAGGCCCGTCCGGCCCAACCCGCTTCAGGCCGCTGGTCACGCGCTCGCGCATCCATCCCCCAAACTGCCGGACTTCTCCCGTGAATCCAAGCCGCATGAACGCGTAAAGCATGAACGAAGAATCCCGCAACCAGCTCAACCGGTAGTCCCAATTGCGCGCGCCACCCAAGCGTTCCGGAAGTCCAAACGTTGGCGCCGCAATCATCGAACCGTATTGATGGCTGGTCAGCAGTTTCAGAATCAGCGCCGAGCGATTCACCGTCTCGCGCCATCTCCCCTTGTAAGTAGATTGCCCAATCCACTCGTGCCAATATTCCGACGCTTCCCGCAGAAGTTTCGCCGAGCCTTCTTCGTCAATCGGGTCGCTGTCCTCCGACGCGCTCCCAAACGAAAATGTCGCGTGTTCATCGGGCCTGAGCGTGAACTCCGCAACCGCATCGCCTTCGTCAATCTTGAGTGGAACCGTCGCCAGCAGGCTCATGGCCTCCAAGCCCTGCCTCTCGGGACGAAAGACCGCCGCCCCATTCTCGATGCTCGCCGAGTGTCGAGCCCGTGCGTAGTCAAAGCGCGGAGCACAACGCAGCCGAAACTTAACTTCTCCCTTGATCACCCGAAGAATCCGAACAATCCGGTTAGGCCACTTCTCCGAATCTCCAATCACCGGCATGAAATCGGTGATCTCCGCGACCCCTTCGTTCGACAGGAAGCGGGTGGCGAGAATATTTGTGTCGGAAAGATAGAGTTGCTTCGTCCTCACTCCACCGATGAGCGGCTCGATCACAAAGCTGCCGCCTCTTGCTTGATCCAGCAGCGCCGCAAAAATCGAAGGCGAATCAAAGTCGGGAAAACAGTAGAAATCAATCGCGCCGTCGATGTTGACTAAAGCGGCGGACCGCATATTTCCGATGACACCATGCTGTTCGATCAGAGGGGTAGGCATCAGCCGACACGGTTCCTTGCATTCGCACAATTCCGAGCCTTTGGCATTTTTAGTTAGGTGCGGTTGGGAGCGCAAGCAGTTGCTTTATCAGGGAATTCATCTGTAACAATCCCGGTCCGGTCGTGGAATTAGTTTGCATCCCCCCTTGAGGGGGCATCCACTTTGAAAGACCGCGGCTTCAGAAGCTGCGGAGAAATGTCGCGTAGAGACGGGGCTTGCCCCGTCTTGCGCCACCCACGAACTTTTCGAGAACGAAAGGGAAAGGCACGCCTTCAGCCGTTCAATACTTGCCGCAATGAATTCCGGCCTTACGGTTCGCTGAAAAACTAAGATTTGTATCAGCGCATTGCGTCAACAATGCCGGAAGTCGTTTTCCAATTCAGATGCCCTTCTTAGCCGCAGCCGGAATGTGCGTTTCAAATTGACCCAATACCACTACTCCCTTTATGTTTCTCACAGGAGATTCTCCATGTCGAGGCCCGTGCCCCTGTCATCGCGTTCACACGCGCTGAATTTACTTATTCTGCTCACGCTGCTCCCTTCCCTGCTCGCCGCCCAGACCAAGCCAGCCGATCCCGAGGCCCATCCCTGGTGGCAGCACGCCGTCTTCTACGAGATCTATCCCCGCAGTTTCGCGGACAGCAACAACGACGGCATCGGCGACCTCAACGGCATCAGCTCGAAAATGAGTTACCTTCACGACCTCGGCGTCGACGCGATCTGGATCACTCCCTGCTATCCCTCGCCCCAGGTCGATTTCGGATACGACGTCTCCGATTACGAGAACATCGATCCCATGTACGGCACCCTCGCCGACTTCGATCACATGGTCGCCGAAGGCAAAAAACACAGCGTCCGCATCATCATGGATTTCGTTCCCAACCACACCTCCGACCAGCACGCCTGGTTCCTCGATTCGAAATCTTCGCGCACCTCTCCGCACCGCGACTGGTATATCTGGCGTGACGGCAAAGCCCCCGGCCAGCCCCCCAACAATTGGATTTCCCTCTTCGGCGGCTCCGCCTGGAACTTCGATCCCACCACCAGTCAGTACTACTATCATTACTTCTACGCGCAGCAGCCCGACCTCAACTGGCGCAATCCCGCCGTCGAAAAAGTCATGCTCGATACCACCCGCTGGTGGTACAAGCGCGGCGTCTCCGGATTCCGTCTCGACGCCGTCGACACTCTCTTTGAAGATCCCGAGCTAAAAGACAATCCTGTCCTACCGGGCAAGAACGCCCAAGGCGATCCCAACATGGAGAACAAATACAACGATGCTTTTCCCGAGGTTCACACCGAGTTGCAGAAGTTGCGCCAGGTCGCCGACGAATCCGACGCCGTCTTAATCGGTGAAACTTGGACCTCCAACGTCGCCCAGCTCGATCGCTATTACGGGCAAGGCGGCAACGAACTCCAGATGCCCATGGATTTCATGTTCGCCATGGTCAACAAACTTTCCCCGCCCGATTTCCGTGCCCAGATCGACGCCGTCAACAGCGCCCACGGATGGCCCGTCTTCGTCATCAGCAACCACGACATCGTCCGCTCCTACAACCGCTACGGAGACGGCAAACACAACGACGCCATCGCCAAACTAATGGGCGCCTTTTATCTCACCCTCCGCGGCACTCCGATCATGTATTACGGCGAAGAAATCGGAATGCAGAACAATGATCCCACGCGCAAAGAGGACGTCAAAGATCCCATCGGCCGGACCGGATGGCCCAAAGAAAAAGGCCGCGACGGCGAACGTACCCCCATGCAGTGGAACACCGCTCCCAACGCCGGTTTCAGCAAAGCGACTCCGTGGCTCCCCGTGCCGCCAGCCTACGTCACCCACAACGTTGCCGCCGAATCCAAAGATCCCAACTCCGTCTACAACCTCTACAAGAAAGTCCTGACCCTCCGCCACTCGAACGAATCCCTGCTCGACGGAACCTACACCGCTCTCAACCAGCAAGATCCCCACGTCATGTCGTACCTCCGCAGCTACAAAGGAAAAGCTCTCCTCGTCGCCCTCAACATGTCCGACGCCCCGCAAAAAGCTAGTTTCGACCTGTCTCACGAGGGCTTCAGCAAGACCAACCTGAAACCCGTAATCTCATCCGCCGCATCGGCCAACGGAAACGAAGTCACCCTCGAACCCTTCGGACTGCTAATCGCGGAAGTGAATCAATAGCCGGGCTCCCCTCGCGTTCCAATCGACGAATCCCAAGCAGCTGATCGCGCCGTCCCCGCATCTAGCCGTTTTTCTGAGAACTGAGAACTGAGAACTGGCTACTTCCCTTGCCCTTCCTCCCCGAACCTGCGTATTGTAGCCAAGTGAAGTTCCCTCGCTGTAGCGGCATTCTGCTCCATTTCACCTCCCTGCCAGGACGTTTCGGGATTGGCGACTTCGGCCCCTGTGCCTATGAGTTCGCCGACTTCCTCCACGCCGCTGGACAGAAACTGTGGCAGGTTCTTCCCCTCAACCCCACCGGATACGCCGACTCTCCATATCAATGCTTCTCCGCCTTCGCCGGAAATCCCATGCTCCTCAGCCTCGAACGCCTCCGCGACCAAGGCCTCCTGCATGAATCCGACTTAGCCCGAGCCCCGAAATTTCCTGACGGCTCCATCGACTACGGCCCCGTAATCGAATTCAAAATGTCGGCTCTCCGTCGCGCCGCCGAAAACTTCTTCGCCAATGCCTCGCACTCCGATCGCCCCGCCTTCGACCAATTCTGCGCAAACTCCCGCGCCTGGCTCGACGATTACGCCCTCTTCATGGCCTGCAAAGACGCCCATGCCGGAGTCATGTGGACTCTCTGGGATCCGCCAATTCGCCAGCGCACCCCGCAGGCTCTGGGCGAGTGGTCAGCAAAGCTCGCAACCGAGATACGAGCCTACAAGTTCTGGCAGTTCCAGTTTTTCCAGCAGTGGGAAAAACTTAAGTCCTATTGCCAACAACGCAACATCCGCCTCATGGGTGATGTCCCCATCTACGTCGCCCATGACAGCGCCGATGTCTGGTCGCATCCCGAGCTTTTCTATCTAGACGAAATGGGCCGTCCCACCGTCGTTTCCGGCGTCCCTCCCGACTACTTCAGCGCCACCGGACAACTCTGGGGTAATCCCATTTATCGCTGGGATCTCCTCGCCGCCAACGGCTACAAGTGGTGGATCGACCGCTTTCGCGCCTCGCTCTCGCTCTTCGACATGGTCCGCCTCGACCACTTCCGCGGCTTCGAATCCTACTGGGAAGTCCCCGGCGCCGAAAAGACCGCCGTCAACGGACGCTGGGTCCAGGGCCCCGGCGAAAATTTTCTCTCAGCCCTGCAAAACGCATTTGGCCCGCTCCCCATCGTCGCCGAAAATCTCGGCGTCATCACTCCATCCGTCGAAAATCTCCGCCACCAATTCGGACTCCCCGGCATGAGTCTCCTCCAGTTCGCCTTCGGCAACGATCCCCAGGGACCATCCTTCCGCCCGCACAGCTACAGTCGCGATCTCGCCGCCTACACCGGAGGTCACGACAACGACACCACCATCGGATGGTGGAACAGCTCCGGCGCCGGCGACAGCACACGCTCCCCCGAAGATGTCCGCAAAGAACATGACTTCGCCCGCGCCTACCTTAATTTTCAGGACGACTCCGAAATCAACTGGGTTATGATTCGCGCCGTGCTCGCCTCCGTCGCGAACGTCGCCGTCGTCCCCATGCAAGACGTCCTCGGCCTCGGCACCGAAGCGCGTATGAATCTTCCTGGCACCGTCAGCGAAAACTGGAAGTGGCGCTATCGTCCCGGCGCATTGACCGCGGACTTGAGCACGCGATTGCGCACTCTAGTTTCACTGTACGATCGCTGAAATTCTGATCGACGAATACGATATCCACGAAGCAACGTCCGTGTAAAAACCTTCGTGATCCTTAGTGCCCTTAGTGGTTCAAGCTTTGGCGTTGCGCGATCCGCGTTGTAATTAAAATGGCAGCGCACCCCCATTTTTGACACTGTCTACCCTCACTCCATGTCAAACGCCAGCCATCGATATCCGCCCTCCCGCTCTACCTGCAACACCACCGGATCGTGCGGCTTAATCTGACTTAATGCCGTCCGCAGCGCCACCAACGAGTCGATCGCCGTCTGATTCACGCTGTGAATAATGTCTCCCGTCTGCAGCCCCGACACCGAACTCCGGAACTCCGCTACTCGCGCCACCACGATAACTCCCGCAGGATTCCGCAGCGTTCCCAGAGAACTTCGCAACTGGTCATTCAAATCGAGGCCCAATATGCCCAGCCGCGCCACCAGGTTGTCCCTCGAATTCACCAGATCCGGCAGTGAATCCATCGGATCCTTCATCTCGAGTGCCGCAATATAGAGCGTCTTCCTCTCCGTCCCACGCAAAATCTCCAATTTCAGCGATTCATCCAACCGATGCAGATAAAGCGCCGCCGT
Organism: Terriglobales bacterium; assembly: GCA_049520915.1. Taxonomy (GTDB): domain Bacteria; phylum Acidobacteriota; class Terriglobia; order Terriglobales; family Acidobacteriaceae; genus Acidiflorens. The sequence continues at coordinate 15,843 of JBEKPH010000033.1, forward strand.
GAACGCCGGCAGCGTACCAATACGCCGCCCATCCGCACTCAAAACAATGTCCCCGATCTTCAGTCCCCCCGCCTCCGCCGGACCTCCCGGCGTCACGTCATCGATAATTACCCCCCAATTTTGCGCCAGCCCCAAACCCTTCGCGAGTTCGGCGCTAATCGTCTGCGCCCCCGCTTGCACTTCGATCTTGTGCACGTGTCCATACTTCCGCAGGCTGTCATACACAAAACTCACCACCCGCGCCGGAATCGCAAATCCCAACCCTTCGCTCCCGCCCGCCTCCGACAGGATAAAAGTGTTGATTCCCACCACATATCCGTCCGCATCCACCAGCGGACCACCACTATTCCCCGGATTGATCGGCGCATCGGTCTGTATATAGACCATTGGACGATTCGGATCCGCCTGCCGCGCCACCGAACTCACCACCCCCATCGTCACCGAATTTTCCAAACCCTCCGGACTGCCCATCGCAAATACCAATTCGCCCTGATGCACCGGTCGGCTGCTGCCCAGCGAAAGCGTCGGCAAATTCGTCTCATCAATCTTGATCAGAGCCAGATCCGTATCCTTATGTATCCCGATCAGCCGGGCCTCCACCACCCGTTGCTTCCCCGCCGGAGCAATCTGCTCCGGATGGTCCACCGACGGCATCGCAAGCGCCACGCGTATGTCCTGCGCACCTGCCACCACGTGCGCATTCGTCATGATGTATCCCGCGGAATCCACGATCACTCCCGATCCGATCGCGTGCTCCCGCGAAATCAGCGCCGTCTGGCCCCGGCTGCTGTCTTCCGCCGCACCATATCCCGTCACCAGAATCTGCACCACCGCCGGAGAGATTCTCGCCGTTAACTGCTCGATCGCCGAATTCAGTTGCTGCAACACCGCTGGCGGCTCCGCAGGACGCGTCCCCATCTGCTTCGCCCTCTCATTAATAGCGTTGTTCTTGTCACCAGAGCCCGTTTCGCCACCGGGCACGGGCGCAGTCGCCGGTTCTGCCCCCTTTTGTTGAGCGAAACTAGGCACCGATAAAAACAAGCAGCACAAGCACGCTGCAACCAGCGAAAACCCGGCCCTACACGGCGCTTTCGAAACGCATGCCGCGACCACCATGGCTACACTCCTTGAACGTTTTCTGAATTTACCGGTACCGCCCCAGCACGACCCTCTCCCAGAACGAACCCATTCTAGCTTTCTCTTAGACGCCGAATCTGGTGGCTCGGTTCAATTCCACTCCCACTCTCTTTCTTCTCTTCTGTAAAGTTTCGTACAACACCGCTCCCCGCATCCTTCCACAGCCGTTGTCCCTTGAGGTTCGCCCCACGCTAACGTATCCAGCGAATTGTTCGCTTGTGGTTAATATCGGATACGTGGGGTGCGGCAGTGGATGCTCCGAACGAAGATGCTCCGAACAGAGATGCTCCGAACGAATGCGTGGTCGATGTCCGCGACCTCGCGGTCACATATTCTTCCAGGAACACCCCGCCTATCCACGCCTTGGACGGCGTCAGCCTCCAACTCCGCGCCGGAGAAGTCCTTGGCATCCTCGGCGAGTCGGGCTCTGGAAAAAGCACACTGGCCGCCGCTCTTCTGCACTCCCTCCCGCCTCACGCCGCCCGCACAAGCGGATCGATTTTCATCGGAGGCCGCGACTTACTGCAATTATCCGAACGCAACCTCCGCTCCTTGCGCGGCCGCGAAATTTCCTTAATCCCGCAGGACCCCGCCCTGGCCTTGAATCCCGTCCTGACCGTCGGATCGCAAATTGCCGAAGTCCTTCGCGCACACCTGCACCTCCGCGTGCGTCAACGCCGCGAGCGTGTTCTCCGATTGCTTCGCGAAGTCGGCTTCGATCGTCCAGAGGAAATCTACTCCGCCTATCCTCATCAATTAAGCGGAGGCCAGCGTCAACGTGTCGCTATCGCCCAGGCCATCGCCTGCCATCCTTCCGTTTTAATCGCCGATGAACCCACCAGCAAACTCGACGCATCCCTTCAAACGGAAATAATCGCGCTTCTTCAACGGATCCGTCAGCAACACCAAACCACCGTTCTCTTGATCACCCATGATCCCTCCCTGCTCGCAGGCTTCGCCGATCGCATCGCCGTCATGTATGCCGGCCGCATCATCGAAGTCGGCAGCAGCGTCCAGATCTTCAGCCGTCCCTTGCATCCCTATACCCAAGCTCTCGTCCGCATCGCCGCCTCGTCCGTACTCCACAACTCCGCGACCAAGGTTCGGCTCGCCGCCATCGACGGAGATCCTCCCAACCCGACCACGCTCCCTCCAGGTTGCCGCTTCGAGCCACGCTGTTCCGAGCGCATGGACATCTGTTCCCGCCGCTATCCCACCTCATTCTTGCCGGAACCTTCGCGGCCCGTGAACTGCTTCAAGTATGGAGAGTAACTTGCCAACATACTCGGCCCTTAACTCGCCGAATGCTGACAAGTCGCATTCGTCCCTGTTACGAGTCAGAGATCTAAGTAAGCGATATGTACGAGGTGGCCTCTGGCGAAAGCGTGTTTCCATCGCAGCGGCGAGTGGCGTGAACTTCGAGATCGCCCGCGGCCAAACACTGGCACTTGTAGGAGAATCGGGATCCGGAAAATCCACCGTGGCCCGCTGCATCACCCGTCTCGAGCGCCCAGACTCCGGCCAAATCTTCTTCGAAAATTCCGACATCGCACAGGCCGATTCCAACCATCTCCGTCCCTACCGCTCATCCGTTCAAATTGTCTTTCAGGATCCCGTTACTTCGATGAACCCGCGCTTCTCGGCCCACGAAGTCCTCGAAGAGCCCTTACTGCTCGCGCCCTCGACCGTCGCGCCCAGTCCCGACCGAACAAATCATCTCGATCTCATCCGCAGCCAGATGGAAGAAGTCGGCTTGTCTCCCGATTGGGTCGACCGCTCGATCCTTCATTTCAGCGGGGGACAGCTCCAACGGCTCGCACTCGCCCGCGCACTAATCATTCGTCCCAAACTTCTCGTTCTCGACGAGGCCCTCTCTGGTCTCGATCTCTCAACCCAGGCCCAAATTGCAAACCTGCTACTCGATCTACAAGCGGCGCACTCGCTGACCTATCTTCTGATCTCTCACGACTTGGCGCTTGTAGCAAGACTGGCCGACGTGATTGCAGTCATGTCCGAAGGGCGAACCGTCGAAATCGGCCCCACGCAGCAGATCACGTCGCACCCCACCCACGCCGTAACCCAAAACCTATTGGCCGCAGCGACTGCCTCCGCCGCCAAGCTCGCTATTCTTGCGAGGCCGTCTTGAGCTACCTCCTTCGCAGGCTCGTGCGCGCCATCCTTTTGCTCCTCGGAGTCTCAGCGCTCTGCTTCGTCTTCACCGAGATGGCGCCCGGAAGCTTCTTCGACGAGATGCGCTTGAATCCCCAAATCTCCCCCGAGACCATCGCCGGTCTGCGCGCTCAATATGGCTTGGACCAGCCACTCGCCGTCCGCTATGGGCGTTGGATGAAATCCGCCCTGCACGCCGATCTCGGATATTCCATCGCCTACAACGCGCCTGTCGCTCCCCTCCTTTTGAGTCGCGCGAAAAATACCCTGCTGCTCTCCGGAACCGCACTGCTTCTCACCTGGATCATCTCGCTTCCCCTGGGCGTCTGGACCGCAAGCCGCCGCGGCGGCCTGTTGGATAAGACGGTCACCCTGCTCACATCCTTTCTCGTTTCTGTTCCGGAGTTAGTCATCGCCGTCGCGCTCCTGGCCGTTGCCGTTCGCTCGCATCTGCTGCGCGTCGGTGGCATGACATCCTCCGATGTCGAGAGTCTTTCCGCCTTCCAGCGCGCACAGGATATCGCCCTGCATCTGGCGCTGCCCGTTTTTATTCTTGTTCTTTGCGAAACCGCGGTCATCGTCCGCCACGTTCGCGCCAGCGTTCTTGAAGTGTTGGGCACTCCCTTTGTGCAAGCGGCGCGCCGCTATGGTGTTAGCCGCACTCGCCTCCTCTTCCGCCATGTTCTGCCGGTTGCCGCGAGTCCCGCCATCTCTCTTCTTGGATTTTCTCTCGCCGGCCTGCTCAGCGGTTCGCTGATGGTTGAGGTCGTCTGCGGCTGGCCCGGCATGGGTCCTTTAATTCTCGAAGCAACCCTATCCCGCGACTTATATCTCGTCATCGGCGGCATCATGCTCTCGGCGCTCTTCATGATAGGTGGCAATCTCATCGCCGACATCATGCTCTTCACCGTCGATCCCCGCATCCGAAAGGCGGCTGCGGATGCGAGCTAAAACCGCGTTTCTCCTCGCAGCCCTCATAGGGGTACACCTCATCCTGCTCTTCGGCGGCTTCTTTGCGCCCTACGATCCCACCTCGCAGAACCGTGAACTCCCCTACGCTCCGCCCACCCGTCTTCATTTCAGGGATGGCGCTGGTCTCCATTTGCGGCCCTTCGTCTATAACTGGACAACTTCCGTCGAAAGCGACGCTCCCGACACTTACAAAGAAGACTTAAGCCACAGCTATCCCGTGCGTTTCTTCGTAACTGGAGCGAGTTACAAACTACTCGGCGTCTACGAATCCCACTTACATCTCTTTGGCATCCGTGAATCCGGCAGAATCTTCCTTTTCGGGACCGACGGCTACGGTCGAGACGAATTCTCGCGCGTTCTCTTCGGAGGCCAGATATCGGTTGCTGCCGGCCTCACCGCAACCTTCATCGCTCTTTTAGCCGGAAGCCTTCTTGGGATCATCGCCGGCTACTATGGCGGCCTCGTCGACGAGTCCCTAATGGCCGTCACGGAACTGTTTCTATCCCTACCGTGGCTCTATTTTCTCCTCGGTGTGCGCGCATTTTTACCGCTGCATCTGAGCACACTGCGCACTTTCTTCCTTCTGGCCGGTGTGATCGGCTTGATCGGATGGGCTCGACCCGCCCGTTTGGTTCGCGGAATAGTCCTTAGTTCGCGAAACCGCAACTATGTTCTCGCCGCGCGTGGATTTGGCGCGTCCGATCTCTACATCCTGCGACGCCACATCCTGCCCGCCACCTTTAGTGTCCTGCTCACCCAGGCATCTTTGCTAGTTCCCCGCTACATTGCCGCCGAAGTAACCCTGTCTTTCTTCGGTCTCGGAGTCAACGAGCCCGTCCCCAGTTGGGGCAACATGCTGACCACGCTCCAGCAATATAGCGTACTCACTTCTTACGCCTGGCTTCTCGCTCCAGCCGCTGCTCTAGTGGTTACTTCCGTACTCTATAGTGCCCTAGCTGATGTGTTTCATTCCCAGTTAGAATCTTTAACAACCTAGAAAAACGTTCTGTGGGGTAAGGGGTCTTGAATGAAAGTATTCGCTCGCCAAACCCTACTCGTGTGCCTTTTTGCCGGCTCATGCTTTGCCGCTGCGCCCGCGCCCGATCCGGCCAAACCCGGAGAAGAACTCTTTCGCCTCTCCGATGTCTCCGGCCACTACGGCGGCCATCTGACCATTGGCCAACGCTCCGAGCCCAAAACGCTCAACCCCGTTACGTCCACCGACGCCGTGTCGCGCGAAGTTATCGGACGCCTTATGGGCGATCTCATCGAGATCAACCGCTCCTCGCAGCAGACCGAGCCTGCGCTGGCCAAGTCGTGGAAAATTTCTCCCGACGGCCGGACCTTCACCCTGCAACTTCGCAAAGGAATCCGTTTCTCCGATGGCCATCCCTTCGATGCTGAGGACGTCGTCTTCTCCTTTACCGTCTACATGGATGAAGCCATCGACTCGCCCCAGCGCGACCTGTTGATAATCGACGGCAAGCCCATCCAGGTTACGAAACTCGATCAATACACCGTGCGCTTCGCCCTGCCGCGTCCCTACGCAGCGGCCGAAAGACTTTTCGATGGACTCGCGATGCTCCCCAAGCATCTCCTGGAGAAGCCCTATCGCGAGGGTCATTTCGCGCAAGCGTGGTCCCTGAACACGCCCTCCGCCGGGATCGCCGGACTCGGCCCGTTTCGCCTCAAGCAGTACCTGCCCGGCCAGCGCATCGTTCTCGAACGCAATCCTTACTACTGGAAGGTTGACCGCGAAAACCAGCGACTGCCCTACCTCGACGAACTCGTCTTTTTCTTCGTCGGCACCGAAGATGCGCAGGTCATGCGCTTCGAGGCTGGAGAAACCGACGTCATCAGCCGCCTCAGCTCCGAAAATTACAACTTACTCGCTCGCGAAAAGTCGCGCGACGGGTCGCAACTGGCGGATATGGGCCCCAGCCTCGAATACAACTTTCTCCTCTTCAACCTCAACGACCTCGGCGGCAAGAAACTCGACGAAGTTGCCGGCAAGCAGGTCTGGTTTCGCGATTTGAAATTCCGCCAGGCCATCTCGGCCGCGGTCGACCGCGAATCCATTGTGCGCCTCGTCTACGGGACCCGCGGCGCGCCGCTCTGGGGCAACGTCGGCCCCGGCAACAAACTCTGGATCAACCAGTCCATCCCCCATCCTCCGCAGTCCCTCGAGACCTCGCGTCAGCTTCTAAAATCCGCCGGATACTCCTGGAACTCCTCCGGCCAGCTCCTCGATCCCGCGCACAAGCTCGTGGAATTTTCCATCATCACCAGCTCCTCAAACACTCAGCGCATGAAGATGGCCACGCTACTGCAGGACGATCTCTCCCACCTCGGGATGCAAGTCCACGTCGTCCCTCTCGAGTTTCGCGCTCTGATCGACCGCGTCTTTCAAAGCTTTGACTACGACGCCGCCGTCATGGGGCTCGGCGGTGGCGATGCCGATCCCAATCCCGAGATGAACGTCTGGGCCGCAACCGGCACCTCGCACCTGTGGCACCTCGGCGAAACCCAGCCCGCAAACAATTGGGAGCGCGAACTCGACCAGTTGATGCAGCAGCAGATGGTCACTCTCGACTACGCGAAACGCAAGCAGTTATACGATCGCGCCCAGGGAATCATCGCCGAGAATTTGCCTTTCATTTTCCTCGGAACTCCCAACATTCTTGCCGGAGCCAGCGCCCGCGTTGGCAATTTCCATCCCGCCATACTCGATCCCTACACGCTGTGGAACGCGGACGAACTCTATGTTCGCGGACCCGCTACGGAGCGCGCTGGAACGCGATGAGTGGCCCGATCAGCCGTGCGATGAGTGCCCGATGAGTGGTGCTGCGACAAAGCGAGCGCCCGCGCGCCCCGACGCGCTCCAAGCCTCCGATGAGAAGCTGATCGCCCGCTGCCTGCAAGGCGATTCCGAAGCCTGGTCGGCCCTCATCGACAAATACAAGAATCTTATCTACTCCATCCCCATCAAGCTTGGCATGCACCAGGATGCCGCCGATATCTTTCAATCCGTCTGCGTCGACCTGCTCTCTGAGTTGCCCCGGCTTCGCGAACATCGCGCCCTGCCGAAATGGCTGATGCAGACCTGCTACCACAAATGCCTCCACTATCAGCGCGCCGCCGAGAAAACAGTCGAATTCGATCCCGAAGCCGAAGATCATAACGCCGCGCTCGACGCCACCACCGCCGAACTGCCACAGCACATGCTGATGCAGCTTCAGCAGGAACAAATTTTGCGCGACGCGCTTCTCGAACTGCCCGAGAAATGCGAGCGCATGGTCCGCCTGCTTTTTTTTGAAATCCCTCCTCAACCCTACGAAACGATCGCCGCAAAATTAGGCATGGCTACAGGTTCCATCGGAGCAATCCGCGCCCGTTGCCTGGCTCAACTCAAGAAGCAACTTGAGAAGAAAGGCTTCTGATGACCGAGCAAGCCACGCAGAAGGCCTCGCTGAATGACGCTAAGATTGTCGACCCGAAGTCCGCTGAAAGGACCGAAGCCGAGGCCCTGCTCGACCGCCTGCTCGCGCTTCCCGACGCTGCCAGTCGCGCGCAACTCGTCGCCCAATCCCCCGCCACCGCTTGGCCGGAAATCGTCCTGCTCCTCACCGAGAAAGTTTGGCAAGAAGTTCGCATCGACACCCACCGCGCCCAACGCCTCGCGGACGCCGCTCTCGACGTCGCACAAACACTCAACAATCCCAGCCTGCTCGCTCGCAGTCTGCGCGCGAAAGCCAATGCTTTATATACCCTCGACGAGCATACCGAGGCCGTTAGTTTTCATGAACAGGCGATTGCCTTGTTTGCCGAAGTTGGTGACGACGCCGAACTCGCCCGCACCCTCAGCAGTTCCATTCAATCCCTTTTGCTCCTCGGCCGCTACGATCAAGCGCTCGCCGCCGGCGAACGCGCTGGACAAATCTTTCGCCAGCAGGGAAACACGCGCCGCTTAGCTCGCCTCGAAATCAATATCGGAAATATCTATCACCGCCAAGATCGCTTCTCCGAAGCGCTCGCCTTCTATGAACGCGCCTACGCCCAGATGCTCGCGCACGACGATGCCGAAGGTCTGGCCGCTGTGCTCAGCAACCTATCGCTCTGTCACATCAGTCTCAACGATTTCCCCAAAGCTCTCGAATTACACCAGGTCGCGCGCCGCCACTGTCAGCAAAAGGATATGCCGATCCTCGTCGCCTACGCCGACTACAACATCGCCTACCTCTATTTCTTGCGTGGAGAATACGGCCGCTCCATCCAGATGCTGCGCGATGCTTCCGCCAGCGCGAAACAAGCCAATGACGCCTATCAGCTCGCGCTCTGCAATCTCGATCTCTCGGAAATTTACTTGGAGTTGAACCTGAGCACCGAGGCCGGCGAATTGGGACGCGCCGCTAACAAAGGTTTCGAAGAACTCGGTTTCGGATACGAAGCCGCCAAAGCCCTAGGCTTCGCCGCCATCGCCGCCAGCCGCCAGGGGCAGGCCTTTGAAGCTGTCAAGCTTTTCGCCCACGCGAAAGAAATATTTGTCCGCGACCAGAATCAGGTCTGGCCTTCGCTCATCGATCTCTACGAAGCACTCGTTCTCTTCACCGAGGGCCGCTTGTTCGAGGCGCGCCGCCTTTGCCTCGCCGCCCACACCTTCTTCCGCACCTCGCCGATGCGCGGCAAGGCCGTACTGGCCGATTTGCTCCTCGCCCGTATCGCGCTGCGCCTCGCCGACACCGCCCTCGCCAAGCAACATTGTCAGTCAGCCCTCGACGATCTTTCTTCTCTCGATTCCCCCACTCTTGTCTATCAGGCTGAATTCCTGATGGGGGAAGTCGAACGCACCCTCGGCAACGAAGATGCCGCCTACGATTCCTATTGCCGTGCTCGTGTCGCCGTCGAACGCCTCCGCAGCAGCCTCCGCGGAGAAGAACTCAAGATCGCCTTCTTCGAAAACAAACTTGAGGTCTACGAAAGCCTGGTCGACATCTGTCTCCGCCGCCAGAACAGCTTCGACGAAGCCTTCGCTTACATCGAGCAGGCCAAGTCCCGCACCCTGATGGATCTTCTCAACCAGCCCATCCACATCCCCGTGGCCGCCGATGCCGGACAAAGCGAACTCGTCCGCTCCATCCGCAATTTACGCGAGGAATTGAACTGGTATTACAACCTGATCGAACGCGAGCAACTTCGCCCCGAAGCGCATTCCGAAGTGCATTTAGAAGACCGTTCCCAGGAGCGCCTCCAGCAACTCGAAGGGAAGGCGCGATCTCGCGAGTCAGACCTGCTGCGCGCCGTCAAAGAGGCCACCGTAGCCGAAGCCAACGAAGCCGGCCTGCAAGTCCCCACCACGCTCTCGCTCGACGAGATCCGTTCCGCGCTTCCCGCCGACACCGTCCTGGTTGAGTATTTTTCCACCCATGACCGCAACCTCGCTTGCGTCCTGACCCGCGACAACTTGCATATCTGTCCCGTAACCGTGCAATCGCGGATTCAAAAGCTTCTCCAGTTCTTCCAGTTCCAGATATCGAAGTTCCGCCTCGATCCCGAATACGTCTCCACCTTCAGCCGTCCCTTGCTCGAATCGACGCAAGCTCACTTAAAGAGCCTCTATCAGGAACTCATCGCGCCCATCCGTCATCTGCTCCAAGCCCGTCACATCGTCTTCGTGCAACATGGCTTGCTTCACTACGTGCCCTTCCACGCCCTTCATGACGGAGACTGCTACCTCATCGATCAGTACTCCATCTCTTACGCGCCCAGCGCCAGCATCTACGCCCACTGCCAGACGAAAAAAGTAAATACCACCGGCGACGCTCTCATCCTCGGCATACCCGACGAACGTACGCCCGCCATCCGCGCCGAGGTCGAAGATCTCGCCCGCATCCTTCCCGATGCGCGACTATTTCTCGGCGACGAAGCGACCGAAGACGTTCTCAAGAAATACGGACCGCACAGCAAGTCCGTCCACATCGCCACCCACGGGTATTTTCGTCAAGACAATCCGATGTTCTCCTCCATTCGCCTCGGAACCTCCCATCTCAGCCTCTATGACATGGAGCACCTCCAACTGCCCGCCGAACTCGTCGTGCTCAGCGGCTGCGCCACCGGACTAAACGTCGTCACCCCCGGAGACGAGTTGATCGGTCTGGTTCGTGGCCTCTTGCAGGCCGGGGCACAATCCCTCGTTCTCAGTCTGTGGGATGTTCACGACGACCGCACCCGCGAGTTCATGGTCGAGTTCTATACCCAGCTACAGAAGGGTCGGCCCAAGGCAGAAGCCATGCAAACGGCCTCCATTCGCCTCCGCGAAAACCATCCCCACCCCTACCATTGGGCTCCTTTCCTATTGATAGGAAAGGGTTAACGCCATTTCGACATTTTTCCCAAAATATCTGTATTTTTCCGCCCCCTGCCTTCCCTTTTGTAACAGCAAGAAAGAGTGAGGAACTATGGAGCATCTTGCAGAACAGCCGCTGGTCGATTTTGTCCGGGGAGTTTGTGCGCCCCCGATCGCCCGCGGCATCAAAGCCCATCTCGACGCTGGCTGCTCGAAATGCCAGACCGCTCTCCACTCTTGGAATCGCGTGCGCCATCTCGCCGCTCAAGAAGACTCCTACACGCCGCCAGAGAACTTGGTTCACATGGCCAAGTTTGCTTTCGTCAGCCAAGCCGCGCAGCGCGTGCAGTCCGATCTGCCCACGACTTGGACCCTCGCGAACCTCATTTTCAACGGCTTTACCCAGCCGCTGCCCGCTGGCTATCGCAGCGGCACTCTGAATGTCTGGCAGGTCATCTACGAGGCTGAAGGCCTCACCGTCGATCTCCGTTTCGGACGTCGCTCGCAGTCGAAAGTCGTTTACATCGTCGGCCAAATCTTAGACAAGCACGCCACGCGAGCGCTGCACAGCGACACAACCGTTGAATTATCCACCGAAAACGACCAGCTAGTCGCAACCAGTCCGATCACAGTTATGGGCGAATTTCATATCGAATTTCAAGAGAAAGGGCCGCTGTGGCTGTCCGTCAAGACTTCGGGCCGTAACCCCGTCCGAATCCCCCTGGCCAATCCGGCACTAGGGTAACGAACATGTCTTACCAAAGAAACCAGAACACGTTACTACCGAGAGAGTACGGGTGTAAGTGGCGAGCGCCGAAGTTCCACTCTACACTCGCAATTGGGAATGGGGTCCAAATGGGGAAAACTATGCGTCAAATAACTGTCAATTCACGCGTTGCCAGCTTCGCGAAGGTCGCTTGCTTGCTCCTCTTGCTCGCCAGCTTCTGTGCGCCCGCTGCGCGCGCCCAAACGCGACTCATTGTGCGCGATTCTCTGGGTCTGCCCGGAATCAACCTCACCTGCCTGCTCACCGGCTGCAAGGTTGTCACCGGCTTGGGAGACCCCAACGGACAGCTCTTTCTCGTGACGCTTCCCCCGGTCCTCAATCCCGTCACTAGTTTGCTCCGTCTGAGTCTTGAAACTGGCATTCTCGATGTTGAAATCGATCAGACCGTCAACACTCTGCCGACTTACGCCTTCTCCGACCCCAATTACTTGACGGACGAAGTGCCCACTCCCTACTACGGAGCAACCGTCTGGCACGGCTATCTGGCGCAGCCCGCGAACCAATTGGTTCGCACCGCCCAAACTCAATCGGCGTTCAACGTAACCGGTGCAGGCACGACCGTCGCCGTGATTGATACCGGCGTCGACCTGACAAGTCCCGTGTTGCAGAATGTCCTCGTCAACGGATACGACTTCACCCGCAACGTCAGCGGCGGCTCGGAGCTCGGCGACGTCTCGGTCACTCCCAACCTCAGTCAGGCAACAGCCGCAACCGTTAATCAGCGCACCGTTGCCGTTCTCGATCAGCGTACGGTCGCCGTTCTCGATGGCGGTCCCTACCAGTCCTTCGGACACGGAACTATGACCGCCGGCATCGTTCATCTTGTCGCTCCGCAAGCCAAAATCATGCCGCTCAAGGCCTTCTCTTCCAATGGCACCGGATACGACTCCGACATCCTTCGCGCCATTTATTACGCCGTAAACAATGGCGCCAAGGTCATGAACATGAGCTTCGACTACGCCAGTTACTCCAGCGAGCTAGCGAAAGCGATCCAGTACGCGAATAGCAAAGGCGTCGTTTCCGTCGCCTCCGCCGGCAACGATGGCGAACAAACCGTCGTCTATCCCGGCGCACTGCCCGGCGTGATCGACGTTGCCTCCACTTCCAATACCGACACGCAGTCTTCCTTCACCAACTACGGCGCGCCCCCGGTCTGGCTGTCTGCACCCGGAGAGGGCGTCGTCACCACTTATCCCTGGGGAACCTACGCCGCCGGATGGGGCACTTCTTTCAGCACCCCGTTCGTTGCCGGAACAGCAGCTCTTATGCTCGGAACAAACGGCTACTGCACCAGCCGCAGCGTTCCTCTTGGCTTGGCGAACGCCGACTACACCGGCGACTTAAACCTCGGCTTCGGCCGATTGGATACTTACCAGGCACTTCAGTCCTGCCGCCCGTTGCTCTAAAGGCAAAGCGACCGGAAGGCGAGTTCACAAACTATGGCGGTAACCCTGAATCCGGCCGTGGATGTACCCGGACTGCTGCTCCGAGTGAAAGAACTCGAAGAGCAGCATTTCGCCTTCCGCAATTCCCTGGTTTGCGCCTTCAACCAGATGCTCGACCTGAAAGACATCAACACCGGAGTCCACAGCACCCGCCTCGCGGAGTGGGCGCTGCGTGTCGCCCGCAAAATGGACATCCCGGAAGAGCGCCTTTATCAAGTTGAAGTCGCCGCGCTCCTCCACGACGTCGGCAAGATCGGCGTCCCCGACGCCATCCTGAAAAAAGCCGGACCGCTCACGCCCGAAGAACGCGCTCTCATCAATCGCCATCCCGAATACAGCTGGTCTATCCTTCGCCTCTTTCCCGGACTCGAAGAAGCCAGCCTCTACGCCCTGCACCATCACGAAAGCATGGATGGCGCCGGCTATCCCGCGGGCCTCAAAGGCAGCGACATTCCCCTCGTCTCCCGCATCATCTGCGTCATCGACGCCTTCGACGCCATGATCTCGAATCGCTGTTATCGCCAGGGCCTTCCCCAGTCGGAAGCCATCTCTCGTCTCATCCGCAGCAGTGGAACCCAGTTCGATCCCGCCGTCCTGCAAGCCTTCCTTCCCATCGCCGAACAGGAAGCATCCGACGTCTTCGAAGCCGCCGGCACCAGCCTGGCCGCTGCCCTCTAATTTGCCCGTGTGGCGCGGATACTCCTGTCCGCGAAAAGCATCGGCAATCCGATGGCAGGATTTCCGAAGTCTCCCTTTCACCGCAAAGGCGAAACTCCACTCTCCCGCAACCTCTTCGAATCATGCCGCTAAGTGGTTAAGAATATCCGCGCTTCAGATTCTCTATTGCAGCGCAAGCAAAAGCTCGGTGCCCCAGAGCCTACCCTGAGCTCGTCGAAGGGTTCGTGTCCGCTCGTCAGGGCACTAACCTGAGTACTCCTAAAGCTGCCTGTCACTGTATAGAGCCGGTTGCATTCCCATTTTGGCGACGAACGCCGGGCGGATCAAAAAGCAGTTTGCGAAGTGCCGCTCCTGCAAAATGCAGGCCTCGCTGCAAAACGCAGGGGTCTAAGTTGATCTCGGGCCGCGATTCAACCGCGGAAGTCTATAGCTTGCAACAAAAGCGCGTCACCCCTGAAATTGCCCATTACGTGCACTTAATAAGGATGCAAGCGGGCGCGGAAAGCGCGCCAGAGTTTTGAGTGGCGGGATGGAATCCGAGAGGAGGATCTATGTCAATCCTGTTCGTGCTACTGATGTTTTTGCTGATCATCAGCGTCCGATATTTTATTGAACCGAAGAATGAACCGGTTACGGAAGTGGAAATTTTGGCCAAGGCGAAGGCGCCTCTGGTGAAGCGGGAGTTTGGGTTCGAGATTCCACAGAACTACTGCTTTCATCTCGGGCACATGTGGATGAGCAAAGAGAGCAGCGACGATGCGCGGGTGGGGGTCGACAAGTTCACCACGAATCTGCTGGGGAAGGTTGAACACATTGATGTGCGCGGGGCCGATCGCTGGGTTCGCCAGGGGCAAAAGCTGGTGACGATCACCGGGAATGGAGCGACCATCGATCTCGTATCGCCGGTCGAAGGCGTGGTGACGGCGATCAATGAGGATGCGCTGCGCGATCCGAGTTTGCTGACGAAAGATCCGTATGAGCAGGGGTGGATCGCGATCGTGAAGTCGCCCGATCTCAAAATCAACCAGAGGAATTTGATACAGGGTGCGATGGTAGCGCCGTGGATGCAGAACAACGTGACGCGGCTGAATGGGATGTTGGCGGGTCCGGCGCCAGCGCTAATGCAGGATGGCGGCGATCCGATTCCGGGATTGCTGACGCAGTTGAACGCGGAGTTGAGGCAGTCGGTGGTGAAGGAGTTCTTCCTGTCGTAAACGGGTTTGCCAAGAACGCAGGAAAGAGGAAAGGAGAAGGGGATGGCAACCACGCAAGGAATCCAGAGCAGGGCAATTCTGGTCGACATCACGAAGTGCATCGGATGCCGGAGTTGCGAGCAGGCCTGCAAAGAAATTCATGGCTTCCCGAAGGCGACGGAGGCGAAGCTTTCCGCGACGGCGCTGACGGTGGTAGAGGATCACGGGGATCGCTACGTGCGGAAGATGTGCATGCACTGCCAGGATCCTGCGTGCGCGTCGGCCTGCCTGGTGGGCGCGCTGAAGAAGACGGATGCGGGTCCGGTGACGTATGACGGAGCGAAATGCATTGGATGCCGGTACTGCCTGGTGGCGTGTCCTTTCAGCGTGCCGCGGTATGAGTGGAACAAGCTCGCTCCGTATGTGAAGAAGTGCGATATGTGCGCGGCGCGGCAGGCGAAGGGGCAAGCGCCGGCATGCGTGGAAGCGTGTCCCGTTCAGGCATCGATTTCCGGTAGCCGCGACGAAGTTATGGACGAGGCGCTGCGGCGCATTCTGGGCGATTCGAAGTACGTGAAGCATATCTACGGCAGCGACGAGGTGGGCGGGACGTCGGTGTTCTTTATCTCGGACGTTCCGTTCGAAAAGCTGGGCTTCGCCACGGTGCCGAAACAGGCGATGCCGATTCTGACGGCGAACGCATTGGGCGATGGGCCAACCGTGATCCTGGTTGGAGGCGCGCTGCTTTCGGGCCTCTACTGGATCACGCAACGACGGGCGTTGGTGGCTTTGGCGGAAGCGCGCGAGAAGTCTACCAAGGAAAGGGGTTGAGTCATGACTGGCCTGGGAGCGATTACTATCGAAAAGACGGTTACAGGAAAGCCTGCCATACGATTTCCGCAAATCAGTTTCTGGCGAACGGTGGTAGCGTTGATTTTCGCGGCTGGGATTTACTCGATGTATGCGCGGTTCGCCCTGGGATTTCAGGCGTCGACGAACCTTACCGATCCGCAGCCCTGGGGGTTGTGGGTCGGGTTGGGAACGCTGTGCGGAGTGGGACTCTCCGCAGGCGGATTCGCCATCGCAGCATCGGTTTATCTTTTGGGACTGGAGCGCTACCGGCCGATTCTGCGAACGTCGGTGCTGATCTCGTTCCTGGGATATTCGACGGTAATGATTGGCATGTTGTATGAACTGGGGCTGCCATGGAGGATCTGGCATCCCATCGTGATGTGGAACCGGCACTCGGTGCTGTTTGAAGTGTCGTGGTGCGTGATGCTGTATAGCACGGTGCTGGCCTTGGAATTTTCGCCGGCGCTGATTGAAAAAATTCCGTTTGCGCGCGTGCGAGAGATGTATCTGCGCTGGCACCATAGCATTCTGATTGCGCTGGTGATGGCGGGCACGCTGCTTTCGTCGATGCACCAGTCGTTCCTGGGCGGACTGTACCTGATTACGAAGGGGCGTTTAGATCCGCTGTGGTACACCCCGTACCTGACCACGATGTTTTATCTGTCGGCGATTCCGGCGGGGCTGGCGGTTACGATCATGGCGATTTATCTATGCGTGCGGTCGCTGAACGCGCGGGTGGACATGAGTATCTTGAGCGATGTGAGCCGTGTGATTGGGCCGCTGCTGGCGATGTATGGAGTGTTCCGCGTGGTCGATCTGGTGAACCGCGATGCGACGCGCTATTTGTGGATGTGGCGCGAGGAGACGCTGCTGTTCTGGCTGGAGATTGCATTGCTGGTGGTGATTCCTCTCGTGCTGTTGAATCAGGAGAAGGTGCGGAATAATCCGTTGTTCCTGTATTGGACGAGCGCGGTGATCGTGATGGGGTTCATTACAAACCGGCTCAACGTTTCGATTACCGCGCTGCAGAGTAGTTCCGCGGTTTACTACACGCCGAAGTGGACGGAGTTTGCGGCGACGTTTGCGACGATCACGGCGGCGGTGGTGGCCTTCCGGTATGCGGTGGTCTACCTGGATATTTTGCCGAAGAATCCACGCGCGCAAAGGTGGATGGTCGCGACTCCGCCGGCCGAAGCGTAAGCTCCTATCGCTTTCGACGGGCAGCCCCGGACAAACTGTTCGGGGCTTTTTCGTTGGGACGAAGGTTGACACGGGGGCGGGATGTCGAAGGCTGGATTGGTCCAAGTTACTGAAACGAAGGAGGAAGAAGCACGTTCGTTACTTGCGGCTTTCGCGGTAGGTGAGTCATGCTCAGGAAAATGCGGGAAACCGGGCATTTCGGGGAGTTGGATTGGAGAGAGGGCACTCCTGAATCGATTTGTGCTCAAGTGGCTCAGATTTTTCGTGTGTGCGAAACGGAAGTTGCACTGCTCGAACTCCATGGAAGAATGCTGAACTTTCTGTATCCGGCCGAGTTGAAAACCGCGGGAGCAATTCCTTTGGCGAGTTCTTCGGTGGCGGCGCGAACGGCGCGGACGAAGCATGCCGAGCTTTTCAATGGATTTACCGAGGTCAAGCATTCCAGCATTTTCGAACTGGTGAAGCTGGGAGATACGGGACTTGACGAGCAGGTCATTCAGAAGCTGATGTCGGCTCCGGTGGTGAGTGCGAGTGGAGAGGTGGTTGGAGTGATTCAGGTTTCGCGCAAGGCGCCGCGTCCGGCCGCAGCCGGACCGGACTTCACGGCAGAGGACTTAGAAAAACTGGAGTCGGTGGCGCGAGCGGTGGGAAAGATCATGGGGAAGGGCAAGGGAGTGGGGCAGAGCGCGAGATAAGATCGTCTTAGATCGAAATTATAAGAGCTTCTTCAGGGCTAAGTCAGAATCGGCATCTTCAGTGTTTCGGGCGGTACTCGAAATTCACCAGGCCGTCGCGATAGTCCAGCTTCACGTCGAGCAACCGGAGCATTGCATAACCCAGAAAGCCGGAAACCTCGGTGCCGGTGTGGCCGCTCACGTTGGATAGATTAAGAATGACGATGGCCGGATCTGTTTGCTGAAGATGTCCGAAGCTCAGAGTCGCTTTGCCACTATAGACAGTCTTGGCTTCACCGCTCAGACCTCGCACGCGAAGTGCGTCTTCCTCGGGGACTATGTTGTCTGCTTTGAGCCCAGAGCGTAACGAGAGGATGTTGGTAAAGGCACCAGTGTCAAGTTCGAAGAGCAAGGCTTTGGACTCGTCCACAAAAGTCGGCACCAACATGATGTGACCGATGCGGTAGACCTTGGTCCAATCGGCCATTTCTGGAGCAATGTAGCGATCTTTGAAGAACTCGTTCCAGGCGCGCTGTGGAGCATTCGAATCCCGTGCGTTTTGTTTCGGGTCGCTGGGGGGCGAACTGGTCGAACCGTCTTCCTGCTCCAAATTCGCCGGGATGTCCGGTTCGCTGATCAACGACCGCGGGGCAACTTTATCTTCCGGCCGTTTGGCCAGGGGCGAGAGTTTGAGCCGCATGTCCGGATAGTCGATATCGACGAGGTAGCTTGCGAAAACATTGGCGCCAATCAGTCCATCTCCATCGGAGACTGCGCGCCCCTCACTGACGGAGACGAGACAATCCTGAAATTCGAGATCGCCAATTCGGACGTGGTCGGCTACGGCGGCGTAACCTCGTTGCGCTCCGCTGTCGCCGATGCCTCCCAGGTGCAACGGTGAGATTCGGGCCAGGCCCGCCTTGTCGGCAGCCTCACTTCCGAGGATGATGCCGCTCGCTCCGGTGTCGAGGAGGAGATTGATTTTCTCACCATTGATCTTCACCGCCAAACCTCTTCCCATCGGCATACCAACCCCGTAGCGAAGGCCAATCCCCGGCATGCGGTGTCGCAGGGGATAAATCGTCTCAAGCTTCGCTTCCGTCTGCTCGACTTTGCTGACTAATCTGCAAGCATGGATGGGCTTGTCCGCGGTGGCTTCAAGAAACTGCAGGTACTCGCTCATTTGCTTTATTTCGTCCTCCTCGACACCGGGTCTCCCGAGGTAGGACTTGAGCGCGGTCAGCTTTTCTTTTCGAGGGAGCGTTCCGAGCCACGCCCTTTGCACCGAGGGGTCGTCAGGGGCAACCTGGTGCGCAAGTTGGAGTTCGTCATACGCTTTGCGATGGAGAGAGTAGCAGCGGTAGAGCTGCGACAGTCCAAGATAGGCCGCAGGCTGCTTGGATTCGATCTTTTTAGCGGCCAAGTAGGAGACTTCGGCCTC
This sequence comes from Terriglobales bacterium, assembly GCA_049520915.1. Classification (GTDB taxonomy): domain Bacteria; phylum Acidobacteriota; class Terriglobia; order Terriglobales; family Acidobacteriaceae; genus Acidiflorens. Next base: position 34,734 of record JBEKPH010000033.1, read on the forward strand.
TGACATCTCGGCCCGGCGGAAGTGGACGTTACCCTTAAGCGCGAGCAACACGGCTGAATTGGGTTGCGCGGACAATGCGGCATTGATTGCGTCGAGCGCCTCGTCAATTTTCTGCTCGCGCAACATCGTTTGCACCAGCCCAATTTCGGCGCGCAAATTGTTCGCATCGCCGTTGAGGAGGGTCTGATATCGGGCTTCGGCTTCCGCCAAGCTTCCCGTTTGATAGAGGTGATCGGCGGCGGAAAAATCCGCGTCGGGGGGAGAAGGCTTGGCGTCTTGGCCAAGAGCCGAGGTCAGCAGGGAGCTGAGCGCCAGGACGGCGATCATGGTGGATCGCGAGACAACCGACATAAATGCTGACCCTCAGAGTAGCCAAGCAGAGTAACATGAGAGAGATCGGTTGCAGCTCGTTGTTGATGATTCGCCGGGCAAGGACTAAGAACATTTGCTCAGTCCAGAGCCTTCCCTTTCAGTCGGCGTTGCAGCGAGGTGGGATGGATGCCGAGGATGCGGGCGGCTTGGGTTTTGTTGTTACCGGTCGCAGCGAGGACTTGTTCGATGTAGTTGTCCTGCAGCTCGCGGAGGCTTAGAAACTGGTCTCCGGTGGGAGAGATGTCGACTTGGGAAAAGACTTCGCCGGGTCTTTTTTCGGGATGCTGGTCGCGAATTTCTTCAGGAAGATGTCCGGCGTCAATCTCCCCTTCGGCGCTCAGAATCATGGTGCGCTCGATTACATTGCGTAACTCACGGATGTTGCCGGGCCAGGGATATTGGACGAGTAAGTCGGCGGCGGCGGGCGTGAACCCGGTGAAATTCTTTTTGAGCTCGCGATTAAACTGCTGCACGATTTCGAGGGCGAGAGGAACGATGTCTTCTTCGCGGTCGCGGAGTGGCGGGATTTCGAGTTGGACAACATTCACGCGGTAGTAAAGGTCTTCACGGAATCGTCCCTGGCTGACGGCGTTTTTTAGTTGGTCGTTGGTGGCGGCGATGAGGCGAATATTGACTTTGATTGTGTTAGTGCCGCCGAGGCGCATGAACGTACCTTCTTCGAGAACGCGCAGGATTTTGGCCTGGACGCTGGCGGACATGTTACCGATCTCGTCGAGAAAAACGGTGCCTCCGCTGGCGCGCTCAAGCAATCCTTCTTTGCGGCGGCGGGCGTCGGTGAAAGCTCCCGGCTCGTAGCCGAAGAGTTCACTTTCTAAAAGCGCGTCGGGGAGTGCGGCACAATTGAGTTCGAGCAAAGGCATCGAGGTGCGCGGACTGGCGTAGTGGATGGCCTTCGCGAGGACGCCTTTGCCGGTACCGCTTTCGCCTTGAATCATGATGGTAGTGCGGTCGGCCTCGGCGGCTTTGCGGGCGACTTCGAGCATTTTGATGGTGGCGGGATTGTGGGTGACGATGCGTCCGAAATCGTAGCGGCCGCGTTCCGATTCGACGGAATCGCGCACGCGGACGCGAAGGGCGAGAACCTCTGCGGCGCGATGCAGCGTGTTCATCATGTCTTCGAGGTGGAAGGGCTTGATGAGGTAGTCGAAAGCGCCGAGCTTCATGGCCTCGACGGCGCGTTCGACGAGATGATAGGCGCTCATCATGATGACGATGGCGGTGGGATTCGAGTCCTTGATCTGGCGGAGCACTTCAACGCCGTCAATGCCGGGGAGGACGATATCGAGGAGAATCAGGTCGGGCTTCTCTTCGTGGAAAAGTTTCAGGCCCTCTTCTCCGGTGAGAGCCGTGAAGACTTCGAAGCCGTCCTGGCGAAGGCCGCGCGAAATGGTGCGGAGTGTTAGCTCTTCGTCATCGATGATGAGGGCGGAATAAGGCATTCGGATAAAGCGCTTCTGGCTCTTAGCTGTCGCCTATTGGCTAACCCTGGAATCGGCTAGTCTCTTCTTGCATGCTTCTTACATTACGATTTCGGACCTTTCTTCTTCTTTTGCTTTGTGGGACTCCTCCTGCCGGATCGGCAGGCGGATGGTGACGGTAGTGCCGTGTTTCTCGACGCTGTCGATCCGGATGTCCCCCTTGTTTCTTCTTACGTAGGTGGCGCTGATGCTGAGGCCGAGGCCTGTTCCTTTGCCGTGTTTGGTAGTAAAGAAAGGTTCGAAAACATGCGGCAGAATGTCGGAAGGAATTCCGCATCCGGTGTCGCTGACGCGAATCTCGACGCTGTCGGAGTAGGAAAGTTGGCGGGCGGAGATGGTGATGCGTCCGCCATCGGGCGTGGCCTCCGCCGCGTTGATCAGCAGATTCATTAAAACCTGTGAGAGTTGATTGGAGTCGACCAGAATATGGGGTAGGTCGTCGGGAACCTGATTTTCGGCATGTTTGCCGCGCAGAGCCGGTTGGCCTTCGAGGAAGCTGAGCGTGTCCGTCACCAGACGATACAGGCTGAGGTTGCTCAGGACGAGGGGGCCGGGACGCGCGTAATTGACGAGTCCGCGGAGGGTGGCTGAGATTCGTTTTGTGCCGGCGATGCACTGTTCGATCTCCCAACGCTGGTCGGGGTCGCTCGCGCTCTTCATTTCAAGTTCGAGGTGCGACAGGATGCCGAGGAGTGGGTTATTGATGCCGTGGGCGGCTCCCAGGGCGAGCTGGGCGAGAGTCGAATATTTTTCGTATTCGGCGAGCTGGGCCTGGAACTGGAATTTTTGCTTGTTCAGTTCGCGATCTTCGTGAAGGCGGCGAAAGATTTCTTCCTGAGCCTGATTGCGCTCGCGTTCTAACTGATGTTGCAGATCGGAGGAGCGCTTGAGAGCTTCGCAGAGGCGGTCGAGTTCGATGCGCTGAAGGCGCCAGACGATGAACATCACGATGAGAGCGACGAGGGTGAGAGGAAGGTAATAATGGGAGGCCGAGGAATCGAAGGTGACAATTGCTTTGTGGAGGAATTGGGGAAAAGCAGCTGATGCGGCGAGAAAGACTGATCCCTCGGTCCAATGCGGAGGCATGGTTTGCACACTCTTCCTTAATACACGATGGAGCGGTGGGAGAGGATTCGCAGTGATAAGGGTCACTGGGGTTGGTGAGGCCCTGAGCGCGCGCAGCACTGAAGGGGGGTTAATTGAACGATTTGCAGTATTTTGCGGTATAGGGAACTCGTGCCGCCACGACCTCCGGATTCTCAAATATGGTGCATTACAATACATCCATTAACCCCTGAGTCGGACTCTTAGACACAGGAGGACGATGCCGACCTCGGAGTTTCACCATGGATCTCGTTAGCTTCGACTATTCCTGCACGGTCGGTTTCACCACGGTCGCTACATTTTGATCTCAACCTTTATGCGGTCTCGGGACACTCGCCTCTCGCGTCGAACCCTCGCCACGACCGCGATGTTGTTCCTCTGGATCGCCGCCAGCCGCGCCCAGACGCCCACCCGCATCACCCTCGATCAGGCCATCGACCTCGCCCTCGCGCATAACCATTCGCTCCTCGCCACCCGCACCACGATCCTTCAGAACCAGGCCCAGGAGATCACCGCCAACCTCCGTCCTAACCCAACTTTTGGCGCAGACACCCAATTCGTCCCCTTCTTCAGCCCGCAAGACTTTTCCGGCGAAAATCTCAACGAAACCCAGCAGTTCGATATCGGACTTTCCTACCTCTTCGAGCGCGGCCGCAAACGGCAGCATCGTCTCCAGGCCGCCCGCGATCAAACCGCCGTCACCCGCGCCCAGGTCGCCGACGCCGAACGCACCCTCGCCTTCAATGTCGGCCAGCAATTCGTCGCCGTTTTGCTCGCCGAATCGACCCTCGATTTCGCCCTCGAAGATCTCAAAGGTTTTCAGCAGTCCGTCGATATCAGCGAGATTCAACTCAAGGCGGGATACATCGGCGAAGGCGACTATCTAAAAATCAAGCTCCAGCTTCTCCAGTTTCAAACCGATGTCTCGTCCGCCCGCCTCGCCAAAGTCCAGGCACTCGTCGCCCTGCGCGAATTTCTCGGCTACAATGCCGTACCCGCTGACTACGATGTAGTCGGCGACCTCACCTTTCAACCCATCAAAGGCAACCTCGAAGACCTTCAGGCCCGCGCTCTCCGTGAGCGTCCCGACTTCCGTGCCGCGGAACTCGGCGTCACCGCCGCCCAAAGTCAAATTGCGCTCGCCAAAGCCAATGCCAAGGTCGACGTGAACGGCACCTACGATTTCACTCACGTCTCCGGCGAAAACACCGCCTCCATCTTTGCCAATTTTGAGCTGCCCATCTTCAACCGCAATCAAGGCGAAATCGCCCGCACCGGATACGCCCTAACCCAGTCCCAGGAGCAGCAATTATCCACCAGCGACACCGTTCTTTCCGACGTCGCCAACGCCTTCGAGGCCGTCAAGAGTAACGAGGAAGTTGTTCAGCTCTACACCTCGGGCTATCTCAAGCAGGCACAAGACTCGCGCGACATCAGTGAGTATGCTTACAAGCGGGGTGCAGACAGTCTTTTGGATTTCCTCGATTCCGAGCGCAGCTACCGCGCGGTGCAACTCGCTTACCGCCAGGCGTTGGCCGCTTACATGACCGCGCTCGAACAACTGAAGGAAGCGGAAGGCACCAGGAATCTGCCGTAAACATTTGCCGTAATCATGAAGAAAGACCATGAGAGAGAGCATGAAGATCGACAGAGAGAACATGAGTCTGAGGAAGAGGAACTTGCTATGAGTCTTCGACCCGATCGCCGTCGCCGCAGGACCGTCCTGCCCGCCACGTGCGCGATCGCGCTCGTCTTTTTATCTCTCGCCGGATGCGGCGACTCGGGCTCGAAAGCCCCCGCCGATTCCAGTAGCGCGAAAGCTTCCGACAACGCTGAACTCTTCACCATCCCGCAAGAGCAGATGTCGCACGTTCAGGTGCTCACCGTTCAACCGATTACTCTCACTCGCACTCTCCGCCTGACCGGAGCCGTCGCCTATAACAGCTTCCACACCACCCCCGTCATCACACAGGTCAGCGGACCCGTCGCCCGCATCGTCGTTGTACCCGGCCAGCACGTCAAACAGAGTGAGCCGATGTTGTACGTGGCCAGCCCCGATTATTCTCAACTCCGCACCAATTACCTCAAGGCCAAGTCCGCCGACGCTCTGGCGCAGATGGCCTACACTCGCGCCCGCGACCTCTACGAACACAAAGCCATCGCCGAGCAAAACCTCGAGCAGGCCGAATCCGCCGAGGTCCAGGCCGGAGGCGATCTGGTCGCCGCGCAAGCCGCTCTCAAAGTAATGGGCATCACCGACCCTGACGCCCTCGTGAAAGCTCCTCCATCTTTTGAAGTTCCTGTGAGAGCCCCCATCAACGGCGAGGTCGTCGAACAAGACGTAGCCGCCGGACAACTCATTCAGCCCGGCACCACCCAGTGCTTCATGATTTCCGATACCAGCAACGTCTGGGTCTTGGTCAACGTCTATCAGAAAGACTTGCCCTACGTCCGCGTCGGCGATCAAGTCTCCATCCAGACCGATAGCTATCCCGACGTCTTCCACGGCCGGATCTCCTACGTCGCCGCCTCGCTCGATCCCAGCACTCGCACACTGCAGGCGCGCATCGAGACCAACAATCCGGGAGAGAAGCTCAAGAAAGATATGTTCGTCACCACCAGCGTGAATGCCGGAACCATCCCCAATGCCATCGCGCTTCCGGATGCCGCCATCCTCCGCGATACCGAGAATCAGCCCTTTGTCTACGCCGCAGCCGCCGCCAATCAGTTCGGCCGCCGCTCCGTAACCCTGGGCGAAAGTTTGAACGGCCAAACGCAAATTACCAGCGGCCTGAAAGCGGGAGACCAAGTCGTAGGCAATGGCAGCCTGTTCCTGCAATTCGCCAACTCGCTGCAACGCTAGAGGCAAATTGAATCAGACATGCCATCACGACCGGCAAGAAAGGACACTTGTTTCTTGTTGGCGCAACCGGTTCACCTTTTCTGCTTCTCGCTTTTGAGTGGCATAGAGAAAAGAACAGGCGCTCTTGCTTTTGGGTGGCGCAGCGGTTCACCGCTGCGGTAAACACGCAGTCTGAATGCGGCTTTAGCCGCTGCTCTTAGACACTAACGAACCATGCCGACGATCCCACAACTCGGAACACTCTCTGCATGATCCATCGAATCGTCCAAGCAGCGCTCCGTCAAAGATTCCTCGTGCTGATGCTGACCGGCTTCATCACCATCGGCGGAGTCCTCTCCTTCCAGCGCATGCCCGTCGACGCCTATCCCGACCTCGCGCCGCCTCAAGTCGAAATCATCACCCAGTGGCCCGACCACGCCGCCGAAGAAGTCGAGCGCCTTGTCACACTGCCCCTCGAACTCGAGATGAACGGCGTCCCGCACATGGTCGTGATGCGCTCCATCTCGCTCTACGGACTCTCCGATCTCATCCTCACCTTCGAAGACAACACCGACGATTACTTCGCACGCCAGATCGTCTTCGAACGCCTCGCCCAAGCCACGCTTCCCACCGCAGTCACTCCCAGCCTCGCGCCACTCTTCAGTCCCAGCGGCCTCGTCTATCGCTACGTCCTCGAAAGTCCCGACCGCACTCCGCAGGAACTGAAGACTATCGAAGATTGGGTCGTCGAGCGCGCCTATCGCTCGGTCCACGGAGTCGCCGACGACTCCGGCTTCGGTGGAACCGTGATGCAGTATCAGGTGCTTCTCGATCCCGCCCGCATCTACGGATACCACCTCACCATCCCCCAGGTCGTCACCGCGCTCTCCGCCAACAACGCCAACGCCGGCGGCGGATTCTATTCCCAGGGCGGCCAGTTCTACTACGTCCGTGGCATCGGCCTTGTCAAAAATACCGACGACATCGGCAACATCGTCGTCGGCGCCAACAAAGGTGTGCCCCTCCGTGTCAAAGACATCGGAACTGTCGAAATCGGCCACGCTCCGCGCCTTGGCGAATTTGGTTTCCAGAAAAGTGATGACTCCGTCGAAGGCGTCATTCTCATGCTCCGTGGCGAGCAAACGCAAAATGTCCTGAAAGGTGTCGAGGCCAAGACGGAAGAACTCAACCGCCAGATCCTTCCGCCGGACGTCAAGATCCATCCTTATTACGATCGCAGCGAACTCGTCGACCTCACCACCGACACCGTCGAGGCCAATCTCCTCCGGGGCATGGTCCTCGTTTTAATCGTCCTGATTTTCTTCCTCGTCAGCTTCCGTGCCGCGATCATCGTTGCCATCACCATTCCCCTCTCGCTGCTCTTCGCCTTCATCGTCCTTCACGCTCACGACGTAGCCGCCAATTTGCTCTCCATCGGAGCCATCGACTTCGGAATCGTCATCGACGGCACCGTCGTCATGATCGAAAATATCTACCGCGAACTCGCGCTCCGCGAAGGCCAACAGTACAACCTGAACGAAGTTATTCTCGCTGCCGCCAAAGACGTCGATCGCCCCATCTTCTACTCCGTCGCCGTCATCCTCGCCGGATACCTTCCCATCTACGCCCTGAGCGGCCCCTCCGGCAAACTCTTTCACCCCATGGCCGAGACCATGTCGTTCGCGCTCGTCGGCGCGCTGCTCCTCACCCTCACACTCATCCCCGTTCTCGCTTCCTACTGGTTCAAAAACGGCGTCCGCGAGAAGCCTAACCGTGCCTTCGAGTGGATGAAACAGAAATACGCCGGTCAGCTCGATTGGTCGCTTGATCGCCCGAAGCTCACCATGCTCATCGCGACCCTCATCTTCGGAGCGACCCTCCTCCTTATTCCCTTCATCGGCGGCGAGTTTATGCCCCACCTCGACGAAGGCGCGCTCTGGGTGCGCGCCACCATGCCCTACACCATCTCTTTTGAAGAAGCGAGCAGCATCGCTCCACAGATCCGCGACATTCTCATGTCGTACCCGCAAGTGACTGTCGTCGGCTCCGAATTAGGACGCCCCGACGACGGCACCGATCCCACCGGATTCTTCAACTGCGAATTTTATGTCGGCCTGAAACCCTACAAAGACAAGTCCTGGAGCGGCGATGCCAGCGACAAAAAAGCGCTGATCGAGTCCATCAACAAGAAGCTCACGGCGTTCCCCGGCATCATCTTCAACTACACACAGCCCGCCGAAGACGCCGTTGACGAAGCCCTCACCGGACTGAAGAGTTCGCTCGCCGTCAAAATCTATGGCGAAGATCTCAACGTTCTTCAGGACAAAGCGATCCAGATCAAAAACGTCCTCGCCAAGGTCCCCGGATTCACCGAACTCACCGTCGTCCGCGAACTCGGCCAGCCGAGCCTGCTCGTCGATGTCGATCGCGACAAAATCGCCCGCTATGGCATCAATGTCGCCGACGTCGAAGCCGTCATCTCCGCCGCCGTAGGCGGACAGGCCGTCACGCAAGTCATTCAGGGTGAGAAGCTCTTCGACCTGGTCGTTCGCATGCAGCCCCAATTCCGCAGCAGCGCCCACGAAATCGGAAATCTTCTCGTCGGCACCCCCGATGGAACGCAGATCCCCCTCAGCCAGCTCGCCACCATCACGCAGGGCAACGGCGCATCTTTTATTTATCGGGAAAATAACTCGCGCTACATCGGAGTGCAGTACAGCATCGAAGGCCGCGACCTGGAACGCGCTGTTCAAGACGGTCAGGCCGCCGTCAAGAAAGCCGTAACTCTCGCGCCGGGTTACACCATGTCCTGGGGAGGCGAATACAGCCAGTTTCTCGAAGCGAAATCGCAGATGTATTTCATCGTGCCTCTCGCCATCGTCCTCATCTTCATGATCCTCTTCGCGCTCTACGGAAACTTCAAATTCCCCGTCACCATCGCCCTCGGCGTCATCATGACCGAGCCCGTAGGCGCGCTCATCGCCCTCAAACTCACCCACACCCCGTTCAGCGTCTCGTCCATTCTGGGACTACTCGCCTTGTTAGGCGTCTCCGTAGAAACCGCCGTCATCCTCGTCTCTTACATCAACAAACTGCGTCAGGAAGGCATGGGCATCCGCGCCGCCACCCGCGAAGCGTCGCTCCTCCGCCTGCGTCCCATCATGATGACCGCTCTCGTCGCATGCCTCGGCCTGCTTCCCGCCGCGCTCTCCACCGGCATCGGCTCCGACACCCAACGCCCCTTCGCCATCGTCATCGTCGCCGGCCTCATCTCCCGCCTCTTCATCGGATTCTTCGTCAATCCCGTCCTCTACGAAATGGTAGCCCGAGACGGCGACGTCCTTCAGGTCTGATCCACCTCCGCCAATCGAATCGCCGAGTTGAATGGACAAGCCATCGACAAGCCAATGATGCAAAACCGCCGCTGCGGGATGTGCATTCCAAGCTCACCGCCACCGCCGCGCATCCCTTGCCCAACTCCCTCATCTAATACGCATGGGCAATGAAATTGCGGTCTCGGTTCTCGATCTCGTAGGTATGCGCCCCGGCGAACCCGCCGGACACGCCATCGCCCGCTCCGTCGACTTGGCGCAACACGTTGAAGGCTGGGGATATACCCGCTATTGGCTGGCCGAACATCATTCCATCGCTGGATTGGCCTGCTCCGCCACTTCCGTCCTCATCGGCCATGTCGCCGGAGCAACCAAGACCATCCGCGTTGGCAGCGGAGGCATCATGCTCCCCAACCACGCCCCCCTCGTCGTCGCCGAACAGTTTGGCACCCTCGAAGCCCTCTACCCCGGACGCATCGACCTCGGCCTCGGACGCGCTCCCGGCGGCGACTTGCTTACCATGCGCGCCCTCCGTCGCGACCTCCAGCAGACCGGAGAAGATTTTCCCGCTCTCTTACAGGAATTGCGCACCTACCTCGGTCCCGAAACTCCCGGCCAAGCCGTAAAAGCCATTCCCGGACAAGGCAGCAACGTTCCCATTACTCTCCTCGGCTCCAGCGCCTTCAGCGCCCAATTAGCTGCCGCGCTCGGTCTCCCTTTTGCCTTCGCGGCTCACTTTGCCCCTGATTATCTGCAAACCGCCTCTCACTTGTACCGCGACCATTTTCGTCCCAGCGATACCCTTCGCCATCCGCATTTCATGGTGGCCGTGCAGATCATTGCGGCCGGAACCGACGCCGCAGCCCAACGCTTGTTCACAACTTCCCAACAGCGCTTCCTGCGCTTGATCCGCAACCAGCCCGTAGAGTTGCTGCCGCCCGTCGACTCCATGGAGCCGTTATGGCAAGACTGGGAGAAGGCCGCTGTTCAAAGCAAGCTGGGCGCCGCCATCGTGGGATCCGAGGCAACCGTAACGATAAAACTGGAAAAGTTAGTTGCAGCCACGGCAGCCGACGAGGTCATTGTGGTCACCGATACCTACGAGCACGCCGACCGTCTGCACTCCTATGAGCGAGTAGCCGGGATCGCCAAATCCCTCGCAATCGAGCCTCTGGTGGCAGCCCGAACCTGACTTCGTTCTTCCCTAAAGAAAAAGGGGCGCACCGAAGTGCGCCCAAGCCTCAGGAGAAACAAATTTTCAGAAACATCAACTTTGCCGCAGGACAAACTCAAATTCTCAATTCCCAGCCCTAGCGCCCGAATCCAGCCGACTGCATCGACTGCCGCGAAATGTCCGCCGTCGACGCAATACCCTGCATTCGCAGTTTGAATTCGTCCGCATTCGACGCGCTTTCCAGAGCTGTCTCGTAGTTCACCAGCCCCGCCTGGAACAAATCCCACAACGATTGATCGAAAGTCTGCATGCCATACTGCGACGTGCCCGAAGAAATCGCCTCGCGAATCGCGCGCGTCTTCTCCGGCACCAGAATGCATTCCCGTATATAAGCGGTCGTGATCATCACTTCCACCGCCGGAACGCGCCCCTCAGCATCCGAACGTCGCACCAGTCGCTGGCTCACAATCGCGCGCAATACCGCCGCCAATTGCAAGCGAATCTGCTTCTGCTCCGGCGGAGGAAAGATTGCAATAATTCGGTTGATGCTTTCCACCGCATCCAATGTGTGCAGTGTCGAGAAAACCATGTGGCCGGTTTCGGCCGCATGCAGCGCCGTTCCAATCGTCTCCAGGTCGCGCATTTCGCCCACCAGAATCACGTCCGGATCCTGACGCAAAGAAGCGCGCAACGCCGCAGAGAACGATGGCGTGTCCACCTCGATCTCGCGCTGGTTTACATATCCCTTTTTATCGCGATGCAGAAATTCGATCGGATCTTCAATCGTGATAATGTGTTCGGCGCGCGTCGAATTGATGCGGTCAACCATCGCCGCCAGCGTCGTCGATTTACCGGATCCCGTAACTCCCGTCACCAGCACCAGGCCACGCGGCATGTCGCAGATCTGCTCCACCACCTTCGGCAGAAACAGCTCGTCCAGCGCGCGAATCTTCGTTGGAATTACGCGGAGCACCAGCCCCACATTTCCGCGTTGCTGAAATACGTTCACACGGAAGCGTCCCAGGCCCGCGACGCCGTACGCCATATCGATTTCCGTGGTCTCTTTGAATTTTTGTTTTTGCCGGGCCGACATCATGCTGAACGCCATGTTCAACATGTCTTCTGCCGACACCCGCGCCTGATCCGTCAATGGCACCAGATCCCCGTCGATTCGTAGGTGCGGATAGTTCCCCACCTTCAAGTGCAAGTCGGAAGCTCGGCGCTCCATGGCGATACGGAGCAGATCATCAATATTCATGAAGGCAGGACTCCCACTACCGTCCTTATGATCACAGGAACCCGCCCCCCATACGAGATGACGGAGGTAACGACACCTTTAGGTCGCCACACGCCACTCCCTCCGGCCCACGAATTGACCCGAGCACCAGAGTTTACCGACGAACGGCCGTTTTTGGCCCTTCACCCTCGACCCCCGCCCTGGATCCAGTAAAGCAGGCACAAAAAAGCCGCCCCGCAGGACGGCTTCTTCTCACTAAAACCTCCGAACCTACCCTTACGCCGCAGCCTTAAACGGCTCATCATAGCTCCCACCGTAGATCGACGGCACCTTTGACCCCATCGGCCTTAGATACGTCGCCAGTTCTCCTCGATGATGGATGCTGTGATTGTTCAAGAAACCCAGATAAAACACGTCCGGCATGTTGAACACACCCATGAAATCTACCGGCGTCACCAACTGCTCTCCTGAAAGCGCCCGTATCCGCTCTGTGCAGCGCCTGACGTTCGTGTCGTACCACTCCACCAGTTGCGCCACTGTCTTCGGCTTTTCCATTTCCGACCGCGCTGCCATATTGAACTTCAACTCCGCAATCCCATCCATGAACTGAATATCGGTATTGGCTAGGTGCCACGCCAGCTCCCAAGCCGTTCGCGCGCACGGCTCCGGGCGGTAATCCTTCTTCTCCTCCGGTATTGCCGCAAAAACTTTCTTCGTCGTTTCAACTTCTCGTGCAAATCCTTCCACCATCAGGTTGCGATAACCCAAGGCAAATTCGGGGGTCGGAGCCGACATGAAATTCTCCTTCTATCGTACGGATTCAGAAACGATCGTGTGGGCTCACAAGCAGCAAGTGGCCCTCGGTCAGACGCACCCCACTATAGTTCACCAATACCCGAAGATCAAACCACCCATCCGAGAACTCCCCCGTAGCTTTCCGGATGGGTAACCCATTCAAATTCGTATTTAGGGCACCAACGGGAAGTCTGTACCCCCCTTACGCCGCTGTCGTCTCATCACCCGGAAGCTCTTCCACATCCACCTCTCCATCCCCAATCCCCATACGCCGGTCGCTCACCCCTTGCTCCAGTTCTCCATCCTCCTCCAAGCCCGTCTCGTCCGACCCATCAATTGGCGGAAGATCATCCGGCCTCCCATACTCCATATGCGTGTGTACCGGACGCTCCGGATGGTTCGCCGCATCCTCGACTCCATCCACAATCCCCGCTTCCAGCGCCTGGTCCGAATCGGCCAGCTCCTGCACGCTCTCGTCCGCCGCATCCGCAATCGCCGACAACTGCTGGTTGTCCCCCGATTGCCCTCCGCTCTCCGGACCAACCTGTCCCGGATCACTTCCCAATTCGTCCGCCTGTGCTTCCTCATCGCCACGTGGTCTGTTCAGCATAAAATCCTCCAGAGTTGACCGTAGAGTTGACCGCAAAGTTGATCGTTCCTTTTGTTCCCATTCGCGTGAATTATGATTTCACCGGCTCCCGATTCACTGAAGAGCAACCATTGGATGCTCCGAACCCATTCCGCGTCCGCCTTCTCTTTCTTGTAATGCTTAGCCGCGACTACAACGCGCCCATCAGACACCTTGCCGCCCCTTTACCCGCATCCAAGCTACTTGCTCATTCCATCCCAACGAGGTTTAAAGTGAAGACATTCCCGAACACATTCCGCCTCCACATCGCTCGAGTTTCCCTGCTCACCGCCGCCGCTTTCCTCGCGACCGCTGCCCTCTCCGCCCAAACTCCGCCCTCGGACGCCTCACTCACCACCAATCCCGTCTTCGAAAAACAGTGCGCCAAGTGTCACGGCAAAACCGCCGAAGGCCGCCACTTCGGAGGCCCCGCCCTCATCTCCGAAAAAGTCGCCGCCGCCACTCCCGACGACCTGACCAGGATCATTAACAACGGCAAGGGACACATGCCCAAGTACGCCGACAAACTCAAACCCGAAGAAATCGACGCCCTGGTCCAGCAAATCAAAGCCGCCAACAAGAAATAAGAAATACAAGATGCGTTTCGATGGAGAGACGGGCGCCCTCGCCCGTCCATCCCTGAACCTTGGCGATCGAGAAACGCTCGCCGCCATTCCTCTCCGGATCTCGCCCTGCTTTCCTTCCTGAACCTTAGTGTCCTTCGTGGTTCAAGCCCTTCGTCTCCGTCGAACCTAAACTGTCGCAAAATTCCCGCCGTTGCATGTACGATATTCCTGCCCTTTCTTCTGTACTCGCTAAGGAGACTTCATGCAAAGCAGCATCGTCGGCACCACCATGCCCGTCCTCGAATTCATCCTCGAGCCCAACGAGTCCGTCATCTCCGAGGCGGGCGAACTTTCCTGGATGGCCAGTTCCATCCAACTCACCACCCACACCCAATTCGCCGGCGGCGGCGGAATCTTCGGCGCCATCAAACGTGTCGCTGGCGGCGGCACTCTTTTCATGACCGAATACCGCGCCCTGGGCCAGCGCGGCGAAATCGCCTTCGCCACCAAACTTCCCGGACATATCGTCCCCGTCGAAGTCGGCCCCGGTCGCGAATACATGATTCACCGCCACGGTTTCCTCTGCGGCACTCCTAACATCCAGATCGGCATCGGATTCCAGCAGTCCCTCGGCGCTGGCATCTTCGGCGGCGACGGCTTCATCCTCCAGCACCTCTCCGGACAAGGCACCGCATGGCTCGAACTCTCCGGCGAACTCGTCGTCAAAGACCTCGCCCCCGGAGAAACTCTCCGCGTCCATCCCGGTCACGTGGGCGCCTTCCAATCCAGCGTCCAGTTCCAGATCACCACCATGCCCGGAATCAAAAACATCATCTTCGGTGGCGACGGCCTCTTTCTAGCCGCCCTGACCGGCCCCGGCCGCATCTGGCTCCAAACCCTCCCCATCGCCAGGCTCGCTCACAAACTCATGGAATACATGCCCAACCGCAACAACGAAGCCGCCAAGGGCGGAGTAGTAGGAGGCATAGTAGGCACAATCCTGGGAGGCATGAACAATCAGTAGATTCCCTTGATTTTCAAATCCGAACCATCAACTAAGTGACGAAACCGAACTATAAGTCGAGAAGAACCTTGAGGGTGCCCCATCCTAACGTCGGCTCTTTCGACGTTAGGGTGGGGGTTTTGATTTTTCCTCCCCCCTCACCGAACCAACCCAGGCCACGACGATGACCGCCCCCTCCCGCCTAGCTTGGATCGACTGGATGCGCGGCCTCGCCTGCGTCCTCATGTTCCAGACCCACTGTTACGACGCCTGGCTCGGAGGCGATGCCCGCAACACCACCTTCCTCAAAACCTCGCAACTCCTCGGAACCCTCCCCGCCCCGCTCTTCCTCTTTCTCGCCGGAGTCTCCTTCGCCCTGGTCACCGACAAGCTGATCCGTAAGCAGCGCACCCCCGCCGAAATCACTCGCACCATGCTCCTCCGCGGCGCAGAAATCCTGGCCTTCGGATTCGCCTTCCGCCTGCAAGAATTCCTCATCGCCTGGGGATGGGCTCCCTGGTCCGACCTCCTCCGAGTCGATGTTCTGAACATCATCGGAATCTCCATGATGCTAATGGCCCTCCTCTGCGGCCTGGTCATGTTTACGTGGGGACGAACTTCACTGTGGGGACGATCGACAGTTCGGACACGAGCGACAATGTGGGGACGAGCGACCGTGTTGGAGCGAGCGACGTCGCCCGCCCAAGCCGAGCAACGCTCGGCCCCTGCCAGCGCCCAAACCCACTCCCAAGGATCGCAACCCACCGCAGTCGCCGCCCAATCCGATTCATCCCTCCACGCCGTCCCTTCGCAAAACCGTGGAAGAGCGGCCCTTCAGGGCCGCGTTCCCCCCGAATCGATAAGGGCTTTAGCCCCCGTGCCCATTCCCACCCTTCCCATCGTCCTCGCCGCCCTCTCCATCGCCGCCCTCATCGCCCTCCTCACCCCTCCGCTCTACACCACTCACCGTCCCACATGGCTCCCCTGGTATCTCGAGTCTTACATCGACGGATGCCACAACCTCGGCGCCCCCCAATCCTGGCTCTTCTGCATCTTCCCCTGGTCCGCCTTCGCCTTCGCCGGACTCGCCGCCGGATTTCTCCTTTTCAGATCTAGAGACGAAGACGCAGCCCGCGCCCGCACCACCAAAACTCTCGCCCTCTTCGCCGCCGCCGGAGCCGCCGCCATCGCCCTCGCCTACCTCCTCGACAACTCCCAACTCCACTTCTACGCCGTCTACGATTACTGGCACACCAGCCCCAATTTCCTCATGATGCGCATCGGACTCCTCCTCCTCATCTGCTTCCTCACCTACGCCTGGTGCCGCTGGGGCTTCGCCACCCGCGGATTCAGCCCCCTCCTCCAACTCGGTCAAACCTCCCTGCTCGTCTACTGGGTCCACATCGAATTCGTCTACGGACGCTACTCGCTCCTGCCGAAACGCGCCCAATCCATTCCCACCGCCACACGCGGCCTGATCGAAATCTCCCTCTTCATGCTCCTCCTCTCACTGATCCGCACAAGAATCGACTGGAAGAAATTCCATTGGAAGAATCTAAGTCCAACCAAGCGCCTCCACCACACCCAGCCCGCCTAGTCCACCCCGTCCATCCGTACTCAAACCCCGAGGGTGCAACCGTCCAACTCCGCTTCGTCGTTCAAGCGCCTTGAGAAGGCGTCCTCCGATGTAACCCGAAGCCCCTGTTAACAGGACAACCGAGCGGCGATCTTCGCCCATTGCGGAGTTCCTTATCCAGAACGCGGAGCCAAGTTAACCCC
>JBEKPH010000034.1:0-49673 GCA_049520915.1 Terriglobales bacterium
TGGTGTTGCAGGAACTGCTCGAGGCGAAACCAGAGCGGATGATCGGCGGGGTTGGGGTCTTGCGCCGCGCCGAGAAAAATCAGCATCAGCGGCTTGTCTTGATAAATCACGGCGAGATCGGGATATTTGCGCAAGCGAGCGCCGAAATATTCGATCTCTTTCTCGAAAGCAGTCTTGCCGTCGAGATCTTTGGTCAGGACGTTTCCGTCGATGCCGCCCACCATGGGAATCAATTTGAGTGGAGTACCGAGGGCGGACCAGGCGGGATAGAGGTTTCCCGTATTGTCGCGGATGTTCTGGTTATAGGCGCGAAACGAGGGCGTGCAGTTGCGGATGTATTTTCTCACGAACCATTCGCTGTCGAAGATGCAGCTGACGTTATTGGTGACCTCACTGATGGCAGCGTCAACGCCCAGGGATTCGAGCCACGCGACATGCTGCTGAATGATGGCGGGATCGGCGCTGTCATAGCCGCCTCCGACGGGCTGCATATCGGCGGACTGAAGGAGGGGCATGGCGGCGCTGCCTTGAAAGTTGGCGGCGTGGGGGCCGAACCAGGCTTCATACTCCATGACAACGACGCGGCTATTCTGGTCGACGATCAGCGGGCCGGAGGCGTGGGCTGTTCCCGCGGTGCCGAGCGCGATTGCGGCAAGAACAGCCAAATATGGCGCGACAGCTCTGAGCCAACTTGCGGAAGTTCGGCGTCTTAGTAATAAGAAGAGGGGTCGAATCATATGGCTAGAGTGAAGAACCTGCGCGGCGGTCGTGCGCCAAATCCCGCCCGGACTGCTTCTAGAATAACCCTTGTTCTCAAAAGAAGTTTCGGCGGCTCGGCGTCACGGACTTTCTGCGCGCGTCCTGACAGAGCCGTGCTAGCATTTGCTGGAAACCGGTCAGGTCATGATGAGATGCAAGTCCAACAAGGGTACCAAGGCTGCGACGTCCCTTCCAGTTCTGTTACTGGCAATTTCCGTAGTTCTCGTCCCTCGGCTGTTCGCGAAGGATGAGCCGAAATGGATTGAGGTGCATACGGCCCATTTCTCCGTAGTCACAGACGCGGGCGAAAAACGCGGGCGCGAAGTTGCGTTGAGGATGGAGCAGATGCGGGCGGTTTTTGGGGGCCTGATTCTGAAAGACAAGTTAAGGATGCCGGTGCCGATCACGGTGATCGCGCTCAAAGGCGATAAACAATATGGGATCGTGGCTCCGAGCAAGCAGACGATGGCGGGCGGCTTCTACATTCCGGCATGGGACCGGGTTTATATCGTGCTGAATCTTTTCGAGCAGGAGCCCTGGCGGTCGGTGGCGCACTCGCTGGCGCACTATTTGTTGAACTACAACTATCCTCCGGCGCAGGGGTGGTTTGACGAGGGGCTGGCGGAATATTTTGGGTCACTGCAAATCGGCAAGCAAGTGGATATTGGAGGAGATCCGGAACTGGCGCCGGAGTGGCATGAGGACGCGATGGACACGATGGAGATGTTGCGGCACGACTCGAATGTGCCGCAGTCGCTGACGCAGCTGGTGAGTTCTCCGGTGTGGCTGTCGATGACGGATCTGTTCACGATGAAGCACGACGGCTCGGGAACGCTGGAGGGAACGCACCACACGTTGTTTTACGCGCAGTCGTGGATGGTGGTTCATTATCTGGTGAACAAGAACAAGATGCCGGAGGCGGGAACGTACTTCGATCTTGTGCTGAATCAGAAAGTGCCGGTAGATAAGGCGATGGTGCAGGCGTTTGATTTGACGCCACAGCAGATGGAAGACACGGTGAAGACGTATTTCAAATCGCTGAGCGGCTTAGGAATTGCGCTCGACCAGGCGAAGAAGCCGGTGGAAATGCCGGTGGATATTCAGCAGCCAGACCACTTCGCAGCTCCCTTCGACGCGGACGATATCGCGATGGTGGTGAGTCCAGTGAAAGAAGAAGATGCGAAGGCGTTGATTGGGGATGTGATGGCGCGGCTACCGGAGCACCGGGACCAGGCTATTCATGACCTGCAGCAACTGACGGCGGATCCGAAAGACAACGAAGCGGCGCATCGGGGGCTGGCGCGGGAATATTTGCGGGAGAAGAAATTCGACGCAGCTGGCGATGAGCTGGAAAAGGCGACAGAACTGAATGCGCAGGATCCGTGGATCTGGTACTACCGGTCGGCGTTGAAGTACCAGTCGGCGCAGGCGACGCGGCAGGAGATGCGTGGGCTGGCGAACATGATGCAGGATCTGCGGGCGGTGGCCGATTGGTATCCGGAGTTGGCGGATGCTTATAACATGCTGGGCATGGCGCGGGTGGAGGGCGGCGGGATCGCGTCGGCATTGGAGGCGCAAAAACAGGCGATTGCGCTGGCGCCGCGGAATGTGGAGTACCAGTTCAATCTGGGGCAGATTTATGTGGCGGGGAAGAAGTGGGAGGCGGCGCGAGAGATTTTCACGCGGCTGAAAGCTGGTCCGGATCGCGCGGCGGCTGCCGCAGCAAAACAGCAGTTGGAGGACTTGGATACGCTGCAGAAATACGGAGTGCGTCCGCAGCGGGCGGGAGAAAAAGAGGCGCCGGCGGGAGCCGCGAGTACTCCGGCGGCGGCAACGAGCGGGGCGGCGGCGAAAACGGGTGCTGCGGCTGCGGCTGCGGCCGCGAGTACGGCGCAGGATGAGGATGATGAGGCGGATCATCCGGTGGCGAAGACGGCGGCGGTGAAACCGGGAAGCACCGGGCCGGTGCAGTATCTCAAGGGAAAGATTGTGAACAGCGATTGTTCGAAGGCTCCCGAGGCGATGGTTACGGTGCTGGTTGGGATGACGACTTACAAGATGCACGCCTCGGATTTCAAGACGTTGCCGGTGATTGGAGAGGATCAGTTTTCGTGCGAATGGAAGAACCGGCTGGTGTCGGTGAATTACCGGGCGGTGGGGAAGAATCAGGGGGAGTTGGTTTCGATTGAAGTGCGGTAAAACATCACTGCGGTCAGTGGTTCTCCTAGTGTGATTGTTCGCCGACCAGCAACACCGTTCCTTTTGGGCCCACCGCGCAACTTCTGCTATTTCTAACGCTGAACGCATTCAGGTTGAATGTATCCATGCGTCTCCAGTGCACGCCCGCGTCGTCGCTTATGTCGCTGCCATTGGTTCCGACCGCGATAAAGCGTCTGCCAGAAAGAAATACGACTGCTGAGCGGTAGCCTGCGGGTTGCTGCTCGGCGAGATGCCAGGATGCGCCTGCATCGGTGGAATCGATCGCGACTTTGTTTGCATTTGTTGGTTCGCGGTAGTCCCCACCGACGGCGGCGAGAGAGCGGCCGTGGCAGGCGATGCTGAAAATTCCGCTGGAGGCGTTGCCGCTCGCCATCGGCGTCTCGACGGCCGTCCATGAGCGTCCGCGATCGGGGGAATGGAAGATACGGGCGGCGGGGCCTCCTGTGCCGAAGTAGATGTCGTTGTGGCAAATAGCGATGGAGGTGCCGCTGGCGGCGAAGGCTCCTTCGGTGGGGAGCGCGGCGGGCATTTTGTCACGCGGCAGTTCCTCCCAATGCAGGCCGTCGGCGGTGATTAAGAGTAGGAATTTTCCGTCGACTGGATCGCTGAGCGCGAAGCACTGAGTTTTGGAATCGCAGGCTAGCGAGTCGAGGAAGAATCCGGCGCGTTTGTCGGTGTATTGCAGGGACCACGATTTTCCGGCGTCGACGGTCTTGTAGATGCGAGATTTTTCGCCGTCGCCGCTCGACATCACGTAGGCAATATTCGCTCCGAAGGCTTCGATGTCGCGAAAGTCGAGATCTGGTTGATCGCTGACCTTGAGTTGCGTCCACGACTTGCCTTCATCTACAGAGCGCAGCACGATTCCCTTGCTGCCCGAGACCCAGACGACATGTTTTCCGGCGGGAGTTTGGCTGATGCTGACTCCGCGGAGGTTGGTGTCGAAGCCGGTTTCCTGAAGCTTTGGCGTTTGTGAGAAAGACCCGACGGTGAGGATCGTGAGGGCGGCGAATACGATGGTGAGGGATCGCACCGAAAGATTGTAGAGCATCCGTGTCGCGACCCGAATACGCTCCGAAGTGTTCCCGACCATTTCCCGAAGATCAAGATTTCTTGCGGGTGGTTTCGCGGCGGGTGAAGTCGCGCTTCTTGACGAGAGTGGAAAGGATGATCGAGGTCGAGGTTGTGCCGAAGGGGGTCAGCTTATCGATGAGGCGTTCGAGATGCTGAACGGATTCGACGGCGACTTTCAGGGTGAAGGAGTCGGCTCCGGTGCCGCGATGGCATTCAAGAACTTCGGGCATGTCGACGACGGCCCGGGCGAGGCGGGCGAAGACGTCGCCGACGACGCTGATGCGAATGAAGGCGGCGATGGGCAAGCCGATTTTGGCGGGATTCACTTCCGCGCGGAAGCCAGTGATGATTCCGGCGTCTTCCATTTTGCGGACACGCTCGGCGACGGCGGGCAGGGTGAGGCCGACGCGACGTCCGAGTTCGGCGAAAGAGACGCGGCCATCGTTCTGGAGTTCCTCAAGAATATGCCAGCCAGTCTTGTCGAGGGCTAAGGTATCGAAAGTCATATGGCCATTCTACGTTAGAAGTTGTTAGACAATTCGCCATTTGCTTCACCTCGTGTATTTACCAATTTATTGAACACCTCAACAATGGAGACAGGGGTAACTTGCGCGAACGGGGTGGAAAATGTCATTTGAAAACATTCAATGGACCTGGATGAACGGCGACTTCGTGCCTTGGGCGGAGAGCACGGTACCGCTTTCGACGCATGCTCTGCATTATGGGACTGGCGTGTTTGAAGGCATTCGCAGCTATTCCGTCGACGGCGAGCCAGCGGTTTTTCGGCTGGACGCGCATCTGGAGCGGTTTTACCAGTCGGCGGCCGTGTATGGGATGCGGATTCCATTTACCCCAGAGCAACTTACAGAAGCGATCTGCGGGCTGATTCGACGCAACGGATTGACGGAATCGTACATCCGACCGATTGCGTATATGGGAGCGGAAACGCTGGGGATTCGGGCGCAGTGCTCGACGGACACGGCGATCCTGGCATGGCCGCACATGGCGCACGTAAGCGAACAGAGCCGGAGGCGAGGAACGCGGCTGACTGTTTCTCCTTATAGGAAGTTTGACGCGCGGGTGATGCCGACTACGGCGAAGGCTTGCGGACAATATTTAAATTCGCGGTTGGCCACGATGGAGGCTTCGAAGCGGGGGTACGACGAGGCGCTGTTGCTGAATATCGATGGCAACGTGGCAGAAGCGGCGGTGGCGAATGTCTTCGTGGTGAAGGGACGCACGCTGCACACGAATGATGAGAAGTCGTCGATCCTGATGGGAATTACGCGCGACTCGATTCTGCAGCTGGCCGTGGCGGAGGGTTTCGAAGTCGAAGTAGGGACGATTACTGTGGACGAGTTGCGCAAGGCCGATGAAGTTTTTTTGTGCGGGACGGCGTGCGAGATTGTTCCGGTGGCGGAATTGGATGGCGCGAGGATTGGGTTGAGGGCACCGGGTCCGGTAACGGACAAAATTCGGGGAGCGTTCGACCGCGCAAAGACGGGCGTGGCGCCGGAGTGGAGTCACTGGCTGCATCGCGTGACGTCACTAGAGGAGATCGCGGTGGGGACTGCGGTTGCGCGCTAGATTTTTTCTGGGAACAAACTTAGGGCAGAAGCTTGGGGAACAGCTCGTCTCTGAACGCTTATAAAAGAGTGGCCGAAGTGAAGTGCAAGACGAGCGATAAAATGTCGTGTGGGGGATAGTATGGAAAATCCACTAAAGCTGAAGCGCATTCATCATGTGGAATTCTGGGTGGGAAACGCGCGGCAGGCAGCGTATTTCTACCGGAAGGCCTTCGGCTTTTCGCAGGTTGCGTATAGCGGACTGGAAACGGGCCAGCGCCAGAGAGCTTCTTATGCGATGAGCCAGGGGAAGGCGAACTTTCTTCTGACGACACCGATGACGCCGGACGATGCTGCGGCGGAACATATACGAAAACATGGCGACGGCGTACGGGACATTGCACTGGAAGTGGCGGATGCGGATCAGGCGTTTGAAGAAGCGGTCCGTCGCGGGGCGCTGCCGGCGGAGGAGCCGCGGGATGTAACCGACGAGCACGGGACGATCCGGCGGGCGGCGGTGCACACGTATGGCGACACAATCCACTCACTGATTTCCTACAAAAACTACAAGGGGCCGTTTCTGCCGGGGTATGCGGCGGCTCCGATTGCCGGCGACGATTGCGGCATTCTGCGAGTCGATCATATTGTGGGCAATGTGGAACTGGGGAAGATGCAGTTTTGGGCTGACTACTATACGAAAGTTTTCGGGTTCCATCGGTATATTACGTTTGACGATAAGGACATTTCGACCGAGTACAGCGCGTTGATGAGCATCGTGATGTCGGACGATTCGCACTCGGTGAAGTTTCCGATCAACGAGCCGGCGGCGGCGCGCAACAAGAGCCAGATTCAGGAATATATCGAGGCGTACGGCGGAGCGGGGGCGCAACACATCGCACTGCAGTGCAAAGATGTTTTGCAGACGGTGGGAAAACTGCAGCGGAACGGGCTTGATTTTCTGCGGGTTCCCGATACGTATTACGATGCGCTGCCATCGCGGGTGGGTCCGGTGGAAGAATCGGTGGCGGAGTTGAAGTCGCTGGGCATCCTGGTAGATCGGGATGAGGAAGGCTACTTGCTGCAGATTTTTTCGAAGCCGGTGGAAGATCGTCCGACGGTGTTTTTTGAAGTGATTCAGCGCAAGGGAAGCCGCGGGTTTGGCAAAGGAAACTTCAAAGCGTTGTTTGAATCGATCGAGATGGAGCAGGCGCGGCGAGGGAATTTGTAGTATGGCCAACAAAAAAGTGAGCAACGCGAAAGCGGCGGTTGGCAACTCGATGACGGCAGGGAAAAAATCGTTCAAGTATCAATACCAATCTGGATTTGGGAACGAGTTTGTGAGCGAGGCGGTGGAAGGCATTCTTCCGCATGGGCAGAATGCTCCGCAAAAAGTGGCGCATGGGTTGTACACGGAACAGTTGAGCGGCACGGCATTCACGGCTCCGCGGGGAGTGAACCGTAGGACGTGGCTTTACCGGATGCGTCCGTCAGTGGCGCACAAGCCATTTAAGGCGATCGAGCTGGGAAGGCTGCGCAGCGCGCCCTTTGACGAGGTGCCCACACCGCCAAATCAATTGCGCTGGAAGCCGATACCGATTCCTTCCGGCCGCGAGCGAACCGACTTTGTCGATGGCCTGATTACGATGGCGGGCAATGGCGATACGCATACGCACTCGGGCGTTGGCATTCACATCTACGTCGCAAACGCTTCGATGACGGACCGCTTTTTTTTCAATGCGGACGGCGAGATGTTGATCGTGCCGCAGGTTGGGCGACTGCTCTTGCGGACGGAAATGGGCATTCTTGCGGTTGGGCCGGGCGAGATCGCGGTTATCCAGCGGGGAATTCGTTTTCGGGTTGAGCTTGTCGATAAAGAAGCGCGCGGATATGTCTGCGAGAACTATGGCGCGCTTTTGCGGCTGCCCGATCTGGGGCCGATCGGCGCCAATGGACTGGCGAATCCGCGTGACTTTCTGGCTCCCGTAGCGGCGTTTGAAGATCGCGAGGGCGATTTCCGGATTGTGACCAAATTCCAGGGGCGGTTGTGGTCGGCGGCGATCGATCACTCTCCGCTGAACGTGGTCGCGTGGCACGGAAACTATGTGCCGTATAAATACGATCTGGCAAATTTTAATTGCATCAATACGGTGAGCTTCGATCATCCCGACCCATCGATTTATACGGTGCTGACTTCACCGTCTGAAATTCCTGGGACAGCGAATGTGGAT
Source organism: Terriglobales bacterium (assembly GCA_049520915.1). Taxonomy (GTDB): domain Bacteria; phylum Acidobacteriota; class Terriglobia; order Terriglobales; family Acidobacteriaceae; genus Acidiflorens. The sequence goes on from JBEKPH010000034.1 coordinate 7,847, forward strand.
TTCGTAATCTTTCCGCCGCGCTGGATGGTGGCTGAGCATACGTTTCGTCCGCCGTGGTTTCATCGCAATTTTATGAATGAGTTCATGGGGCTGATTCGCGGTGAATATGACGCTAAAGCCGAAGGATTTGTGCCGGGCGGGTCGAGCCTGCATAACTGCATGGCGGGACACGGTCCGGATACCGAGACATTTGAAAAGGCGAGCAAGGCCGAACTGAAACCGGTTTACATCGCCGACACGCTGGCATTTATGTTCGAGACGCGGTTTGTGTGCCAGCCGACGAAGTTTGCGCTGGAGAGTTCGGAACTCGATCATCAGTACTTCGAGGTGTGGCAGGGGCTGAAGAAGAAGTTCACTACGTGATGTAGCAGAGCCGAAGTCAATCGATGAGTTTGCCAACTGCAGAGACGATGAGAAGTGGCCTGGGGACGTTGGAGTCGGGGCGCGCATTGCTCCGCGAACTGATCGACTATGCGGGGTTGTTTCCGCCAGCATCGTTATCGATGGCTTCGTCGGTCGCCAACTTTAACGCGTACTTGAATTCTCACTGGAACTGGACTCTGGGGCGCTTCATTGTTCCGGTGGCGCGACTGGACGAGTTCGAACAAGCGTTGAAGGCTCTGCCAGGGTCGGGCGAGGCAACTCCGAGTTGGCGTCTTTCGGTTCTTCCCGGTTCAGATGTTGTGGAGGATGTCGCTCGAATCCGCGATTTCAATACTCGGATGGCGGGTGTGGATTCCGAGCGGCGCGCCATGATTGAGGCGGTAGAGGTGAAAGTCAATAACCCCGGGGAAATCGCGCGGCTTTCACGAATCGTCCCGGCGGAACTCGAAACTTATTTTGAATTTCCGCTTTCGAGTGCGGGCGAATGTATCTCTGCGGTGTCGGGCGTTGGACGGCGAGCCAAGATCAGGACGGGCGGCGAAACCCCGGAGAAGTTCCCAACGTCCGCGGACGTGGTCGAATTCATAAGGCTGTGTGCGGCGGCCAATGTGCCATTCAAGGCGACAGCGGGACTGCACCATCCGCTGCGTTCCATCCATCGGCTGACCTATGAAGACAATAGTCCGTCGGGAATGATGCACGGCTTTCTCAACGTGTTTCTGGCCGCGGCGTTTCTACGCGCCGGCATGGAGCCTGCCCTTGCTATTTCGTTGCTGGAATCGTGCGGGCCATGGGAGTTTTCTTCTGACGGCATCCAATGGTGGAAGAATCGGCTTGGCGCCGAGGAGATCGCGGCTGCGCGCAAAGACTTCGCGATTTCATTCGGGTCGTGCTCGTTTACCGAGCCCATCGATGATTTACAGTCGTTAGGTCTGCTATGAGACCTGTCCTCGATGAGACCCACGATCCGAACACGCTGAGCTGGGTGGAAGCCGCCAACGATCCTCAATCCGATTTCCCCATTCAGAATTTACCCCTCGGAGTTTTTCGGCGTCGCGGTGGGAGTGGCGAACCTAAGGTAGGGGTTGCCATCGGCGACTCCATTCTTGACCTCGACGGAATGCAAGCCGAGGGATTAGTTGCCGCAGATGACTTGCGCCGCGCGTTGGAGGCTTCTGCTTCCAATTCCCTGAATGCGCTGATGTCGCTGGGTTCTGTTCCAAGGCGCGCATTGCGCAAGAGGCTGCACACGATCTTGCGCCAGGACACGTCCGCAGCAGATCGGCGGGCGGCTTCCCGGGATCTGATTTCCCAGGCCGATGCCGAGATGCTACTGCCAGCTTTCATTGGCGATTATACCGACTTCTACGCCTCCATTTTTCACGCTACTAACGTAGGGAAACTGTTCCGTCCCGACAATCCGCTGTTGCCGAATTACAAGTACGTGCCGATCGGTTATCACGGACGAGGATCGTCGCTGGTGGCGACGGGGGCGCCTATCCATCGGCCTTGCGGGCAAACACGTGATGGCGATGCGGCTCCCAAGTTCGGGCCGAGCAAGGCACTCGATTATGAAATGGAGGTCGGGTTCTTTGTCAGCGGGGCGAACCAGTTGGGAGAACGAATTCCCATCGCCGAAGGGGGAGAACACATTTTCGGAATCTGCCTGTTGAATGATTGGTCGGCGAGGGACATACAGGCTTGGGAGTATCAACCGCTCGGGCCATTTCTGGCGAAGAGTTTTGCGACATCGCTTTCGCCGTGGGTGGTGACGACCGAGGCGCTGGCTCCCTTTCGAGCGCCTGCGTTTGTGCGCGCGGAAGGCGATCCGGCGCCATTGCCTTATCTCTTCGACGCGAACGATCAGGAGTATGGCGGTCTTGATCTGTCGCTCGAAGTCTCTCTGCGCTCGGCGCGCATGCGTGAAAACGGAATTGCTGCCGCGGTATTGGGACGCAGCAATTTTCGCGATGTGTATTGGACCATGGCGCAAATGGTGACGCACCACGCGAGCAACGGCTGCAATCTACAGGCAGGCGATTTGCTGGGGAGCGGAACGGTTTCGGGTCCGGACAAGACTGCGCTGGGATGTTTGCTGGAGCTGACGTCGCGCGGCAAAGATCCGGTGACACTGCCGACTGGCGAGGAGAGAAAATTTCTTCAGGACGGCGATGAAGTGATTCTGCGCGGGTTTTGCGAGCGCGACGGATTTCGGCGGATCGGGCTCGGACAATGCGAAGGGACGATTCTGCCGGCGGTCTCGACCGAGTAAGTCTTATTCGGCTTGCTTATCCTTCCTGCCTTTTTTTCTCCTTTCTGTTTTAGATCGCTGCCCAATTCCTTCCTAGCGATGCGCGGGAATGAAATTCTCCATGGTGGCCTGTCGCATCAGATCGGGCGGGAGTAGCCCTTGCGCCAGAATGAAGTCGTGAAACTGCTTCTGGCTAAATTTGGGGCCTAGCGCTTTCTCCGTATCTTTGCGGAGTTGAATCAGCTTGGTATAGCCGTAGAAATAGCTGTTGGCCTGTCCGGGAGCGCGGTAGGTGTAGCGCTCGACTTCTTCCTGGGCGAAGGCGTGCGACTGGACCACGTCTTGCTCGAGGACGCGATAGGCGTCGGCGGGCGTAACTTTGCCGGACTGCAACCCGGGGTCGAGAAAGGCGCGGGCCGCACGTAAGAGGCGGTAGTCGAGCGAAACGAGTTGGCCCTCGAGCGGCATGAAGGGGCGAATGATGTATTCGGAGTAGAGGCCCCATCCCTCAACGTTGGTGCTGTTGAAGGCGTAACGGACGCGGGCGAGGGAAACTCCGTGTTCGAGCATGGAGTCGAATTGCAGTTCGTGGCCCGGGCGGGCTTCGTGCGCGGTCAGAGTCCAAGCGGCGGCGTCAAAGGTGAAGTCGTCATATTTTTCGGCGCTGGTCTGTCCGGGTCCGGCGGGAATATTCAGCGGGAGCACGAACACTCCCTTCTCGCCGGTGTTGTGGAGGAAGGGCGGCGGCTGCATGTGGGGAGCGGGTTGCTGCGCGGTTTCCGCGGCGGTCGCGATTCGGATTTTTGCCGGGCGGTCGGGTAGGGAGACGATTTGCTGGTCGACGATGATTTTTTCGATTTGCTTCAGGCGTTCTTCGTAGAAGGGAAGAATCGCTTCGCCGACCAGTTGCTGCTTTTTCAGTTCGTGGATTACATCGCGATAATCGCTCGACGGCAGGTTGCGTTGTTTTGCGATCTGCGCGGCGATGGGTTTCATCTCGTCCTGAATTTCGGTGAAGGCCTGATGAGCCATTTCGGCCATCTGGCTGGGCGAAATGTCGATTCCGTATTCTTCGAGGTCGAGCGCGTATTCTTCCGGAGGCAAGCGGAAATCGGTTCGCGCTTTGGGCAGGACGGTGGCGCGGATCCAGGCGTCGTAATCGGCGAGCTGCGTTTTTAGTTTGGCGAACGGCTCTTGCCATCCGGCGAGATTGTACTTCTGCATGAGCGCGGCGATTCCGTCGACGTAGTTAGAGTTACGCCCCATCTCGGTTTCGATTTCTACGCGCGCGGGATAGACGACTCCAGGCTTGGCCATCTGCTCGATCACACGCTGCTTCAGAATCTCGGTAAACGGCGTGTGGCTTGGCTCCAGTCCGGCGTATTCACGAATGCGAACCACGGCTGCAAAACGGCGTTTGGAGGGCGTCTGTTCGTCGAGCAGAATTCGCAATCCGCCAAAAATCATGGCGCTGGCGTTGGCGAATGGAACCTCGTGAGCACGCGCGAAATCTTCCTGCTTGAAGTTGAGTTCGACCTTACGAATCATGATCTGGAGGTCTTCCGCGACTTCTTGCGGCTGCTTCTCGCCGGCCGCGGTTTTCAACTGGGCGAGAACGGCGGCGGTTTCCTGGCGCTGCTGATCTTCATCGGCGAGGGTGGGTTGGGAGATCTTGTTGTCAAACTCGCTCAAGCCTTGGGAGGATGCGGATTCGGGGCGGTGTTTGAATTCGACGTCGGTGAGCAGGTTGGCATATTTGTTGCTCGCGGCGATCCAAGCGGCATTGGCAGATGGTGTCTGGGAGAAGGCTGGCAAGGCGAGAACGATGATGAGCGAGAAAGAGAAGAAGCTGCGAATCAAGGGACCTCCTGGCGGTCGACGGCTTGGGTATGGGAATTTTACGACATTCAAGAAGGAATCTGGTTTGGGGGCGAGGACGACGTTCTTGCATGTTGGTCCGATACGTTCGTCCGCAAACCGACCGTGTATGCTGATTCGGATCGTTGTGACTGGCGTTGCTGACTCGAAGCGAGGTCGGGGGAAACTTGAACGGCATGGGGCAAGAAGATAGGCCGGAAGACGGGACGGCTGCGCTTGCAACGGGCGGGCACGGTGCGGCGGTGGTTGCTGGATTCCTGGGATGGACGCTCGATGCCTTCGATTTTTTTCTGGTGGCGTTTTCGCTGACCGCAATTGCGCAGGAGTTTCATCGGTCCGACAAAGAAATTGCGCTGTCGATCACGCTGACGTTGGTGTTTCGTCCAGTAGGAGCATTTATTTTTGGGGCGATGGCCGATCGCTACGGGCGGCGGATTCCGCTGATGATCGATCTCGTTTTTTATTCGCTGGTGGAAGTATTGACGGGATTCGCTCACAGCTTCATGGCGTTTCTGGTGCTGCGCGCTTTGTTCGGAATCGGGATGGGCGGGGAGTGGGGAGTGGGCGCTTCGCTGGCGATGGAGAAAGTTCCGCCTCGATTGCGCGGATTTCTGTCGGGAATGCTGCAACAGGGGTACGCGCTGGGCTATTTACTGGCGGCGATTTGTTTCTATACGGTCTTTCCGCGGTGGGGTTGGCGGCCGATGTTCTTTATCGGAGGACTGCCGGCGCTATTGGGGCTTTTCGTTCGCTTCAAAGTAAAGGAATCGGAAGTGTGGAAGAGGACTCGCCAGCCGAACTGGAGCAGCCTGGCCCGGGAAATTGTTTCGCACTGGAGACTCTTTCTCTATTTGACGCTTTTGATGATGATGATGAATTTTGCTTCGCATGGGACGCAAGACATGTTCCCGACTTTTCTGCAGCGGCATTGGGGGATGGGTGTTCGGGAACGGGCGGTGGTGACAGGGATTTCGATGGTGGGAGCAATCCTGGGAGGGACATTGTTTGGTTTCTTGTCGGACCGGATGGGACGGAAACGAACGATGATCACGGCGCTGCTCTGCGCGGTGGCGTCGGTGCCCCTGTGGGCGTACGCGCCGTCTTTGGCGCTGCTGGTTGTCGGAGCGTTCGTCATGCAGTTTATGGTGCAGGGAGCATGGGGGATTATTCCAGCGCATCTGTCGGAGTTGTCGCCGGATTCGGTGCGCGGATTTCTTCCCGGGTTCGCTTACCAGTGTGGTGTGTTGCTCGCCAGTTCGGTGGGTTATCTGGAGGCGATCTTCGCGGAGCATACGAGTTATGCCAACGCGATGGCTGGAACGGCCTTCGTGGTGTTCACGCTCGCGGCCGCGGTGGTGGCGCTGGGACGGGAACAAAAGGGGATTCAGTTCGGGGCGTAGTGCGCGCGAGCTTCGCGGCGGTCGTAACGAGCCCTTCCAAATTTGAGAACTGCGCTTCTGTCAGCTGTAATTCCGTGCGCAAAATCCCGCAGGCATGTTGAGCAGTGTGGGAACGTGCGCGGCCTCACATTGCTGTGTGATGTATGTCACAGTTAAACAATTTCTTAAAGTTAATAGTTTCGTACTAATGATTCGGCGAGCGCGAGTTCGTAAAATTGCGCTTCGCAACTTATGAACGCCAAGTGGAACGGCCAATTTTCGTGCTTCGATCGAGTGGCGAGAAAGAAGACGGACGAGTGCGCGAAGACCATTGTGCGCGCGGGCCAAGTGGAAATTGGAGGCGACGAATTTGTCGTGATGGCGGGACCGTGCGCGGTGGAGTCAGAACGGCAACTGCTGCAGACGGCGGAAGCGGTTGCCGGGGCGGGAGCGCGCATCTTGCGTGGAGGAGCGTATAAGCCGCGATCGTCTCCGTATGCGTTTCAAGGGTTGGGGCTGGAGGGGTTGAAAATTTTGCGCAAGGCGCGGGAAGAAACCGGGCTTGCGATCGTCACCGAAGTGATGAGCGAGGAAGATGTGGAGCAGGTCGCGGAATATGCCGACCTGATGCAGGTGGGCACGCGCAGCATGGAGAACTATGCGCTGCTGGAAAGGCTGGGAGGGTGCGGGCGTCCGGTGCTGCTGAAGCGCGGGATGACGGCGACGCTCGAAGAGTTCATGCAGTCGGCGCAGGTGATTGCGATGGCATCGCCAGGAGATCCGCAGATTGTTCTTTGCGAGCGCGGCATTCGAACGTTTGAGACGGCGACGCGCAACACCCTGGACATCGCGGCGGTTCCGGTGCTGAAGATGGTTTCGCATCTGCCGGTGATTGTGGATCCAAGTCACGCGGCTGGTGTGCGGGCGCTGGTTCCAGCGCTGGCTCGGGCGGCGTCGGTGGTGGGGGCTGACGGGCTGATTGTGGAAGTGCATCCGTCGCCGGATGAGGCGATGAGCGATGGAGCGCAGTCGCTAACCTTTGGCGGCTTTCGCGAGATGATGGACGACCTCGGACCTTATCTGGCGATTCGGTATGGGAAAAGGCGGTCGCGTCTGCGATTAGTCAACCAGCGCGGTGTTGATCCGAGCTTCGTCGATCCGCGGGTCGTGGATTCGAAGATCGTCGATGCGAAGATCAGTGCCCCCCGAATTGTGGTCGCGGGCGGTGCAGACTAATGCGGCCGCGGTCCATTCTGCGGCGGTTGGTGTTCGTCGCAATTAATATTGCAGTAATCACTCTGGGATCTGCGGATTTCCCTTCAACCCACTTAGTGTTCTCTTCAGGGATGGAATCTCCCACTTTACTTTTCACCGTTACGAAGAGGTATGACGGACTCGCATGGATGCGAGGTGGTGACCGCTTCAGCGCGGATGCGACTGTATTCCTGCAGGATGGTAGCCGACGCCGTCCCCTCGTGCCGGGATTTGCCGCTTCCGCCGATCCGGCAGTTTCCTTTGAGGGCACGAGGGTTTTGTTTGCGGGTAAACGGAATGCGCAGGATGCTTGGCAGATCTGGGAAGTGGAGTTGGGCGGGGATACTCCGCAACGCGTTACTTCGTGCGTGGAGGATTGCGTGCGGCCCTTGTTCCTGCCGGACGATCGCGTGGTGTATGCGAAAAAGACTGGCGGGCGGTTTGTCGTCGAGGTGGCAGACCTGGCGGACAGTAAGACGGTGCGGCCTGCTCTTCAGTTGACTTACGGTCCGGGTAACACGCTGCCAAGCGATGTCTTGCGCGATGGACGCATCTTGTTTGAGTCGAGCTATCCACTGGGAAGAGATGGCGTCGCCGAACTCTATACGGTTTATTCGGACGGCAGCGGAGTGGAGGCTTACCGCTGTGATCACGGGCGGACGCGCCATTCCGGAAAACAGGTTGGGTCGGGCGACATCGTGTTCGCGACAAGCTTACGAAAGAGCGCCGCCGGTTTGGGCCGCTTTACTTCGGCGCGGGCGCAGATGGAAGTCATCTCTGCGCCGACTGGAGATTATGCCGGAGATGTGGTCGAGACTCCAGCGGGCGACTGGTTGCTGCCGTGGCGTCCCGATGAGAAGAGTTACTTTCAGATAAAACGCTGGGCGCCAGGTGCGGGCAATCTAGTTCCAATGGTTGCGGATCGAGCGGCGAATGTGGTTCAGCCCACGATCGTAGGGGAACGGGCTACTCCGAAGCGGCATCCTTCGGGGTTGCATGACTGGCCGAATGCCAACCTGCTTTGTCTGAACGCTTACACCTCGCAATACAGGTTTGGTGCCGGATCGATCCGCTCGGTTCGGATGTACACGCGCGACGATTCGGGGAACGCGAAGTTGCTGGGGACGGCGCCGGTGGAGCGGGATGGATCGTTCTTTGCGCAAGTCCCGACGGAGCAACCTCTGCAGGTGGAATTGCTGGACGCGTCCGGAAAGACGTTAAAGCGCGAGGCGGGGTGGTTTTGGATGCGGCACGGCGAACAACGAGCGTGCATTGGATGCCATGCGGGTCCGGAAACTTCCCCCGAGAATGCAGTGCCGATGGTGCTCCTGAAATCGACGACTCCGGTGGACATGACGGGAAACAGTGGGCGCGCCGCAGCGGGAGGGCACTAAGTTGAGAAATCGCATTTTGTCTTTCTGCATAACTTGGTACCTAGCGTACTGTATGACGCTTCTTTTCGCGCCTTGTGCTGTGCTGGCGCAAAGCTCGGCAGCGATTCCAACTACTGCGATTCGATTCGAAGATGCAACGGCGAAGGCGGGAATTCAATTTACGCACAGTTTTGGAGCGCAGCAACTCGGTTCGCTGCTGGAAGGCACGGGCGCGGGTTGTGTCTGGTTTGACTATAACAACGACGGGCTGCTGGATCTATACGTCGTGAGCGGCAAGCCGCTGGAAGATGGGATGCACCCGTATCCGCTGAAGCAGCCTCCAGCGATTGCTCCCCACAACCATCTCTATCGGAATAACGGCGATGGCACGTTCACCGATGTGACCGACCAGGCTGGCGTTGCCGCCAATATCTATGGAATGGCTGCGGTTGCGGCTGACTTCGACAACGACGGATACGTGGATCTTTTTGTCACGGGCTACGGGCGCGCGATCCTTTATCACAACCGGGGCGACGGGACATTCGAGGATGTAACCGCGAAGGCGGGGATCAAGGTGGATGGGTGGTCGATTGGCGCGGCTTGGCTGGACTACGATCGTGACGGTTGCGTTGATTTGTTCGTCGGCCGGTATGTAAAGTTCGATCCGAAATACCGCAACTTCTATGCTGCCGATAACTATCCGGGGCCTCTTGATTACGCGTCGGATACCAACCGGCTGTATCACAACAATTGCAATGGCACGTTCACCGATGTGACGGATAAGTCGGGAATCGGCGCTTATAAAGGGCGAGCGATGGGAGTTACCGCTGCGGATTACGATGGCGATGGTTATCCCGACGTTTATGTTGCGAACGATAAGACGGAAAACTTTCTCTTTCACAACAAGCACGACGGTACGTTCGAGGAGGTTGCCGGCGATCTCGGTGTGGCTTACGGACAGAACGGTGAGAGCACGTCGGCGATGGGTCCGGTGCTGGCTGACATCGATGGCGACGGACATGTGGATCTTTGGGTTACGGATTCGAAGTACAACCGGCTGATGCGAAATACGGCGGGGAACGGCGCGCCGAGCGGCTTCGAGGACATCGGGCCAAGTTCGGGAATTTCGCAGGCCACGGCGCAGTACACGAGTTGGGGCACGGGGATTTACGACTTCGATAATGACGGCTGGCCCGACATTTTTGTATTTCACGGTGGATTGATCCACCTGGTTCCGCAGGAACAGTCGCTGTTTCGCGGACTCGGCAACGGTAAGTTTGCCGATGTTTCACGGGAGGCCGGCGTAGCGCTGGACGTGAAGGCGGTGTCCCGTGGCGCTTGTTTTGGCGATTACGACAACGACGGAAAGATTGATGCGTTTGTGGTGAATCTGGGAGCGCCGGGCGCGCTGTTGCACAACGTGACAGTGAACGGCAATCACTGGCTCACGGTGAGACTGAAAGGGAAGAAGAGCAACCGGGATGGCATCGGGGCGCACTTGGAGCTGCTGGCTGGAGGGAAGAAGCAAATCGCCGAGCGCATCGCGGGATCGGGTTACCTCTCGCAGGATGATGGCCGCGTGCATTTTGGATTGGGTGCAACGGCTGGCGCTGACAAGCTGACGATTCGGTGGCCGAGCGGGCAAGAGCAGGTACTCGAGAATCCGGCGGTGGATCGCGTGCTCACGGTGGAGGAACCGTAGATGGTTAAGCCCCGCACGCGCGGCCGCTCGATCGCTTCGGTGCTTAAGTCCGAGCTAAGCGTTGAGCTGATCGCCGCGATGGTGGTGGGGCTGATTCTGGTGACGACGGCCGCGGTTCCTTCGGCGAGTCCGGTTGAGGCCGAGGTGAGCGAGCGCTACCTTTCGCCAATCGAGATGGCGCTGTCGCCTGATGGACGCTTGCTTTACGTAGTGTGCGAGGCGAGTGGCGAGTTGCGAGTTGTCGATCTTCGGACATCCGCGATTGTCGCCACGGTTGCGGTGGGAAATACGCCTCGCGGGATGGCGCTGTCGCGCGACGGGCGGGTGATCTACGTGAGCAATTCGGGATCGGATACGGTGTCCGTGATTGATGCTGGGAGTCTGAAAGTTGTGCGAACGCTTGCAACGGGGTTTGAGCCACATGGTCTTGTTCTGGATCGGAGCGAGACGACTTTATATGTCGCAAACCGACTCAGCAGCGATATTTCGGTGATCGACACTGCTTCAGGCCAGGAGATCAAACGCCTGGTGGCGGGGCGCGGGGCGAGTTATCTGACGCTTTCGCCGGACGGGAAGTCGGTGTATGGGACGCACATCTATCCGAATGCAGGGGCATTTCGATCGCAGCCGAATTCGGAGATCACGATGATCGATACGTCGCGCCAGACTGTGGTCGAGCGCAAAATGCTGGCGAACGTCGCGGGCGTTTTTCATGTCGCGCTTTCACGCGACGGAAAACTCGGGGTGGCAGCGCAACTGCGTCCCAAGAATTTGATTCCGCTGGCGCATGTTGAGCATGGATGGGCCTTCGGCGATTCCCTCACGTTATTCGGCGAAGATGTTGGCGGGACGGTGCAGGTTCCACTCGACGAGCTAGAGCGTTATTACGCGCTGCCGTGGGCAGTCGCGATTGCTCCGGATAAATCGAAGATATTTGTTACGACTGCCGGGTCAGAGAACGTGACCGTCCTTGATGTGCATAAGTTGTTGAGTTTTATTCGGGGCCGGCGAGGTTCTTTTGCGAACGATCTTTCCGCGTCGGCAAATTATGTCGTGGCGAAGATTCCGGTCGGCCATAATCCGCGTGGCGCTTTGTTGTCGGCGGATGGCAGACGGCTGTATGTGGCGAACCGGTTGGATGACAACATTTCGGTGCTTGATACGGTATCGAACCGGGTCGTTTCGACGATTGATTTGGGCGGACCGAAGACGGTCAACGCGCTTCGTCATGGGGAGCAGATTTTCTTCACGGCTGATTATGCGTTTCAAGGCCAGTTTGGCTGCGCGAATTGCCATCTGGACGCGACGATTGACGGGCTGCAGTGGGATCTGGAGCCGGATGGATTCGGCAAGGACATCGTCGACAATCGATCGCTGGAAAATCTGGCAGGCACAGAGCCGTTCAAGTGGAACGGCGGCAATCCGGATATGCCGACCGAGTGCGGGCCTCGCACGGAGAAATACTTCTACCGGTCGCAGAGTTACAACTCGCAGGAACTTACCGACATTGTGAAGTTTGTGTACTCGTTGCCGTACCGCGCGAATCGCTACCGATTGGGGGATGGAGAACTGACAGTGGCCCAGGAGCGCGGAAAGAGGATTTTTGAGCGGACGAGATATAAGAACAACAATCCGATTCCAGAACGAAATCAGTGCGCTTATTGCCACAGCGGACCGAAGTACACAAACCAACGGCAGTTTGACGTGGGAACGGGCAAGGTCACGGACCGGTCGCCGGTGCTCGATGTGCCGCAACTCTCCAATGTGGCGTACTCGGCGCCCTACCTGCACGATGGGTCGGCGCGGTCGCTGGAAGAAATCTGGACCGTGTTCAATCCGAAAGATGAGCACGGTGTTAGCAACGACCTGACAAAAGACGAATTGAACGACCTGATCGAGTATTTGAAAACGTTATGAAGAACATATTGAGGATCCGGTCTGCGCTGGTAGCCGCCGTCGTGCTGGCCGCGCTTACTGGATGTTTTGCGGCGGCTCAGGTTGCTGAACTGCCACGGTTCCGATGGGAGAGCTTCACCACCTCGGAAGGCCTTCCCGACGATCACGTGTTCTGCGTTCTGGTGGACGGAGATCGCATTTGGGCGGGTACCGACAACGGACTGGGACGGTACGAAAAGGGGGCGTGGAAGATCTATCGTCCCGTGGATGGACTTGCGCACCAGGCGGTGTTGTCGCTTGCCCTCGACAAGCGCACAGGCGATCTGTGGGTGGGAACGATGGGAGGTCTGAGTCGCATTTCGGCGGGGCGGATCGACACCTTCACGCAACTCAATTCTGGATTGAGCAATGACATCGTTTATGGGGTCGCCGTCCAGGGAGACTTCGTATGGATCGCGACCGCGGCTGGGGCTAGCCGATTCAATACGCGAACCGGGCAATGGGCCCTATTCAACGAACGCAACACCCCGATGTATGAAATCTGGACTTATGCGGTTAGTCCGGGGGAAGACAAGGTGTACTACGCGGTGTGGGGCGGCGGAATATTGGAATACGACGTTAAGACAGAGCGTTGGAAGAACTACGACGATCCCGACGGTGAGACCGAGTTAGTGCTAATGAAGGATCAGGGGCTGATTCATGAGATTACTACCTCGGTAAGCTATGTCGATAAGATGCTGTGGGTGGCAACGTACTTCGGAGCCAGTCGTTACGACGGGCGGTACTGGCATAACTTCTTACAGAAAGATAGCGGATTGCCGAGTAACTTCCTAAACCAGGTGAAGGCGGTTGACGCCAATCGTGCCTGGTTTTCGACTGATAAAGGGTTGGCTTACTACGATGGCGTGAACTGGACGGTCTATCGCCCGGCGCTTGATACGCATAAGCCAGAGATGCTGGTTCGAGACGGCGCGGGCGTGGTGAAGAAAATTGCGGTGCAGAGTGCCCCGGCGCATAACTATGTGCTCGGGGTCGACTTTCAGGGCGACGATCTTTGGGTGGCAACGGCGAAAGGACTGAGTCACGGTATCCGGATGCATGGCTCGACGGATAAGGTACAAGCTGGCGGAAGTCATGAAGGACGTGCTGACCGGGCGGGGACGCCCGGTGCTCCATTGGTGAAACAAGGAAAACCCGTAGCGAAATGAATTCTTAAGGAGTCTTACTCATGAATGTTGAAGAGTTACTCGCGGAAGTTACAACGGCGCCGGTTGTGAAGCGCGCCATCACCAATCACTCGGTTTTGAACGAAGCCTACGCGTATGGAAGCGCTTTTTCGCGAGGCATGCGGATTGATTTGAGCGGGCTGACGGTCCTGCTGATCTCGGGCACGGCGAGCATCGATGACGAGGGCAGGACGGTTCACACCGGCGATTTGCGGGCGCAGACACGACGGACGTTCGAAAACATCACAGCGCTACTCGCCTCCGAGGGAGCAACCTGGAAAGACATCGTGCGGACGACTTGCTATCTGCGGGATATCGAGCGCGACTATGAGGCGTTCAATCAGGAGCGGACCGCGTTTTATCAGGAGCAGAAACTCGATCCACTGCCGGCTTCGACGGGTATTCAGGTGATTCTGTGCCGTCCCGATTTGCTGGTGGAAATCGAAGCGATTGCGATGTTCCGCCGCGAAACGAATGCGGAGTAGATGCCGGTGGAGGCGACGCGAGGAGTGTTTATGAGTTGGGTGGCGAAGTTCGTGGTTGCGGCGGCAGTGGTTTCTGTGGTGTGGGCGCAGGCGCCTGGTCCCTGTTCCTGTGGGAGTAATCCCCCTGGGCCGCCCCCTCCGCGTTCGTTGAAACCGTATGCCGGCGCTCCCGAGGATTTGCGGCCGTTTTCAAAGTTCACTACTCCTTATTACGAGCACTATCAGAATCTCGTCGAATACAACGGTGCTGCGCGGGATTTGCCCGACCCTGATCTCCACGAATTATCGGAGATTCGCATCGGATTTGTGGGTCCGCTCTATAACCACCCTGACCAAGTGCGAGGTAACCGGATGTTGAACGGGGTTGCGCTCGCGGTCGAAGAGGCGAACGCGAGCGGCGGTTATGGGGGCAAGCCGTTCAAGCTGATGGTGCACAATGATTCCGCGATTTGGGGTGCGGCTAGTAACGAAATCGTAAAGATGGTTTACGACGAAAAGGTGTGGGCCATGTTCGGTTCGATCAGCGGAGACACAACGCACATCGGACTGCGCGTGACGTTGAAGGCCGAAACACCGTTGGTGAATAGCGCTGCGACCGATCCGACGATTCCGGAGACGATTATTCCGTGGTATTTCACCGACATTCAGGACGATCGTGTGCAGGGCTACACGCTGGCGCGCCACATCTATACGGAACTGGGTCTGAAGCGGGTTGCACTTTTGCGCGTGAACGATCGCTACGGCCGCTTCGGTGTCATCAAGTTCCGCGACGCCTCGCGGCGCCTGGGACACGTTGTGGTGATTGAGCAGAAGTTCCGGCCGGGCGACACGGACTTCCGCCACCAGCTTCAGGTGATCGAAGACTCGCGGGTGGACGCGATTGTGCTCTGGACTGACGTGGTACCGGCGGCCATGATCCTGCAGCAGATGCGGGAACTCGGAATGAAGCAGCGCGTGTTCGGCAGCCACCGGACGATTTCTGGAACGAGCGACGACGAACTGGTGAAGTTAGCTGGACCGGCGGCAGAAGGGTTCGAGGCTGTTTTTCCTTACGATCCCACGCGCAACGATCCGCGCTGGCGCGACTTCAACGTGCGATATGAAGCACGATTCCATGAAAAGCCCGATCACTTCGCGGCTCTGGCTTACGACGCGATGCAGATTCTGGTGGATGCGATTTGTCGCGCGGGTTTGAACCGGGGTAGGATCCGCGACGCATTGACGGGAGTGGAGAGGCATCACGGTGTAACGGGCGATATGATTTTCGATCCAAACTGCAAGAATATTGCAGCGCTCTTTCTGGCACGCGTACACAACGGAAGCGTCGAATACCGCCCGATTACGATGGAGAAACCGTACGCGCGCGTTGGTGAGACCAGAGTGCAATATGCGGGGCCGCCGCTTTTGGCGGAGAAGACGGACAAGCTGATCATCGGTGTGTTTGGGCCGCACGCCGATGAAATTGTGCGGTCGCCCGCGGCGTTGAAGGCGGTTCACTCGATCAACGTTTCTTTGCGCGAACACGGTCAGGACCAAGCCATCTCGTTGATTGGGATTGCTTCGCAGCTCTCGTGGGGAAAGGCGTCGGATGAGCTGGTGAAGGCGGTTTATCAGGATCATGCTTTGGCGTTGATCGCACTGGATCGCGATTCGAGTCACCTGGCCGAACAAATTGGGGTGAAGTCGTTCATTCCCGTGATGGCGATCGCTTCCGACAAGGCGCTGACGTCGACGAATGTTCCATGGATTTTCCGCCTACCGGAAGGGACGCCGCTTGAGCAGGCGTTAGGGAGCGTGGCGGAGGCGATCGACCGGGCTGGTCCGAATCGCGAGAAGATCCGTGGCGTGCTGGCTTCGGGAGTGAGCCTAGGCGGGGTTCGGTTCGAAGCGAGCGGTGAGTTGCGGTGATTCCTGCTACGGGGTGCTAGCCTCGGATTATTTGGCGTAAGAAGACAGCGCTTTCCGGCTATACAACACTCAACAAAACAATAAAGATCAGCGTCGGGCGAAGCAGGCGCTAAGCCCCTGGCAAGGAGCGAGGATTGGTGCGTTTACGATTCTTTACCCCATAACCCGGTAAAGAATGTTCCTATATAGATGAGCGATTTGAGAATGGCTGCAAACGGGAATGCAAGTTGTGCATCATACGGACGGGTTGATGGACTTCCCGAATTGACCGCTGAACAGCGATAATTACTGCCGTTGCCGACTTCACCAAAATCTTTCACCCAGGCAAACTTAGGAAGTTCATCGACAGATGCCAGACGACCGAATGGAACCGAAACCTGCCGCCTCACCCACTGAGCCAGAACACGATGCGTCCGACCGTCCCCACCCAAAGTCGAAGTGGCAACGGGTCATCGTATGGTTGGTTATTCTCCTGATCTTCGCAGTGGTTTTTGTGCTGGTTTTACGTCATCACAACGACTCGCAAGCGGCTCCGTCCGGGCGGCGCCAGGGCGGGACGGTGACGATCACGACGGTGACCGCAACGAAGGGGAATATTGGTGTCTATCTAGACGCGATCGGCACGGTGACTCCGGTGTATACGGCGTCGATCACGAGTGAAGTGACGGGACTGGTGAGCGAGGTGCATTACCAGGAAGGGCAACTGATTCGGAAGGGAGCTCCGCTGATCGATATCGATGCGCGGCCTTACGAAGCCCAGTTGATGCAGGCGGAGGGCGCGCTGGAGCGTGATACGCAAATACTTGCGCAAGCCCAGATGGACCTGAATCGGTATCGAGATGCGTGGGCGAAGAATGGGATCCCGAAGCAGACGCTGGACGATCAGGAAAAGATCGTTTTGCAGGATCAGGGCACGGTGAAGAACGACCAAGGCACAGTGCAGTATGACAAGGTGCAAGTGGGCTTCTGTCATATCGTCGCGCCCATTACGGGGCGAGTCGGGCTGCGACTGGTCGATCCCGGGAACGTGGTGCAGTCGAATAGTACGACGGCTCTGGCAGTGATCACGCAGGTGCAGCCAATTACCGTGATCTTTACGGTCGCGGAAGACAGTCTCGGTCAGGTGCAGACGCAGATCCGGCAGAAAAAGCGGCTGGAGGTCGATGCGTTTGATCGCGCCCAGCAAACGAAGATTGCGACGGGAAAGCTTCTGACCATCGACAATCAGATCGACACCACAACGGGTACCGTGAGGATGCGGGCGCTCTTCGACAATAAGGATGATTCGCTATTTCCTAATCAGTTTGTGAACACGCGGTTGCTGGTCAAGACGTTGCAGGGCGTGACTCTGATTCCGACTTCGGCGATTCAACATAACGGACAGACGGCGTTTGTGTATGTCATCCAGAACGATACGGCGCAGATTCGCAACATCAAAACCGGCGTAGCGGACGGGGGAAACACTGCTGTTGAGGGAATCAATCCGGGGGATGTGGTCGCGAATAGCAGCTTTGAGAAGTTGCAGAACAATTCGAAAATCGTAGTTTCAAAGAAGCCAGCAGCGGCGGCGAACGCGAACGAGGGGCCGGCAACGTGAGTCTGAGTCCTTCTCGTCCGTTCATCATGCGGCCCGTCGCCACCGCACTGCTGATGGCGGCGATCCTGCTGGTTGGAATCGTGGCTTATACGCAGTTGCCGGTTTCGGCGCTGCCCGAGGTCGATTACCCGACAATTCAGGTAGTTACGTTTTATCCCGGTGCCAATCCGACGGTGATGGCAACGACCGTGACGGCGCCGCTGGAACGGCAATTCGGACAACTGCAAGGGCTTAGCCAGATGACATCCACCAGTTCGGGTGGAACTTCGGTGATTGTGCTGCAGTTTACGTTGAGCCTGAACATCGATGTGGCCGAAGAAGAAGTGCAGTCGGCGATCAACGCGGCGCAGAGTTATCTGCCAGCGAACCTGCCGGCGCCGCCGGTGTACAGCAAAACGAATCCAGCGGACGCGCCCGTCCTGACGCTGGCGATCACCTCGAAAGATGTGCCATTGTCGCAAGTCGAAGATCTTGTCGACACGCGATTGGCTCCCAAGCTATCGCAGTTGAACGGTGTAGGGCTGGTGAGCATCAGCGGCGGGCAGAAGCCGGCGGTACGCATTCGCGCGAATCCGCACGCGCTTTCGTCGTACGGGATTAATCTCGAAGACCTGCGGACCGCGCTCACGCAGGCGAGCGTCAACGCCGCCAAGGGCAACTTCGACGGACCGCATCAGGATTACCAGATCGACTCGAACGATCAGCTTGTGAGTAGTGCTGACTACCGTAGCGTCGTCGTTGCCTATCGCAATGGCGCTCCGGTCATGCTTACGGACGTGGCGGAGATCATCGACGACGTCGAGAACAACAAGCAGGCGGCGTGGATGAACGAAACGCCGGCCGTGATTCTGAACGTGCAGCGGCAACCGGGCGCCAACACCATCAGCGTGGTCAAGAGCATCAAGCTGTTGTTGCCGCAACTGGAGGCAAACCTTCCGGCTTCGATTCAAGTCACGACGCTTACGGATTTGACAACGGCAATTCAGGCATCGGTTTCTGACGTCGAATTCGAACTGATGCTGACCATAGGCCTCGTCGTGCTGGTGATCTTCATCTTTCTGCGTAGCCTTTACGCCACCATCATTCCAAGCGTCGCGGTGCCGTTGTCGCTGGTCGGAACCTTTGCGGCGATGTACGCGCTCGGGTACAGCCTGGATAACCTTTCTCTGATGGCGCTCACGATCTCCACCGGATTTGTGGTGGACGACGCGATCGTCATGATCGAAAACATCTCGCGCTACATCGAAGAAGGCAAACCTCCCATGCAAGCGGCGCTGGAGGGCGCGGAGCAGATTGGTTTCACGATTGTTTCGTTGACGGTTTCGTTGATCGCCGTCTTGATCCCGCTGCTCTTCATGGGCGACGTGGTGGGGCGCCTCTTCCGGGAATTTGCCGTCACGCTGGCAGTGACGATTGTTATTTCTGCGGTGGTTTCGCTGACGCTGACGCCAATGATGGCGGCGCGCATTTTGCGGCATCAGCCCAAAGAGCAGCAGGGCCGCTTCTACCGGGCGTCGGAGCGTGTGTTCGAACGGATGATTGCGTTCTACGGGCGCACCTTGAAGTTCGTTCTGGAATACCAAACGATTACGCTGCTGGTGGCTCTGGGCACGCTGGCGCTGACGATTTTTCTTTACATCATTATTCCTAAGGGATTTTTCCCGGTGCAGGATACTGGGGTGATTCAGGGGATTTCGCAGGCTCCGGAGACCGTCTCATTCGCGGCGATGGAGCAGAAACAGCAGCAATTGGCCAAGGTAATTCTGGCGGACCCGGCGGTCGAAAGTCTGTCTTCGTTTATCGGCGCCGATGGCACGAACACGACACTCAACAGCGGCCGCTTTTCGATCAACCTGAAGCCGCTGGAGGATCGTCACCACACCAGTGCTTCGGATATCGTTCGCC
Organism: Terriglobales bacterium; assembly: GCA_049520915.1. Lineage (GTDB taxonomy): Bacteria > Acidobacteriota > Terriglobia > Terriglobales > Acidobacteriaceae > Acidiflorens. Next base: position 27,085 of record JBEKPH010000034.1, read on the forward strand.
GGTTGCAGTCAAAATTGCAGGATGTGCAGGGCATTGCGCTGTTCATGCAGCCGGTGCAAAACATCACGGTCGATGACCGCGTCAGTCGGACGCAATATCAGTACACATTGGAAGATCCGGACGCGAACGAACTGAACGATTGGACCAACCGTTTTGTTGCGAAGCTAAAGAGCCTGCCTCAACTGGAGGATGTCGCAACCGACCAGCAGACGGGTGGTCTCGCGGTTTCTCTGGTGATCGATCGCGCGACGGCATCGCGGCTGGGCATTGCTCCCTCGACCATCGACAACACCCTCTATGACGCTTTTGGGCAGCGTCAGATCAACACGATGTACACGCAGTTGAATCAGTACCATGTGATTCTCGAGGCGCAGCCGCAGTTTCAGACGGATCCGAATATTCTGAAAAATATTTATATTCAGGCGAATGCTTCGTCGGGAACTTCGGGACCGGGGGCATCCACCTCTTTCTCGTCGTCGGGATCGTCGTCCGCAGGCTCGAATGCTACGACTAGCTCTGTGCTTTATACGCCCAGTTCAGGGGTGCTGACTCCGATCACGAATGCGCTGTCGCCTTCTGGTGGATCGACGGGATCGAATTCATCGGCGAATACGACTTCCAGTTCGGCGATGAGCAACGCAGTGCCGCTGAGCGCGTTTACACATTTCGAGCGAGCGACCGAGCCGCTTTCCATTAACCACCAGGGGCAATTTCCGGCGATTACAGTTTCGTTCAATCTGGCACCGAACGCCGCGCTGGGCAGCGCGATCACCGCGATCACCAAAGTTCAGAAAGACATGCACATGCCGGCGAGTTTGCAGGCGGATTTTCAGGGCACGGCTGCGTCATTCAGAAACTCGTTGTCGAACGAAGCGCTCTTGATTCTCGCTGCGCTGGTCACGGTGTACATCGTGCTCGGCGTTCTCTATGAGAGCTTCATCCATCCCGTGACGATTCTTTCCACGCTGCCTTCTGCCGGAGTGGGCGCGCTGTTGGCGTTGATGTTATTCGGCCAGGACTTGAGCGTGGTGGCGATCATCGGCATTATTTTGTTGATTGGCATCGTGAAGAAGAACGGAATCATGATGGTGGACTTTGCTCTGGAAGGCGAGCGCGAACACGGGAAGAACGCGACCGACGCCATCTACGAAGCGAGCCTGTTGCGTTTTCGTCCCATCATGATGACTACGATGGCCGCTTTGCTGGGCGGACTTCCGTTGGCTCTCGGGCGGGGTATCGGATCGGAGATACGGCGTCCACTGGGCATTGCGATGGTGGGTGGACTTTTGTTAAGCCAGGCGCTGACGCTGTACACGACGCCGGTCATTTATATCTTCTTTGACAATCTGGGAGATCGATTCACGCGCTGGCGCGGCGGCGATAAATCGCATGCCAGAAAGCAGGAAGAACCGAAACAAGAGTCGAGCGGGCCGCCGCAGCCAGCGGAGCAGTCATGAATCCCTCCGGCCTTTTTATACGGCGGCCGGTGGCAACGACGCTGCTGACGATTGCCATCGCGATTGCGGGAGCGATCGCGTTCACGGTGTTGCCGGTTTCGCCGTTGCCGCAAGTCGACTTTCCGACGATTTCGGTGGGAGCATCGCTGCCAGGAGCGAGCGCTCAGATCATGGCGTCGTCCGTCGCTACGCCGCTGGAGCGGCAGTTTGGCCATATCGCGGGCGTGTCGGAGATGACATCCGCGAGTTCTCTCGGCACCACGTCGGTGACTATCCAGTTCGATCTGAGCCGGAATATCGATGGCGCGGCGCGAGACGTGGAAGCTGCGATCAGCGCGGCCCGCACGTATCTGCCCACAAACCTTCCGGGCAATCCTACTTATCGCAAAGTGAATCCTGCTGACGCGCCGATTATGATCATCGGCCTCACGTCCAATAAGTACGATACGGGCAAGTTGTATGACGTGGCTTCGACGGTGATGTCGCAGAAGCTTTCGCAGATACAGGGCGTGGGTCAAGTGACGGTGGGAGGCAGTTCGCTCCCGTCGGTGAGAGTCGAAGTGAATCCGACGCAGTTGAATAGTTATGGGCTGACGCTGTCGCAGGTTCGCAACGTTTTGAGCACGCAGAACGCGGATCTGGCAAAAGGACAGTTGTCGGACGGTGATGTGACGGCTGACATCACGGCGAACGACCAGATTTCCGTAGCCGAAGACTACAAACCGATCGTCATCGGCTATCACAACGGAACTGCGGTGCGGCTATCGGATGTGGCTGATGTTGTCGATTCGGTGCAGAACATCCGTTCTGGCGGGTTTTTGAACGGTATACCCGCGGTGATGCTGATCATGTTCCGCCAGCCGGGGGCAAATATTATTCAGACGGTTGAAAATATTCGTAACGAGTTGCCGGGTCTCAAGGCTTCCGTGCCTCAGGGCATCGATACCACCATCGTTCTTGACCGCACGACAACCATTCGGGCTTCGGTCAGCGATGTTGAACGTACCTTGATCATCTCGGTCGCGCTGGTAATTTTGGTGGTATTTCTTTTTCTACGCAACGGGCGTGCCACGTTGATCCCGTTTGTTGCGGTGCCGGTGTCGTTGATCGGGACCTTCGCTGTAATGTACCTGTTCGGCTACAGCCTCGACAACCTCTCGCTGATGGCGCTCACGATTTCTACGGGATTCGTGGTGGATGACGCGATTGTGGTGATGGAGAACATCTCGCGCCACCTGGAAATGGGAATGAAGCCTTTCGAGGCGGCGCTGTTGGGCGCAAAGGAGATTGGATTTACCGTTTTTTCCATCAGCATGTCGCTGATTGCAGTTTTCATTCCCATCCTTTTGATGGGTGGAATTGTAGGGCGCTTATTCCGCGAATTCGCGGTAACGCTTTCAACTGCGATTGTCGTTTCGATGGTGATTTCGTTGACCACGACGCCGACGATGTGCGCCTATCTACTGAAGGAGGAAAAAGATCAAAAGCACGGCAGGATGTACAACACGAGCGAAAAGTTCTTTGCCTGGATGCTGGAAACCTACCGGAGTTCGTTGACATGGGCGCTTGAGAATTCGGTGCTGATGCTGGTGGTGCTGATCCTTACGATTGCGCTGAATGTGGTGCTGATCATGCGCATTCCGAAAGGCTTTTTCCCGCAGCAGGATACGGGCGCGATCGTGGGCGGCTTGCAGGGGCCGCAAGATGCATCGTTTCCCCTGATGGACAATTCGGTTAAACAGTTGGTGGGAGTCATCAAGAGCGATCCTGCGGTTGCCAACGTGATCGCCTTTACCGGTGGCGGCGGGGCGACGAACTCCGGATTCATTTACACCGCGCTGAAACCGCTGAACGTCCGCAAAATTGGAGCGGCCGACATCATTAACCGGCTGCGCCCGAAAATGAACCGGCTGCCGGTGGCCTCGGCGTTCTTGCAGGCGGCGCAGGATTTGCGTATTGGCGGCCGCGGCAGCAACGCGCTTTATCAGTACACGATCCAGTGCGACAACGTGGAAGACTTGTCGAAGTGGGGCCCGATTTTGCTGGCCGAAATGAAAAAACTTCCGGGTCTGCAGGATGTCAACTCGGATCAGCAAAACGGCGGACTGTCAGAGGTAATAACGTACGACCGGACTAGCGCGGCGAGAGTGGGGCAGACCGCGCAGAGCCTCGATTCTTCGTTGTATGCCGCCTTTGGACAATCCGAGGTTTCGATCATCTATACGCAGTTGAACCAGTACTACGTCGTACTTGAAGTGGCGCCGCAATACTGGCAAAGTCCGGAAGGTTTGAAGAATATCTACTTGCAGAGTGGAAGCAACGGTAACGTGCCGCTCAAGACAATCGCCGGATCGCAATCGAGCACCACGCCGCTGTCGGTCAACCACACCGGCCTGTTTCCTTCGGTGACGGTCTCCTTCAATCTGGCGAACGGAGTTTCATTGAGTGATGCGACGCAGAGCATTGTCCAAATGGAGCAAAGGTTGGGCACGCCGTCGACGATTCGGGGCTTTTTCGCCGGCACGCTGCTCGCCTACCAGCAGTCCCTCAGTTCCGAATGGATGTTGATTATTACGGCGGTGTTGGCTGTCTACATTGTGCTCGGCGTGCTCTACGAAAGTCTGGTGCATCCAGTGACGATCCTCTCGACCATTCCATCAGCCAGTGTAGGGGCTATGCTGGCGCTGACGATTTTTAAGATCGACCTGAACGTAATTTCCATTATCGGCATCATTCTATTGATTGGCATCGTGAAGAAAAACGCCATCATGATGATCGACTTCGCGCTGGTTGCGGAACGAGAACAGGGCAAGAGCACGGCGGACGCGATCTTTGAGGCCTGCATGCTGCGATTTAGGCCAATCTTGATGACGACGATGGCGGCTTTGTTTGGCGCGTTGCCGCTGGCGTTTGGCACCGGGACGGGCTCGGAGTTGCGACGGCCTTTGGGAATCACGATTGTCGGCGGATTGATCGTAAGCCAGATGCTGACCCTGTACACGACTCCGGTGGTCTATCTGTTCCTCGATCGTTTACGGCTGCGGGTACAGGGCAAGACGCACGACGACTTTAGCGCTACGGGTCCGGTTGCGGAACCGAGTTAGGCTGCCGGAGATGGCAGGGTTTGGCACCGGCCAGGAATGTGATCGCGTTGCTGCGAAAGTAGGGTGAATGGTTATGAGCGAACAGTTCGGTAGGAAAATTATGACGACTTTTCGGCCGCGAATGGCGCGCACCGGCGCTCGGTTGTGCGCTGCCGCCGTTTCGCTTGCCGGGCTGGCGATCTTATCCGGTTGTGTGGTGGGGCCGAAGTACCACGCGGCGTCTCCCCCACCTCCCGCCCCTGCCTATAAGGAATCGCCAACGCAATTTAAAGAGAGTGAAGGCTGGACGGTGGCGCAGCCGGCGGATGCCAAACTGCGCGGCAAGTGGTGGGAGATATTTAACGATCCCGAGCTGAATGCGCTGGAAGAAGAACTCAATATCAACAATCAAAATATCAAGGAGTCTTTCGAAAACTATATGGCGGCTCGCGCGATCATACGCGAGGCGCGTTCGCAGTATTTTCCGACGCTGTCGGCTGCGCCGGCGATCAGCCACGCGCGAAGTTCGGCGAATCTCGGGTCGGCGAATGGCAACACCGGCAATCTTCAGAGTTCAACCTTTTCGTTACCGCTGGATGCATCGTGGGCGCCGGACATTTGGGGCAAAGTGCGAAACACGGTGCGGCAGGCGCAATATGCAGCGCAGGTCAGCGCGGCCGATCTGGAGAACGAGCGGCTGACCGAGCAAGCAAGCTTGGCGGAATATTTCTTCGAGATCCGCGGTCAGGATATGCTGCAAAAAATCTTTAACGATACGGTGGCTGCGGATCAGAAGTCGCTCGAGCTGACGCAGTCGCTCTATCAGCTCGGCATCGACGATCAGATAGCGGTGGTGCAAGCGCAAACCACGCTGCAGAGCGCGCAGGCCGGCGCAACTAACGTAGCGGTAGCGCGAGCGCAATATGAGCATGCCATTGCGATGCTGGTAGGCAAGGTGGCATCGAGTTTTTCGATTCCAGTAAAGCCGATGACGACGGCTCCGCCGCCAATTCCCATCGGCGTGCCGTCGGAGTTGCTCGAGCGACGTCCCGACATCGCGGCAGCGGAACGAACCATGGCCGAAGCCAACGCGACGATTGGGATCGCGTATGCGGCTTATTATCCGAATCTGACTTTGAGCGCCTCGGGGGGGGTTGAGAGTTCGGCCATCGGGACGTGGCTTTCCTGGCCGAGTCGCTTCTGGTCGGTCGGCGCCGGGCTGTCGGAGACAATTTTTGACGCTGGCCTGCGCCGCGCCACGGTGCAGCAATATGTGGCGACGTACAACGCGGACGTCGCGAATTACAGGCAGACGGTGCTGGGCGCGTTTCAACAGACCGAAGATGCGCTGGCGGAGGTTCGCATCCTTTCGCAGGAGGTGTTGCAAGAGGAGGAAGCGGTGAAGTCGGCGCAGACTTTTTTGCAGCTGGAAGAAGCACGCTATCAAACGGGAATCGACCCTTATTTGGATGTGCTGATTGCGCAGACTACGCTGCTTGCAGACCAGCAGACCTTGAACGGTATTCAGGTGCAAGAGATGACCTCGGCCGTGGCTCTGGTGGAGGCTTTGGGCGGCGGCTGGGACGGTTCGCAGCTGCCGACTCCCGCGCAAGTGACACAGAAGCCGGACAAAGCGGATACGACGATACAGCAATAGAGAGTTGGCGGATTCGCGGCGGAATACAGATATCCCTGCATATAGGTTGGTCGCCACTTTGCGGCCCGTCAAAACTCCTTGGGGGGCGCGAACAAGCCAACGTCTGCTAACGTTGGAGCATCACACTCAGACTTGCGGCTCGGATTCTGGAAGCTCGGCATTTCCCGGTGGGAAGGCAAAGCCCTGCTTCTTTGCTTTCGCTCCGTCGGCCCTTATGCGTTCATCGTTCGCCCTCATTGTTTTTACAGCTGTCGCTGCTTCCGGCGCTTGCGCTCAGCTTAATGTGACCGGTCCGCAGGCGGTTTTTGATGGCCAAAAAGTGGATGCGGTCGACCTGATTGGCAACCCGCATCGCGATCTGGAACCTCTTCGGGCGGTCGTCTTGCAAAAAGCTGGGTCTCCCTATTCGGAGGCGGCGGTTGAAGACACCATCCAGGCTCTGCAAGAGGCCGGGAATTTTCCGACGGTGAGCGTCGAAGTCGTGCCCGACACGGCGGGGCTGCGCCTGAACTTCTTGCTCGAACCGGCGTACTACCTGGGCATCGTTGACTTCCCTGGCGCGGAAAAGAAGTTTTCTTACACGCGCCTGCTGGGAGTTGCCAATCTCGCGGACGAAGATCCCTACGATCCGGCGCGGATTCCTGTCGCGCAAAAAGCCTTGCAGGACTTTCTTCGAAACAACGGATATTTTGGGGCGTCGATTAGTGTCACTTCGAAAATCGACGACGAGCATCAACTCGTGAATCTCAGTTTTACGGTGGAGTTGGGCAGGCAGGCGCGTGTAGGCACGGTGGATTTTGCAGGAGTTGATTCCGCCGAAGTCAGCCGGCTGCAGAAGTCGGTTCGTTCGTTGCGAGCAAGGCTCATGGGAGGGCTGCTGAAACCTGGCAAACCTTACACCGCAGAACGGATGACGTCCGCTACCGCACTTATCAAAAGAGCGCTGGCACAACAACATCGTTTGGCAAGCAAGGTGCATTTGGACCCTCCTCGTTTTCATCCCGAAGATGATCGGGTCGACGTTTCGTTTAAAGTCGAATTCGGGCCGGTCGTTACCGTGCGGATGCTAGGAGCCAAACTTTCGAAGATTCCCTATCTTTCGGGAAGAGAGATGAAGAAGCTGATTCCCATCTACTCCGAGGGAACCATTGACCGCGATCTGGTGGAGGAGGGCGAGCAGAACCTGACCGACTTTTTTCAGAAGAAAGGCTACGCTGATGTGAAAGTGACGACCAATCTCACACAGCAACCGGACCAGATTCTGCTTGTCTACGACATTGATCGAGGCAAAAAGTCCAAGGTCGAACGCATCGAGTTCGATGGGAATAACCAGATTTCCGAAGACGATCTGCTGTCGCAGGTGGTGATCAAGAAGTCGCACATCTGGACGCACGGGAGCGTGAGCCCGAAATTGCTGAAGCAGAGCGTCTCGAACATGGAAGCTTTTTACCGCGACAAGGGGTACGAATCGGCGAAGATCACGTCGCGCGTGGTTGACCATGAATCGAGGGTTGACGTCACATTTGAGATCGAAGAAGGTCCGCAGACGCTGGTCGATAATGTCGAGATCACGGGCAACACCAGCGTCTCAGAGGATCAGCTCACGGCTCCGAAAGGATTCGATCTTAAGGCGGGAGGGCCGTTCTCGGCTCGCCGCTTGTCGCAAGACCGCAACCGAATTTCGGCAACTTATTTGAATCGCGGCTATCTCAATGTAGAGGTGAAGGCGACGATTGATCGGCACGATCAGGGCCGCCGTGGAGAGGATCCGCACCGGGTCAGTGTGATCTATGCCATCACCGAACATCAGTTGGTTCGGGTGAGCGACGTGCTCTATCTGGGACAGAAGAAAACGCGGCTGGCGCTGATCAAGAAGACCGCGAATATCGCGCCGGAAGCGCCGATGCGCAAAGGCGAACTGCTTATCGGAGAAAGCCATCTGTACGATCTGAACGTCTTCGACTGGTCGAGTGTGGGGCCGCGAAAACCGATTACGGATCAAGACGAAGAGATGGCGCTGGTGAAGGTGCACGAGGCTAAGCAAAACGAGATTACCTACGGTTTCGGATTTGAAATTTCGCGGCGTGGCGGGAATATTCCCGCAGGTACGGTTGCCGTGCCGGGCGGGCCCCCGATCGGGCTGGGGGGGAATCAGATTGCTCCGAGCGAAGCGACATTCGCGAGCCCGCTTGGATCGATCGATTTCAATCGCCGCAACATGCGCGGGTTGGGCGAGACGGCGAGCGCCTCGATTTTGCTGGCGCGTTTGGATCAGCGGGTCCTGACGACTTATTCGCAGCCGCATTTCCTCGACACGCAGTGGAGTTCGTTGAGTAATTTTTCCATCGAGCGGACGAGCGAGAACCCCCTTTTCACGGCGGGACTTGGCGATCTTTCTTTTCAGCTCGAGAGGCTGATCAGCCGCAAGAATCATATGCGGATGCAGATTCGCTACGATTTCAATAAGACGATTCTGTCGCACCTGCTTGTTCCTGAACTCGTTCTGCCGCAGGATCGGAACGTTCATCTCTCGACGTTCTCGGGTACGTTGATTCGCGACACGCGCGATAAACCGCTGGACGCTCATCGCGGCAGCTTTGCCACGTTGAACCTCGCAATAACGCCTGTCGCGCTGGGTTCGAGCGCGAACTTCGCCAAACTTTTTGGCCAATACGCTTACTACAAGCCGGTACATTCGCTGGTGTTTGCGAATAGTGTGCGGCTAGGCTTTGCGGAGTCGTTTGCGGGCAGTTTCGTTCCCACCAGCCAGCTTTTCTTTTCCGGCGGCGGAACTTCGCTGCGCGGATTTCCGATCGATCAAGCTGGGCCGCAGAGGCTTGTTCCGTTCTGCAATGTGCTCCTGAACAATACTGGATGTGTCGATATCCCCGTCCCTCTGGGCGGGCGGCAGTTGTTCATTTTGAATTCCGAGATACGATTTCCGTTGAAGATCATGAAACAGCTCGGCGGCGTCGGATTTTATGACGGCGGCAACGTGTTCCGCACGATCAATGCGGGCGACTTCGCGGGAAACTTCAGTCATACGGTGGGGCTTGGGCTGCGCTATTCGACGCCGATTGGGCCGATCCGCATTGATATTGGACGCAACCTGAATCCCCAGCCGGGGCTCAGTGCTACGCAGTATTTCATTACACTGGGGCAAGCGTTTTAGCAGTTGTTTTTGCGGGTTGGGAAATTAGGAGAAACGATGAAGTGGCGAAAAATCATCGGCTGGGCGCTGGCAGTGGTGCTGCTTCTATTTGTTGTCGCGGGCATGAGCGGCTACTTTATTCTGCGGAGTCACCGGTTCGAGCAGTTTGCACTCCGAAAGATTACGCGGGCGGCCGAGCAAGCTACGGGAGGTAAGACGCAGATACGGTCGCTCGATTTCAGCCTTCGAACGCTCACGGCGCATCTTCACGGCATCACAATCCACGGGACCGAGCCTGCCGGGCAGGCGCCGCTTCTACAGGTTGACGAGCTCACCGCTAGCTTCAAGATTATTTCGATCTTCCAACACAAGGTCAGCCTGACGGAACTCTTGATCGCGCATCCAGTGGCGCATGTTCTCGTAGACCGAAGCGGGAAGAGTAACCTGCCGAAGCCCGCGCCCAGCGGAACAGCAAGTCATACGAATATCTTCGCGTTGGCGGTACGACACGTCCGGCTGAGCGATGGCGAGATCGATTACAACGACAGGAAGATTCCGCTTGACGCGGACTTGCGCGATCTTGGTACGGATGTCCATTTCGATTTTGTGGCGAATCGCTACACTGGGACGATTTCTTATGACAGTGGGCGTTTGAAATATGCGAAATTTGCGCCGCTGCCACACAGTCTGCAGGCCGCTTTCGGCGTGACAGCGACGCAACTTTCGCTCGCGCCGGCTACGTTGAAGATCGGGTCATCCACGGCGTTGGTGCACTTTGACATTGTCAATTTCGCGAATCCGCGCGTGGCGGGAGACTATAACGTTCGGGTACACACGCAGGATTTCGCAGCAATGGCCTCGGGGACGGCGCCTGCAGGCGATGTTGTATTGGTGGGGAAGCTCCGTTATCCAGCGGGCGGTGAGCACGCGGGCGATGATCGCAGCGATCAGTCGATGCTGCGCGCCATTGCGACTGAGGGTGAGCTTTGGAGCGATGCTTTTTCAGCGGCGGCTTCCGTTGGAAGAATTGAAGTGCGCAGACTACGCGGACGATATCAGCTCGCGGACGCGGCGCTGCGAATAACGGGGATTGACCTCCAGTCGATGGGAGGTACGGTGCGAGGCGATCTCAGTGTGCAGCATCTCGATGCGACTCCCGCGACCCAAGTGCGGAGCTCTTTCTATGGAATCTCGCTGCGAGCCGCACAGCAGGCCTTGCGGCGTCCGGAGTTGAAACAGGTGGCGTTGTCGGGACTTCTCGATGGCACGTTCGATGGATCGTGGACGGGAGATATACGGAAGATCCGGGCCAGCTCTAATTTCACAGTGCGCGCGGAAGCGGAAAGTCTGAAAACTGTTGCCGCGAGCACCGTCACCAACATGCCGGTCGATGGCGCGGTTCATGTGACATACGACGGGATCCGCGGGACGATGAGCTTGCGCGACTCTGATTTGCATATTCCGTCAACGATGGTGACTGCGGATGGCGTACTTGGTGATCGGTCAAATCTGCAAGTTCAAACTACGACCACCGATCTGCATCAACTGGTCGCTCTGGTGTCGGCATTTCGCCCTGGCGTGTCGAACCTGCCGGCGCTGACGGGTTCGGCCACGGTGAACGCAACGGTGCGAGGCTCGGTCAACAAGCCGGATATCTCGGGTCAGTTTGCAGCACAGGACCTGAAGATTGAAGGGAGCGAATGGCGGACTGCGCAGGCGAGTTTCGAGGCGACTCCGTCGCAGGTCGAGGTCTCGAATGGAAGTCTGATCAGCGCGCTGCATGGCGGGGGCAGTTTCAGCGGTGCAGTTTCGCTGGACGATTGGAGTTATCAACCGTCGAACGCGATCAGGGCCAACGTGTCGATGCAAGGCATTTCGGTTGCTGATGTTCAGCATCTGGCGAACCTGCACTATCCGGTTAGCGGCGATATCTCGGCTTCTTTTTCGTTGAGTGGGACGCAACTCGACCCAGAAGGCTCGGGAACGTTGCAGATTTCGAACGGGCAAGCGTTCGGGGAACCGCTGCGCACGTTTGTTGTGAAGATGAACGCGGATCGTGGGGCGGTGAAATCTTCGTTAAACGTTTCATCGCCGGCCGGATCCGCGACTGGCGATTTTTCATTTGTGCCGGCGACGAAGATCTATACCGTCCATTTCAATGTGCCGCCCGTCAATCTGCAGCGGCTTCATTTTGTTCAGACACAGAATCTACTGCTCTATGGATACCTGAGCGCCTCGGCGAGCGGAACCGGCACATTGGACGATCCTCAGCTTACGGCGGATTTGCAAATCCCTCGTTTGACTTTGCGCGACAAATCAATTTTGGGCATGAAGGCGGAACTCAAAGTCGGCGAAAAAAAGGCCGAGTTCACACTCGATTCCAAGGTGATGGATGCTACGGTGCAGGCCCATGGGAGAGTGAATCTGGAGGGAGGGTATTACACCGAAGCATCGATCGATACGACTGTGTTGCCGCTGGACGCGATCATCGCCATCTATTTTCCGAACCTTCCGCAAGGCTTTCAGGGGCAGACCGAGTTTCACGCCAGGATGTCCGGTCCTTTGAAAGATTTATCGCAAGTGCGCGGGGACTTGACCATTCCGACGCTAACGGCGAATTACCGTTCGCTGGAGCTTGGGACGACGGAGCCGATTCATGTCGATTATGCGAACTCGGTGATTACGGTGCAGCCCTCGGAAATCCAGGGGAGTGAGACGTCGCTACGATTTCAGGGGAGAATTCCGCTCACGGGGAATGTTGCGCCCACTTTCACGGCGAAGGGATCAGTCGATCTCCGCGTCCTGCAAATTGCGGTTCCCGATCTGCGGAGTTCAGGAACCGTTTCTCTGGATGTTCACAGTTCCGGGACGTCGCAGTTGTCGAATATAAGTGGGCAGGTGGGGTTGAAGGATGTGGTTGTGATTCAACCGGGCGCGCCTCTCGGGGTCGAGAACCTGAACGGTAGTCTGGACATTGACAACCAGCGAGTACGCTTTTCAAACTTAAGCGGGCAGGTTGGCGGGGGAACGCTCACTGCCACGGGATCAATGACCTATCGCCCGAGCGTTCAGTTCAATCTTGCGCTGCAAGGGAAGTCGGTTCGTGTACGTTATCCGAGCGGGCTACGAACCGTGCTCGATGGCAATCTCGCGCTCACTGGAACCCGCGAGTCATCCACTCTGAGTGGACGGGTGCTGATCGATTCTCTTTCTTTTACTCCAGATTTCGATTTGGCGAAGTTCGCCGACCAGTTCGGCAGCCAATCTTCGACGCCGGCGGCGCCGGGGCTCGCCGACACTGTGAAACTCGCGCTCGCCGTGCAGTCGGAAGACAATCTCAGCGCCAACAGTTCGCAGGTGAGTATTGAAGGGCGCGTCAATTTGCGGGTCGGAGGCACCGCAGCCGATCCAATTATTACCGGCCGCACCGACCTGACTGCGGGAGAGTTGTTTTATCGCAACGTCCGCTACCAGTTACAGCGCGGCATTATCACTTTCGACAATCCGAACGAGACCGATCCCGTACTGAACGTTTCTGTGATCTCGACGGTCGAGCAGTATAACCTGACGCTCAACGTGCGGGGACCTTTCGATAAGCTGACCACGTCTTACGTCTCTGATCCTCCGCTGGCCACGGCGGACATCATTAACCTGCTGGCGACGGGGCAGACCACGGGACAAAGCGCCGCGAGCCAGAGCACGGATTCCATTATCGCGTCGCAGACCGCGAGCCAACTGACCGGGGGCGTGCAAAGACTCGCGGGCCTGTCGAGTTTGCAGATCGATCCGCTGATTGGGGGCAACAACGCGAATCCCTCGGCGCGCATCGCCGTGCAGCAGCGTGTGACGAAGAATTTCCTGTTCACGTTTTCCACGGATGTTTCGCAGCCGGGCAGCGAAGTTGTGCAGGGCGATTACCAGATCAATCCGCGATGGTCGGTGAGCGTGGCCCGACAGGAGGCTGGAGGGATTTCGGCGGAGGGGCGGTTCCACACGAAATTTTGACGCCAAGGTTGGTAGAGTAGTTGGGTCCGATGAGCGTGGAACCGAATGGGTGCTAGACCAAACAGCGATTCCAAAGCCGGCACTGACGAAGAGGATGATGGTTCGCTATGGACTTTGGCTGGTCTTCGTTGGTGGCAGCTCGCGAAGCGGATTTGGGTCGCGATCGACGAAGACGATCTCTATAACCGCGCCTACGAGCTCGCCTACAACTTCTTGATTGCGGTCTTTCCGCTCCTGCTGTTTCTAATGGCGCTCTTCGGCATGTTCGCCGGTAAGGGAGTGGAATTGCGTTCGGATTTACTGCTCTATGTGCGGGAGATTGTTCCGCGTGTCGCCTACCAGCTTCTAAGGAGCACGTTGGACGAAGTGATTCAGAGCAGTGGCGGAGGCAAGTTGACTTTCGGACTGCTGCTTGCGCTCTACGCGGGCTCGACAGGCACCACGCAGTTGATCACCACCCTGAATGTGGCCCACGGGTTGCGCGAGACGCGGTCGTGGATCAAAGTGCGCCTCGTCTCGCTGGCGCTCACGCTGGTGATGTCGCTGTTGATTATCGCTGCCTCGCTCTTAGTGCTGGGCGGTGGGTTTGTCGCCGAGTTTCTGGGGCGGGAAATCGGATGGAGCGCCTTGTTTATCGCCAGTTGGAAAGTGGCGCAATGGTTTGTGTCTCTGGCATTCGTACTATTGGCGTTTGCCATCGTCTACTATTTCGGTCCGGATGTGAAGACGCGCCGCTGGCATTGGGTGACGCCCGGCTCGGTGATTGGATTGGGGCTGTGGCTGGCGGCCTCGGGAGCGCTGCGTTTGTATCTGCATTTCATCACATCGTTCAGCCGGAGCTACGGGTCGCTGGGCGCGGTGATTATCCTGTTGTTGTGGTTTCACGTTACTGGATTGGCGTTTTTGGTCGGGGCGGAAATCAATTCTGTGATTGCGAAAGTCTCGGCCGAGCGCGGGCTAGCGAAAGCTGCACCATCACAAATTGCGTGAGTCGGCTCGCCGTGGAGGAAACTCTTCGCCGAGAAGTCTCTGAAACCTGGAACTGGATCGAGGGCGTTCGTTTTAGCGTGCCCGGCCGGTCCACCATAGGACTTTTCCCAGAATTCTCCATTCAGAGCCGGGCGTAACGGGGACGGTTCCATATTCGCGCTGGTCGGAAACTAAGGCGTCGGTGTGATCGAAGCGGATCAGACGCGAGACCAAGAGTCCCTTTTCACTATGGGCTGCTACGACGATGTCGCCAACTAGTTTGTCATTTTCGATATCGGAGGTGTCGATCGCGATGATGTAGCCGTCAAGGATCAGCGGCGACATGGAATTGCCTTTCACGCGGAGGCAGACGGTGGATTCGGGATTCGGACACCATTCCGAGGGTGCAGCCAGAACCGACTCGGCCGAAACCTCGGCCAGATCGATATTGTCGCCCTCGATGCCGGGAGTTCCGGCACTGACGGGGAGAAACGGTATGGCAACCAGGCTCTCTTTTTTCAGATTGGGGTTGGAGCGATATCCGGCCCGAACGAAGTTCAGCTCTGGAATCTGGATTTCGGCCAGGCGCCGGCTCACTCCCGGAAGGACACGGGTTACGTCTGACAATCGAAGACCAGCCTGCTTCCAGAAGAACCAGCAGAGCGGGTCGCCTGCCAGATTTCCCAAACGGATGTAGATTTCACCGGAAGGCTCAGCAACACCGCGTTCCCATCGAGAAACGGCCATCGCCGAGATGCCAAGTTGGCCACCGAACTCAGCCTGGTTCAAATTCCGGACACGACGAAGATTTTCGATCTTGACCGACCATGCTGGGCGTCCAGCTTTATTTTTTGAGCTACCCAGTGTCATAAAAGAATAAGCTTTCTTCTATGGTGCTTCTGCATAAATCGTTACGCCGCCTGTAGTAAGGTGTGCATCACTTCCAGCAGCGGCGCCAAGCCCGCCGACTTGGATTGAACTGCTCTCACACCTGCTGCGAGTGCCTCTCGCTCCACGTGCGCATTGCTGAAGGTTGTGAACAGAACAATAGGAATGCGAGGTAGCAGACGCTGTAGTTCTCGGGCAGCCTGAAAGCCGTTCATCACGGGCATCGAAAGATCGAGAACGATCAGGTCGAGGTTAGAATGTAGGGCTTGGTCGATGCCCTCCCGACCATTTTCGGCCTCGCCGCAGACTTTCCAGCCGGTTCGTTGTTCGAGCGATGCTCGCAGACTGCGTCGTATCGCGGGGCTGTCGTCGACAATCAGAACGTTTTTCAAACATAACCTGATTTCATTCTTCAGATTCGCTCCAATTGTGCGCTCATGGCAACTGCTTCGCAATACACCTGTTGCTGTAGTTACTGTACGCCAGCGTACCATGTTTCGCCTGCGGTGGAGATATTTTTTTGTGCTAACGGGTGCGACTAGTATTGCTCGTTAGACGGAGCTGATGTAAGGTTGAAACTGTGTTATTCCCCAGCTTTCGCGCCGCGACGCCGCCGAACGCACCAGGTTTGCGAAAACGAAGAGCCGTTTTCGGCGCGCGGGAGGCGATATGGCAAAGCTAGCGCCCCGAGCGTCTGCGAGAGCTGGTAGCGCTTATTCACCCGAGGTTCCCACACGAAATTCGGTTCATAACGAAATCCTTCTCGGTTTGCCGAAGCGGGAGTATGGCGTTCTGTCCCCGGAGCTCGAACTGGTTGAATTGATGACGCACCAAGTGCTCAACGAAATGGGCCAGCCGATCGAGTGGTGCTATTTCGTAGATCAAGGATTGGTTTCCATTCTGAATGTGATGTCGGATGGAAAGAGCGTCGAAATAGGCATCAGCGGAAAAGAAGGGTTTGTAGGGCTGCCTCTGGTTGTGGGGCTGAACAGCAGCGCGACCCGCGCGCTGGTGCAGGTGGCGGCGTCGGCTTACCGGCTGCGGGCCGCCGCCATGAGGCGAGTGCTCGAGAAGTGTCCGCAGCTGGAAAAGAGCCTCAACCGATATTCGCAGGTACTCGGTTTGCAATCGGCTCAGGTTGCCGCCTGCAATCGATTGCACGCCGTCGAACAGCGGCTCGCGCGATGGCTTCTGATGAGCCAGGACCGGTTGGGCGGAGACGTGGTGCAGCTGACACAGGAATTTCTGGCTCACATGCTGGGCACGAGGCGGGCCAGTGTGACGGTGGCTGCGGGAGTGCTGCAGAAGAGCGGTCTCATCCAGTACACGCGGGGAGCAGTGACCATTGTGAGCCGCGCCAAACTGGAGGCGGCGTCGTGCGAGTGCTATGCCATCATGACGCGCCAGTCCGGAAACTGGCTGAGAGAATCGCACTGAGCCGCCGGTCATTCTGAAACGCGCCGCCGCTCAGTGATTCCTTAAGGCAAGGCCGGTCGACTTTGACGTCGTGCCGGTCCCAATCATGCCGATCTGAAAGCCAGGGTCGGCGTTTTTCTGCTGCAATGTATCTGATGCGATTGTTCGTGAATCTTCCGCTGCGATCTTCTCGTTGCACCCACTCCGAAAACTAGTTGGGCCACCACAAGCGATTCTGGTCGAGTGACCATTTCGAACTTGGGGGAGCGAACTTTTGTGCGACGGATCGGTTCTCGAAATGCCCCTGAAGACAATACAGAGGAATAGGCCAGGAAGAGATTAAGAATTTCTTTCTTGGCCCCAAGATAGGCGGGAATGAGGCCCAAGGTAAAGGGGAATAAAGAAGCGAGGAAGAAGTCAGACAGTTCCCTGGGAAGGGCTCCCTTGGGGAGCGCTTAAAGTTCCGGTGCGGCGAGGCCGATTGAAGCACTGTGCCATTCACTCTTGAGCAAAGCGCGGGGCTGTGCGAGATACGCGTGAGCGGCGCGATCAACATTGCGAGCGCGGCCGATTGGAAGAAGTGTTTGCTTGATGCGCTGGCCGGGGGCGCGGAGATACGTCTGCGATTGGAGATGGCAAGCGAACTGGACATCACGGCGCTGCAGCTGCTGTGGGCGGCTGAACGCGAGGCCAGGGCGCTGGGGACAAGGTTCACGGTGGTGTCGCCGATTCCCGAAGAAATCGCGATCACGGTGAAGGATGGCGGCTTCGAGAAATTCCCGATTCCCTTGAACACGAAGGCGCAATAGAAGCGAGAAAGGCTGCCCGATGATTGGATTTCGGCGCGAGGAATTGAAGGAGTACGAGAGCGGCAGCCGATGATCGACGACGACAAGTTCAGGCGCGCCTTCCTCGAGGAAGCCCGCGACGTGGTGGTGGAACTGGAAGCGGCGCTGCTCGCGTTGAACGACAGTCCCGAGGATGGGGATCTGGTGGGCCGGGCATTCCGGGCGCTCCATACCTTGAAGGGCTCGGGGGCGATGTTTGGTTTTGACGAACTGGCGGCGTTCAGTCACAACCTTGAAAATGCGTTTGACGAAGTTCGCAATCACCGGCTCGCCGTTACCTCCGCGCTCATTAATCTTTCCTTATCGGCGCTCGATCACATTAAAGCGATGCTCGAGGAGGCGGTGGGCCGAGGGGTGGCGAATGCGGCCGCCGGGGCGGAATTACTGGAGCAACTGCGGCAACTGACGGGAAAGCCTGAATCCGAGGCTGAGAAATCCACGCCGGCCGTCGCGCACGAGGGGGCATTGGCGGACAGCGGCGGTGCGGGCGCCGACTGGCAGATTCATTTCACGCCCGGGCCGGATCTGATGCGTACCGGCGCCGACCCGTTCCTTCTGTTACGGGAGTTGCGGCAACTGGGAAACCTGAAAGTCAGCGCCAATCTGTCGGCAATCCCTCCGATCGGCGAACTGGATCCGGAGCGCTGCTACGTGGGCTGGGAGATGGTTCTGACCACCGCGGCCGGGCGCGAGGCGATTGCGGATGTGTTCATCTTTGTAGCCGACAGCTGCGAGCTGACGATTGCGCCTTCGAGCGAGACGGCGGACGGGATCGCAGCCGCCGAAAAAGGAAGCGAAAGCGCGACCGAAAAGAGGCGCGAGAAGTCGGCCGAACTCGCGACTGCCGCAGTGGCGGGATTTCCGGCAAGCGCGGCTGCGGCGCCGGAAAGTGTTCGCGGGGCAAAAGCGCCGGAGTCGAAGCCCTGGGGACGGCGATCGTACGACACTCCCGATAATGCGTCGAGCATCCGGGTTCCGGCGGCGAAGCTCGACCAGTTCGTGAATCTGGTGGGGGAACTGGTCACGGTGCAAGCCCGCCTGGGTGAACTGGCAGCGCGCCGCGAGGATGCGGATGTGGCTGCTGTTGCCGAAGAGATTGAGCGGCTGACGAGCGCGCTGCGGGAGAGTTCGATCAACATCCGCATGCTGCCGATTCGCGGTACTTTCGAACGCTTTCGCAGGCTCGTGCATGACCTCGCCCGGGACTTACACAAGGAAGTTGAACTGGCCATCGAGGGCGCCGACACGGAGCTGGATAAGAGTGTGATCGATGTGCTGAACGATCCCTTGATGCACTTGATACGCAACAGCATGGATCACGGCATCGAGGCCCCCGAGGCGCGTCTGGCGGCCGGAAAACGGGCGAGCGCCACCATCCGGCTGTCGGCGCGGCATTCGGGAGCGAACGTGCTGATCGGGATTTCCGACGACGGCGGCGGAATCGATGCGGAGGCGGTGCGCGAGCGGGCCATTGAGAAAGGCCTGGTCGCGGCGGACGCGCAACTCACGGAGAGCCAGATTTTTTCGCTGATTTTAGCCCCCGGTTTTTCGACCGCCCGGCAAATTACAGATGTCTCTGGCCGCGGCGTAGGCATGGACGTGGTGCGGCGCACGGTGGAAGGGCTGCGCGGGACGATTGAGATTCAAAGCCAGCCCGACGCCGGAACAACCGTGATGTTGCGACTGCCCCTGACCCTCGCGATTATCGATGGACTGCTGGTGCGAGTCGAGAAAGCGTACTTCGTGCTGCCCCTGGCGACCACCCTCGAGTGCATCGAGCTGACCCGCGAGGACATTGAGCGAGCCAACGGCAAACATGTGGCGAACGTGCGCGGGCAGATCATCCCTTATATCCGGCTGAGGGAGTATTTCCGCATGGCGCGCGAGCGGCCGGAGCGCGAACAGATCATGGTGGCCGAAACCGAAGAAGGACGGTTTGGATTTGTAGTGGATGAAGTTCTCGGGGACCATCAGACGGTGATCAAAAACCTCGGCCGGTTTTACCGGCATGTCGACCTGGTCTCGGGCGCGACGATTCTAGGGAATGGGACGGTGGCTCTCATTCTCGATCCGCAGCGCCTGGTGCGGGAGGCGATTCGCTCGTTGGCGCGTGGAGCGGCAGGAGATGCGCATTCTCCGCCGCGGGGCCGGGGGGCCGCCGTGTAATTGGGGGCGCGGGAAGAACGGCGGTATTGCGGCGGTTCGAGCCGGAGCGTGTTACGACGGCAAAACGAGGTCATGGCCCGTCTGGATCTGGTGCCCGAGGATGCCGCTGCCGATAGAAGGAGCGACACTGGGGAAAGTTTTATAGAAGAACAGACTGGCGACAAGCAACTTTTCGGAAAATTAGTGGTAGCACGGATTTTTGCCGCTGCGTTCCGTTACTGACGGCGTGGCTAAGGAAAGAGAAACGAATTCAATTCAAAAGGAGCTGGAAGTTATGCCAACTAAAGTTGCAGGAGAGAGCCGAAAACCGCAGGGCGCGACAAAAGCAAGCGGTGGGTCGAAAACGACAGACACAAAACTGCTGCTGGTTTCTCAGGAGATTGTGCGTCTGGTGGATGCGTCGCAGGACGGGCGCCTTACCGAGCGGGGCAGGGCTGACCAGTTTGACGGCGTCCATCGGGAAATTATCGAAGGCATCAACCAGATGCTCGATGCCATCCTGCTGCCGATTGGAGAAGGGAACCGGATACTGGCGCAGATTTCGAGTGGCAAGGTCGACGAGGTGATCGCCCAGACCTACAAAGGCGACCACGAAAAGATGAAGCAGGCCGTGAACAACGTCGCGGTGGTGGTGCAGAGCCTGCAGAAAGAACTGGGACGGCTTACGGACGCGTCGAAGGAAGGGCAACTCTCGGACCGCGGCAAGCCGGAACAATTCCAGGGTGCGTATGCGGAAATCGTGCGCAACGTGAACCAGATGCTGGATGCGATTCTCTTGCCGATTGGAGAAGGGAACCGGATTCTGGCGCAGATTTCGAGTGGCAAGATCGACGAGGTGATTGCCCAGACCTACAAGGGCGATCACGAGAAGATGAAGCTAGCGGTCAACAATATAGCGGTGGTGGTGCAGAGCCTGCAGAAAGAACTGGGGCGGCTCACGGAGGCCTCGAAGGAAGGGCAACTCTCGGATCGCGGCAAGCCGGAACAATTCCAGGGTGCATATGCGGAGATCGTGCGCGGGGTGAATCAAATGCTGGATGCGATCCTGCTGCCCATTGGGGAGGGGAACCGGATCCTGGCGCAGATCTCAAACGGCAAGATCGACGAGGTGATTGCTCAGACGTACAAGGGCGACCACGAAAAGATGAAGCTGGCGGTCAACAATATAGCGGCGGTGGTGCAGAGCCTGCAGAAAGAACTGGGACGGCTTACGGACGCGTCGAAGGAAGGGCAACTCTCGGACCGGGGCAAGCCGGAACAATTCCAGGGTGCATATGCGGAGATCGTGCGCGGGGTGAATCAAATGCTCGATGCCATTCTACTGCCGATTGGAGAAGGGAACCGGATTCTGGCGCAGATCTCGAACGGCAAGATCGACGAGGTGATTGCCCAGACGTACAAGGGCGACCACGAGAAGATGAAGCTGGCGGTCAATAATGTCGCGACCGTCGTCCAGAGCCTGCACAAAGAACTGACGCGCCTGACCGACGCTTCAAATGCCGGTCAATTGTCGGAACGCGGCAAGGCCGATCGGTTCAGCGGCGCCTATTCCGATATCGTGCGCGGCGTGAACTCGATTCTGGACGCCGTCATTACCCCGCTTAAATTCACGGCGACTTACATCGACCGTATCAGCAAGGGCGATCTGCCGCCGCAGATCACGGACACCTACCATGGCGACTTCAACCTGATCAAGGACAACCTGAACACGCTCATCGCGGCGATGGGCGAGATCACCGATGCGGCGGACGAGATGGCGAACGGCAATCTGACCGTGGCTTTGCGGGAACGTTCGCCGCAGGACAAGCTGATGCAGGCGCTCGGCTCCATGGTGAGCGGCATCACGCGGGTGGTCACCGACATCCGCGGGATTGCGGGCGAGGTGGCCTCGGCGAGCCAGGCCATCAGTACGACCTCGATTGAGGTTTCCAAGGGCGCTAGTTCGCAGGCGGCGTCGGCCGAAGAAGCCTCATCCTCGATGGAGGAGATGGTTTCGAACATCAAGCAGAATTCCGACAGCGCGCAGCAGACGGATAAGATCGCGAATAAATCGGCGGCCGATGCGCAGGAGAGCGGGAAATCGGTAGTCGAGGCGGTGGCGGCGATGAAGGAGATTGCCACCAAAGTCTCGATCATCGAAGAAATCGCCCGGCAGACCAACCTCCTGGCCTTGAATGCGGCCATTGAAGCGGCCCGGGCCGGCGAACACGGCAAAGGGTTTGCGGTGGTTGCGGCGGAGGTCCGCAAACTTGCCGAACGCAGCCAGAAAGCGGCGGCGGAGATCAACCAACTTTCCGGCACCACGGTCAAGGTCTCGGAAAAAGCGGGGGAAATGCTGGACAAGCTGGTGCCGGACATCCAGCGCACGGCGGAACTGGTGCAGGAGATTGCCGCCGCCAGCAAAGAGCAGGATACGGGGGCGGAACAGATCAACAAGGCGCTGGTGCAACTGGAGAAGGTGATCCAGCAGAACGCCTCCGCTTCCGAGGAAATGGCGTCGACGACGGAAGAGTTGTCCAGCCAGTCCGATCAACTGGTGAGCGCGCTCGCCTTCTTCCGCACCGGCGACGAAGGCCGAAACTCGACGACGGTAAGAACGGCGCTTGCCAAACCGGCAGCCAAGCCAGCAAGCCACGCCGAGCCGCCGCACAAGGCGAAGGCGGCGCGTGCCGGTGTCAGTCTCAGCCTGAAAGACAGGGACAAAGACAAGGCCGACGATCTGGACAAGGAATTCGAACGTTTCTAACCGGACGAGCTTCGAGCGCGGGCCGGTGAGCGGCCCGCCCATCCCTGCAGAATGCGAGAGGAGCGGACTATGAGTGTCAGCGAAATTACCGAGACGCGGCAGTACCTGACTTTTAAGCTCGGCAACGAGGTGTTCGCCACCGACGTGGCCAAGGTGCGGGAAGTTCTGGATTTCACCACCATCACCGAAATTCCACGCACACC
>JBEKPH010000035.1:0-66355 GCA_049520915.1 Terriglobales bacterium
CGCGGTAGGTGTAACTCGGATTCGAATTGACTGGCCCATTCGGGACATAACCGGTGTCCAAGCCGATTCCGCCACCCGCGAATTGATTGCCTCCATTAAGAATCACGCCCGGTAACCTGTTCCCGCCGAAACCGTTCTGGAACAGGCCAAGGGTGTATCCCGCGGGCCGCTGCGATGGTCCCACGTTCTGCATCACAATGTGGTTCGCGGAGTAACCAGCAACAAACTCGTTTAGAAGAGTTGGGGTGACCGTCGTGGTGACATGGATGATTAGGCTCGTTGTCGGCGACGAGTACGCGTCTTGAATCGTTGGATAACTTGTAGCATCGGTCCACAGCGGAGTGGGACTGACTGAATCCCATGAATCGTGGATGTAGCGGACGTTGGCATGCCACTTGGAACCTATATTTTGGTCGATTTTGAACAGTTCTTCCCTGAAGTTCGTCGGGCTAGGAAAACCAGCGGTGTAATTCGCGTACCCAGGGGACGTTACAGAGGTAGGAGCCGGGAAAAACGCCAACAGGGGTACTGATAAGGGATCGATGGGAACAAGAACAGGATTGAGCGCCGGTCCCGAACCCGAGTAACTCGGATTCCCGAACGGATTTCCGTTCACAGGATTGATTGGGCAGTCCAGTCCTGGACCCGTGGCAGGGGGGGTAGCCCCTTGACACAGCGCGCTAAAGTCCCCGAAGGCAGCTTGCGTTCCCGTGCAACCGACGCCTCCGGCGCCAGCCGCTAAGCCACGCTCCTCGCAAGTGGGCACCGCAACATTGAAGTTCTGCCCTGGCACGCGATCACGCCGCCATTCCTGCGAATAGAAGAAGAAGGTCTTGTTCATGCCATCGTACAGATGCGGAATGCTCACCGGCGAATAGAAGAAGAAGGTCTTGTTCATGCCATCGTACAGATGCGGAATGCTCACCGGGCCGCCGACGGTGAAACCAAAATCATTCTTCTTGTAAGGCGAAAAACCCGTGAAGTAGTTGTCGGCATTAAACAAGTCGTTGCGGACGTACTCGAACACATCCCCATGGAACTTGTTAGTTCCAGATTTCGTCTCAACCTCCACGGTTCCGGAGCTGTTTCTACCGTACTGAGCGCCGTAGTTGGAGCTCATGACGCGGACTTCGGCGATCGAGTCGAGGCTCGGATAAGACAGCAACGTGGTATTGCTACCGTCATCCATGTTGTTGCCGCCGTCAATCTCCCAGTTGTTGTACTCGGTGCGACCGCCGTTGACGCTGTAAGAAACGGTGGACAGACCCTGTCCCGGCTCGTCCTGCCCGGACTGGTTGGTGGCACCGGGAGACAGCGCGAGCAACTGCGTGAAGTTGCGTCCATTGAGCTGGAGCTGACTGAGTTGCCTTTCTGTTACGGTACCCGACAGGTCGGAGGATTGCGTTTCCACCTGGTTCAACTGTTCGCCCTGCACTACAATCTCGGTTCCGATGTCTCCGACAGCTAGTTCGGCATCTACGCGAGCTTTCTGGCCTACTCGCAATACAACGCCATTGCCCTTGAACGTCTTAAAACCCTTAGCGCTAATGATCACGATGTAGGTGCCACCGGGGAGACCCGCCGCAAGGTAATCGCCGTCCGAATTTGTCGTTGTAGCGCGCTCAATGCCGCCCGCGGTACCGCTGATCTTCACACTAGCACCTTGGACCACGGCTCCGCTGTTGTCGCGGACCGTACCGGTGATGTCGCCCGTGTCTTGCGCGCTAGCGCTCGCTACGGCAAACATCGCGAGCAGTACTGCCAATCCAGAAAAGAGACGGATTCTCATCGATTAACTCCCTTGCGGTTCGATCTGGAACGAGATTCGGAAACTGACGGCGACTGAGCCCCGATACGAAAATCCTGGGCACTGCGGCAGTGTGATCCGTAAAAACGGATAAATGCCTTTATTAAAACGTATCAATACTGCTTCAGGAGTCCGAGCACTGTCAAGAAGAAATGCACATGGAACCTCTAAAGTGCGCGTAAAGATGCACGCTACTTTACGCTGCGTGTCGACTCGCGGACGATGAGCTCCGGAACAATTCTGCGGTGAATCGTTCGCATCGGTTTTTTTTCTAGACCTGCGCTGATCGCGTCGAGAACGATAGTAGCTGCGGCGGTGCCCATGACTTCCATGGGCTGACGGACCGTGGTGAGCGCGGGAGAATAGATGGCAGCCGGAGCAACGTCGTCGAATCCAATGACCGAACATTGTTCGGGAACGCGGATGCCGGCCTTGCCCAGGGCGCGAATGGCTCCGAAGGCAGTCATGTCGTCAAAGGCCATGAGTGCTGTGAAAGGACGGCGGCGCTCGAGCAACTCCTCGGTCAGTTTGTATCCTTGCTCAAAACTCGAAAACGGATCTCCAGATTCCGGCAGGTCGACGATCAGTTCTGAATCGAGTTCGAGGTCCCGCTCGCGGGCCAGAGCGCGCACGCCGCGCCATCGCGGTTCGGTATCGGAAAGCTGGTGCGGGCCGCGGATGAAGGCGATCTTGCGATGTCCGAGCGAATGCAAATGCTCAAGGGCGGCGCGCGCCCCAGCGGTATTGTCAACGATCACGGAGCTGATTTTGTCGTTCTTGAGCTCGCGGCCCACGGTTGCAGTGGGAATGTTGTTCTTCTCAAGATCGGCCAGCACGTTGATATCGACGAATAGCCAGTTCGCGAGAACCACCAGTCCCTCGATGCGCCGGTCAAGCAGCATCTCCAGATAACGCTCGAAGCGGCTGCGCTCGTTGTGTACGTCGGTGAGGATCGGCAAAAACGACGACTGGTAGAGCGTGTTCTCAATTCCGCGCAAGACGAGAGTGCAATATGGGTCGGTCATGTCGAAGACCATAACGCCGACCGTGTGACTGCGACGGCCGCGCAGCGAGCGGGCGAATGGATTCGGACGGTACCCGAGCTGGGCGGCGGCGCGCTGGATACGTCCCTTGGTGGTGTCGGGAATGTAGCGCGCGAGCGGCGCGTTGTTCAGCACGATCGAGACGGTGGCCGAGGAAAATCCGCTGCGCTCGGCTACGTCGCGAATGGTTACAGCTGCCGACTTGGCGCGTTTGCGGGAGGGCTCAGTCTTCGACGACTCAGGCGACGCGGCGCGGCGGGATTTCGCGGAGACGTTATTTCGCGTAGGCTTCGAATCAGAAGATTCCATGGACTCCTTGAATTTAGGCCTCTTGCTGGCGGACACTACAGGACGATGAAACGAGTGTCAAGCTTTGCTGTGATGAATGCCGTCGCGGCTGTGTTGTTCCTCGTGCTAATTGCAACCACTGCCGGCCATGCCCAGGCCGCGGCAAAAGTGCCGGTGGCCGCGGCTTCTGAGCGGGCAGCAGGCGATCCGCAAAAGCTGTTTGAGGCGGGCGACGCGGCGTTACGGGCAGGAAAATTGGACGAGGCCGCGCGGGATTTTCAGCAGGTGGTCGCGATCGATCCAAGTGTGGCGGGAGCGTACGCGAATCTGGGCGTGATTGCGATGCGGCGCAAACAATGGCCGAAGGCGCTCGAGATGTTGCACAAGGCGGAGAAGCTGGCACCGGAAATTGCCGGGATCCGCCTGAATATTGGGCTGGTGTATTTTCGGCAGAACCAGTTTGAACGGGCGATTGCGCCATTTGAGTCAGTCGTGAAGCAGGCTCCCGATTCGTACCAGGCTCGCTATCTGCTGGGACTTTGTTACTTCTTCAACGACCGCTGGGCCGAAACGATCGGGACGTTGGAACCCTTGTGGAGTAAGGCTTCAGACCAACTGAATTATCTCTACGTGCTCGACATTGCTGCTTACAAGGCGAAAAACACGGCCCTCGAAGAAAAAGCCGGGGCGCGACTGGTGGAGGTTGGCGAAGGTTCTCCTGAATTTCATTTGCTGATGGGCAAGGCGCACTTGAATCGCGGAGAGTATGACGAGGCGATCAAAGACCTCGACGCGGCGGGAAAAGCCGACGCGAAACTGCCGTTCGTGCACTTCAATCTCGGCTTGGCCTACGTGCATAAGCAGGATTACGATCACGCGCGCGAGGAGTTCATGAAAGATATCGCGCTCGAGCCCGACGTCCCGTTTAACTTCGAAGAGCTAGGCGGACTAGAGAGTACGGCGGGTAATGAAGACGAGGCGGTGAAGGATTATAAGAACGCGCTGCAGCTCGATTCGCAGATGGTGAGCGCCCACTTGGGGCTGGCAAAGATCGAAGAGCATCGGAAACATTATGCGGCGGCGTTGACGGAACTGGACGCGATCCTTCGCCTGGAAAATGAGAATGCGGCGGCTCGCTATCTGCGCGGGCAAGTGCTGTTGCGGATGGGACGCGACAAAGAGGGACGAGCAGAGCTAGCGACGGCAACGAAGATGCTAAATGAACAACGCGCCGCGCGGCATAAGCAGTTGGAGGGAGACACCGTGCCGAGTCCGGAGTTGGCGCGGGAACCGGAATAATCGTGAAATCAAAATCTGAATCGAGTCGATTGACGAACATTCATGGCGGTAGTAATATCTGCTGCTACTGCGGTGCCCCCTCTGCGGAGCGATCCGGTCCCCCTAGAACTATGACGTTACGCACCTTAGCGAGGAGAACCACATGCCTATCATCGGACTTGCTCAACCTGCACCAGAAAAGCGATCAAAGTTAACAGGCATGCGCGAACCGCACATCGGCCAACGGACAAAAACTAATTCCAGGCTTCGGCGCTGGAGAAGATCCTGCGCCGTACTGTGCCTCTGCCTCGCTGGCGAGATTGCTGCATCCGGCCAAGTTCTGACGGTCCTAACTCAGTTCACGGGGAAAAACGGTGCCAATCCCAACTTATTAGTAGAAGGTCGTAATGGCAATTTCTACGCAACGACTGGCTATGGCGGCCCTAATTCCCAAGGCGAAGCGGGAACGGTTTTCGAGATTTCGCCAACTGGAGTTTTGACGACGCTTTACAACTTCTGCGCCAAGCCGAATTGCGCGGATGGGTTGCAATCCGATGCGGGTCTCGTACTCGGTAGAAACGGGAACTTTTACGGTACTACGCGCATTGGGGGCCTGGCGGGGAACGGCACTATTTTCAAAGTCACTCCGGCCGGTGTTCTAACAACGCTGTACTCATTTTGCAGCCAGACAAACTGCACGGACGGATCCTATCCGGAGGCAGGATTGGTGCTCGGGAGTGACGGCCTCTTTTATGGAGTAACCCGGGGCGGAGGAGCGAACAATCTGGGAACGGTGTTCAGCATAACTGCATCCGGTGCATTGCACACTATTTATAGCTTCGCCGGCATCGATGGATCCGATCCTTTTGGCACGCTCATCCAAGCCACTGACGGAGACTTTTATGGGACCACTATGGCTGGTGGTCCCGGGTACAGTTCGCAATCCGCTGGCAGCGGCACCATCTTTAAGATTTCTAGTGCGGGAGGATTCACCACCCTCTACAATTTTTGCTCGCAGGCGAATTGTGCGGACGGACTATGGCCCGAAACGGGGCTGGTGCAGGCGTCCGACGGAAATTTCTACGGAACTACCACAGCGGGCGGCAGCTACCTGAAGGCGCCGTGTAATGCCAACAAAGGCTGTGGGACTGTGTTTAAAATCACCTCCGGCGGAGCGCTGACTGTTCTCCACAGCTTCAAGAGTTCCGACGGCAGACTTCCGATGGGAGGGCTGCTGCAAGCGAAAGACGGAAACCTCTATGGAACGACCAGTCAAGGCGGCAAGGCTGGCGGTACGGTCTTCGAGATCACTCTTTCCGGGGCTCTCACAACGCTACATAAATTCGTTCGTACTGAGGGGTTCGGGCCGTTCGCGGGATTGATCCAGGGCAGCGATGGCACGCTTTATGGAGCGAACACTTTCGGCGGGTTGAAGGCGAATGCAGGCACGGTATTCAGCCTGACGTTAGCAAAATAATTCAAGGCAACTGCGCATGAATGCAAGCCATAATCTCTGCTTCGCCGAGAGTATGGTCGCTGGACTTGGCAAGCTTGTAAATTCGGTCCACGACATCTTCGTCCACCGGTAGTCCGCGATGCTCAAGCCAGAAGAGCACGTTTGATTTTCCACTCATCGGTCCAATGTCGATGATCTGCTCGAGACCGAAGTAGTGAGAGGGAACGCCGGAGTAGACGGTATTCGCAAGTTCAATATCTTTTTTCTTGTAGGCTTTGATCACGGCGGCGGCGTGCACGCCAGTCGTGGTGCGGAACGCGTCTTCTCCCACGACGGGATAATTCGCAGGAATTGGGATCCCGGTAGCTTCCGAGACGGCTTCGCAGTATTGCTTGAGCTTGGTCAGATCTTGACGGTCCCAGGGTGCGATCCCCATTAACTTCAGGTTCACCAGCATCTGATCCATCTGCGTGTTGCCGACGCGTTCGCCGATGCCGAGCGCAGTCGCGTGAACGCAATCGGCTCCCGCCACCAGGGCCGCCATCGAGTTGGCGATCGCCAATCCGCGGTCGCAGTGGCCATGCCAGTCGACGCGAATCTTTTGGCCTGTCGGTTTCACCACTTCTTCCAGCACAAACTTGACGAGCGCGACCGTGCCCATAGGTGTGGCGTGCCCGGCGGTGTCGCAGAGGACAATAGCGTGCGCACCCGAATGAATCGCGGCCGAGTTGAGCTGCTTCACGGTTTCAGGATCGCAGCGCGTCGTGTCTTCGGTGACGTACATGACTTCAAGGCCGAGCGAAACGGCGTACTTGACGGCCTTTTCGGTGGTCTGAAGAAGAAAGTCACCGTCCCAGTCTTCGGTGTAGCGTCGGATCGGACTCGTGCCGAGAAACGCCGCGACTTCGATGGGCAGTCCGGTTTTCTGCACGATTTCGGCGATGGGACGAATATCGTTTTCGTGTGTGCGCGCGGCGCAGTAGGCCGTGATCTTCATTTTGTGCGCAACAATTTCGCGCGCCAGCGCGGTAACGTGCTCCACGGCGCGGGGCCCGGCTCCCGGCAGCCCCAGGTCGAGTGTGTTGATCCCGAGCGCCTCCATGAGGTGGAGGATTTCGATCTTTTGCTCGATCGATGGATCGCGCACCGAAGGAGATTGCAGGCCATCCCGCAGCGTCTCATCCGTCAAGCGAACCGGGCCCGGCGGGTGGAGCGACTTGGGATAGAGCTGGTTCCAGTCGTAGATGAGTTCAGAGACGTTCACAGGAAAGGAGGTGTCGGGTCTTATGCCCAGATTTTATGGCTCAGGTCCCACCAAAATCGAGTGACCTAGGCTGCGATGCGCTAGCTGAACTGAGACTTTATCACGGCTTTTTCTCTTCCTTCGGCGGAACGGTGAGGCCGAAGACGGAGAGCTGGCCTTTGCCCGCGACGTTCAGTCCGCCCGGATCGTCGGGATTCGGTAGATAGAGCATTTGGCAATTCTCGCAGCGATAAACTTCGGCGCTGGGGCCCCAGGCTTTCTCGGCGCAGCCGCACTCCCGCTCGAGCACGTCAGTAGCGTAAAACCAACGTTTCAGATGTCCGCCGCAGAACTTCCCTTTTTCGTTTTTCTCGTTGCAAGCGCGCTGGCCCGTTTTCTTGACCTTAACTTTGTGGTTGGGAAGTTGCGGAACCGTACTCGCGACGGGGATTGCCGTTTCGCTCGAAGCCATGCTTTCTCCTGCGCGGCTCACTCGAGCGCGCTCCTATTATTTTACTCAGGATAGCGAGAAATAGCCGTCCGCTGGTCACCGGCGCATCTCCTCCTTCGCAACTGCGCGGGACAAGAATTCTCTTCCTGTTCCAATCAAAATTGCTTGCGGGGAGCCGCCTGATCCGCGCCAACCCGTCCCACGGTGATTTCGGCTACGAAGTAGTTCTCGCTTTTCATGGGAACACCCGCCATCCGGCGCAGCATGGCGATCTGGCCGACGTGCGTGAGGGCGTCCGCAATGGGGCCCTGGAATAATTTTTCGGCAGGCACCTGCAGCGGTTTATCGGACGCCAGATAGTCATCGAACTTCTTCAAAGCTTCGAAAAAGCGTTCGGATTCCTGATCCCACGGCAGCGGCAAAGAGTCCTTCCATTCCCGCCGTCCTTCCGACATGGCCAATGCCCAATCCATGAGATCGCCGATGTGCGCGAGAATTTTCGCCGGCGTGCGCGAAGTTTCGCGCAAACCGTAGTCGGCAAAGTCCGGCCCGGCATCGCGAATGGCCTTCCCTCCGCGATAAGCCAGTGTGGCTACGGTGTGACGAAGAAGCGTGCGGGATTCACTCATGGAAAAATTCTCCGTTCTCGGTTCTCAGTATCTCGACTCCCAGAAAATCGCTCGGTTGTGACTTGCAAGCGAGCATTAAGAACTGGTTCTACAGTTTTCTTCGCCACAGCGCTCCGGCGGCGCGGGCCAAGGCTTTCAGCCTTTCGCGGAGCGGGAGCGCATAGAGCAGATCGAGGAAGCCGTCCATTTCGCCGGCAAATTCAGCGCCATAACCGAACCACCAGATCTTTTTCATCCGCGGAAGGCGATCATCGTCGACATACTTAACCCGCACCATTTCTTCCAGACCCCAGCGGCCATGGGTACGCCCCAAGCCGCTCGATTTTAAACCACCATGCGGAGCTTCGCTGATGCTGAAGCAAGACACCGTGTCATTCACCATCACGGTGCCAGCGTGAATCTGGCGTGCCATGCGTTCACCGCGCGCGCGGTCGCTGGTCCATACACTCGCAGCTAATCCATAGTCGGAATCGTTCGCCAGACGCAGTGCCTCGTCATCGTCGGCGAAAGGAGCAATTGGCAGAATCGGCCCGAACGTCTCTTCCCGCATCACGCGCATACTCTGATCCACATCGGCGAGAACAGTCGGCGCGAAAAAATTGGGGCCAAGATCGCGCATGCGTGTACCACCGGTCAGCAGCCGCGCCCCGCGTCGGATTGCGTCTTCCAACTGTGCCTCGACGACGCGCACTTGCCGTTCTTGGATCATAGGGCCGATTTCAGTGTCGGCATCCACGCCATTCCCCACTCGCAACTTGCGCGCCTTTTCGCTGCAGGCATCCAAGAACGCCGGGTACAGACGCTGATGCACGTAACAACGCTCGACCGAGAGGCAGGTTTGTCCCGCATTTACGAACGCGCCCCAAACGGCGCCGCTCGAGGCGACATCCACATCGGCGTCCTCGAGGACGACCATTGCGTCCTTCCCTCCCAATTCCAACACCACCGGAAGCAGTCTCTCGGCGGCAATTTGCGCGATTCGGCGTCCGGTGGATGCGCTTCCGGTGAAGACAAGTTTGTCGATTTCGCTATTCACAAGTGCTGCGCCCGTTTCGCCTTCGCCGGGCAGCACCTGGAAAATATCGTCGGGCACTCCCGCTCCACGCAGCAACGATTGCAGTTCCAGCGCGATTAGTGGCGTCAATTCAGAAGGTTTGAGCAATACGGCATTTCCCGCAACCAGCGCCGCCATCGCCTCGGTCGCCGGAATCGAAAAAGGATAATTCCACGGCGAGATGATTCCGATTAAGCCGTACGGCTCGCGCAAAACCAGGCCCGCCTTGATCTTCATCGCCAGGTTGCCGTGGGGCAACTTTTCGTCGCGCAGAATCGCAAACGCGTTGTCGATCAGGAACCGCGCCGCATCAAGCACAACCAGAACCTCGGTCAGCAAAGCCTCAACCACGGGCTTGCCGGCTTCCAGCGTGATTCGGCGGGCGATGTCGGCCTTGCGCGCCAAAACAATTTGCTGGAAGCGGCGCAACACTTCCACACGACTGCGAATGCCACAGGCGCTCCAACCCGGCTGTGCGGCCCGGGCGCGAGCGACGGCGGCGCGCACTTCAACCGGCCCCGCGCTATCCAGTTCGCCCAAGACTTCTCCCGTGGCGGGATTGACCGAGGCGATGCGCGAGACGGCGAATTCGACGTTGGCGGCCACCTGCGAAGAAGTGTACCCGTGCCGGAACAGCCGCGCCATAGGCTTGATCGTCCCGACGATGCCGCGCGTATCCGTGTGGCGCGGACACTCCTCTCCTAATGTATTTGCAGCAATTCTGCAGTTTTTCGCCCCGCAGCGCTGACCGCGCCACCTCAGTACTCGACGGCAACCAGATAAAGTCCATCGGCGGGAGCCGTCGGCCCCGCGGCAGCACGCTTGCGTGCCATAAGAATGTGGCGAATGTCTTCCCGGCTCAGACTTCCCTTCCCGACCAGCAGAAAAGTGCCGACCAGATTGCGCACCATATGATGAAGAAATCCGCTGCCGCGAACCGTATACACCAATTCCTCTTCGTGCCGCTCCCAGCGGGAAGAGAAAATCGTTCTCACGTTGGTAGTCGCAACCACAGCCGCATGAGCGTTCCCCGATAGCGATAGGTCCGCGTCCGGTTGCCCCATAAGAACGCGACTTCCCTCCACCGCCATCCGCTCCACTCTCTCTGGATCGACCGCCGCAAAAGATGTGAAATCGTGTTCCCCCACCACCAAATCCGCGGCTGCCATCATCGCCGATTCGTCCAGCGGATACGGATAATGCCACACGTAGCGCGCGAGAAACGGCGGACACACCGCCCCGCGATGCATGCGGTAGCGATAGGTCTTGGCGCGCGCCGATTTGCGGGCGTGGAAATCGGGCGCAGCCTCGGTCACTTCGAGCACGCGAATCGCAGACGGCAAAATGTCGTTCAGCGCTCTTAGCCAGTTTTCAACGGGAATCGAAGATGCCGTCGTAAAGGTCGCCACCTGGGCCAGCGCGTGGACCCCCGCATCCGTCCGGCCCGAACCTTGCGGCAGTACATTTTCTCCCGTCAAACGTCCAATGGCTGATGCCAGCGCACCCTGCACGGTGCTCCGCCCAGGCTGCACCTGCCAGCCCGCGAAGTCGGCGCCGTCATAAGAAAGGATCGTTTTGAGATTGCGCACGTTCTTTTTCGAGTCCTAATCGGCCTCAACATCATCGGTAATGCTTACAAGATTTCAGCCAAACTCCTACGGAGGGCTGCGACTCGTCAGATATACTATTTTACTTACGATCCACTTTTAATTACGGCCATTTACCGCCGATCTTTTGCTGGCAATTTGCGGAAAAGATTGGCTTTCCCAGTAACGCCAGAAAAATGCTGCGTCGAGAATGCAAGGAACTCTTATCTGTGGTTCTACGTACTAGCAAGTGATCAGGAAAATTACGGGTCTCTGTGCCCGTTCCCTCGAGTTTGATCGCCTGGGTCTCTTTGCCGATCCGAGCTTGGGTGGTCGATTTTTAGAGCGCCACTGGATGTGTGTGTCATTTGTGTGTCAATGGAGATGATGCGAATGCAACGTTTTACCGTGTTGAGTGCGTTTCCGCGGGCTGCCGCCCCTTTGCTTGCCGTCTTCTTGTTGGCTGGAAACCTGATTCCCGCTGCCTCGGCCCAGGATGCCGCGCCCGTGCCCAGCGCGCCGTCGGCGCAAATGCAGGCTACGCAAGCCACGCCTTCCAAGTCGCAGCCCTTTGACGTGCAAGAATATGCGCACCCGCAGTCGCATTTTCCGAATCCCGTCGGCCCTTACAAGGCGCGTCACGTCGAACCGCCAAACCTCGCCAACACGCCTCGGATCGATCAACTGCTCCACGATGGCAAAATTTATATTTCGATGAACGATGCGGTCGCGCTCGCGCTCGAGAATAACCTGGATATCGCAATTGCGCGCTACAACCTCAATATCGCCGACACGGACGTGTGGCGCGCCAAGTCGGGCGCCAACACGATTCTCGGTGTCAACAACGGCGTGGTGCAAAACACTCCCGGTGGCGGCGTCGGAGGATTAGGAACGCAGGTCGGCTCGGGCCAGGGCGGAACATCGGTCGGCGCGGGCGGCGCCGGCACCGGATCCAGCGGTCTGGTGCAGTCGACGCTGGGCAGCGGACCTATTATTTCTAGCTTCGACCCCATCCTTACAGGCACGCTACAGGTTGATCACAACAACATCCTGCCGTCGAGCACCTTCACTCCTGCATCTCCGTCGAACACGACGACGGGAAACTTCGCGTACCAGCAGGCATTTGCGTGGGGCACCAACATGTCGGTCGGTTTTAACAATACCCGCAACACCGTAGGGGACGCACCTTTCACCACGTTGAGTCCGCAGCTCAATTCCAGTTTCAACTTCAAGCTTACCCAGCATCTGTTGCAGGGCTTCGGATTCGCGGCCAACACTCGATATATTCAAATTGCCAAGAATGATCGCGAAATCTCGGACGTTGCTTTCCGGTTGCAGATCACAACCACCGTCGACCAGATCGAAAACATGTATTGGGACTTGGTTTACGCCTACGAAAATGTGAGAGTCCAGAAAGAGCAACTCGCCTTTGCGCAGAGAACCTTATCTGATACGCAAAAGCAGGTGGATATCGGAACCCTGGCTCCGATCGAAGTGGTTCGCGCGCAGAGTACGGTGGCGAGCGATCAGCAAACCGTAACGGTGGCGTTGACCAACCTCGAACTGCAGCAACTGCTCATGAAGAATGCGCTCAGCCGAACGCTGGTCGATCCGGTGCTGGCCGACGCAGAAGTGATTCCGACTTCAACCATGGAATTGTCGACCCAAGAAGCCATCGTTCCTACACAAGACCTGGTAAACGACGCACTGGCTCATCGCCCAGAACTTGCGGAGCAGCGCATCAACCTCACCAATACCGAGATCAGCAATAAAGCCATCCGCAGCGCATTGTTGCCCACCGTCGACCTGTTTGCCTACTACGGCGGCGCAGGTCTCGGTGGCTCGCAGAATCCGTCGAACCTCTGTTCCAATCAGCCGGCGGACGAACAAAAAGAGGGCTTTTGCGCGGGACCAAATCCCCAATTCGGCGGCCAAACCCTGATTCCGATTGCACCGACGACAAGTTACGGGGGTACCCTCAACCAGCTTGTCAATTCGTCCGCTCCCGACAAAGGTGTGGGCATCAATATCAACATCCCGCTTCGCAACCGTGCCGCCCAGTCGGTGCAGATCCGTTCTGAATTTGAGTACCGGCAGGCGCAATTGCGCACTCAACAGATCGAAAACCAGATCCGCATCGAAGTGCGCAACGCGCAGTTTGGAGTGCAGCAGAACCGCGCCAGCGTTGCATCCGCGCAGGCGGCGGTGGATTACGCGGGCCGGTCGCTCGACGCCGAGCAAAAGAAATACGCGCTCGGTGCCTCGACCTCGACTCTTGTCCTGCAAAATCAGGCAGCCATGACGCAGGCAGAAGTCACGCTGGTTTCGGCCAAGGCGCTCTACGAAAAAGCCGAAGTCGAACTCGATCGCGCCATCGGACTTCTTCTCGATCACGCTGGCATTTTGATCTCGGACGCCGAACGCGGCCAGGTCACGCGGGCGCCGAATGTTCCCCATGTCGCCCCGCGTCCGGCCGATCAGCAGGTTCCCGCAAGCGAACCCGCGAATCCTCCGGCTCAACCACAGCAATAACGCCGGAGCCTAATTCGACCAGCAATCATTCTACAAACGATGAAACGCCGGGTTCCCAACCCGGCGTTTTTCTTTGCGCCAGCTTGCATCTCGCGTATTCTCTCAGCGTGATGCAATCGCTAATTGTCGAGAAGATCATCGCGAAGATCGCGACAGTCCGTGTGGGGACGGGCATTCCTGCCCGTCGAAGCCGAGCCACGCTCGGCAGGTTCTCTGCCAGCAGTGGCAGGAGATCCGCATGATCCTCTCCGTAGTCATCATCACTCACAACGAAGAGGCCAACATCGGACGCACCCTGGCCAGCGTCCAACCACTGGTCGCCGATGGCCAAGGCGAAATCATCGTGGTCGACTCCGGCTCAACCGATCGCACCCTCGAGATCGCAAAATCCTACGGCGCAAAAGTCTTCGTCGAAGAATGGAAAGGCTTCGCCCCGCAGAAAAATTCCGCGATCGACAAAGCAGAAGGCGACTGGATCTTGAGTCTGGATGCGGACGAGGAAGTATCGAGTGAACTGCGATCAGAAATCGCCGAGCTTCTATCACTTCAGCCCGGCCAGCTTCTTCACAAGCTCTCCGTGCGAGGAGCTTGGGACGCATGGATTGAGGCCAATCCTGACTTCACGGTCACCTATGAAGACGAACGTACCGGGGTTTTAGCAGGGGCGGCGATTCCTCGAAAGAATTTCTTCATGGGTCGCTGGATCCGCCGTGGCGGATTTTATCCCGACAGGAAACTCCGGCTCTTTAAGCGAGGCTCGGCCGCATTCGAGAACAGACAGGTACATGAAGATGCTCATACCGCTGGCTTTACGGTTGCTTTGAGAGATGCCCTCATCCACCACTCCTACCCCACCCTAGCCGACTACATCGACCACATGAACCGCTACTCCTCCCTCGGCGCGGAGATGGCAGTTGCCAAGAGCCCTCGAGGATTCAGTCTCTTCAACATCGTCGTCCGCCCGTGGGCAACGTTCACCTACAACTACATCTTCCGCCTCGGCTTTCTCGATGGCCGCGAAGGTCTCTTGCTCCACCTCTATCACGCGGTTTACGTCTCGTGGAAATACGCGAAGGCATGGGAATTGTCGAGAAAGAAATGGCGCAGCGGCGATCCGTAAAATCGCCCACGATTCTTTTTTTCTTGACACGAAGAACTTCTGATTACGCCGTGGGTTTGATTCCAACGAAGCGACAGCGCTTCCCGGTTGAGATCTCAACCGGTGCATCCTGAGCCGTTCTGACGCAGCCTTCCTCCTGTGTATGCGCGGTTCATCCCCCAAACCAGCGCCGCAACCTTGAACAACTCGAAGGAGACTTATGAAACTTCGCCCACGTGTCGTTATGCAACTTGCCGCTCTCTGCCTGCTTCTCGGATCCTACAGCTTCGCCGCCGAGGATGCTTCCCTCTACATCGTGCATGGCCTCCCCGGTCGCGATGTCGCCGAGAACCTCAACCCCAATTTTCCCGTCGATGTGTTGGTGAACGGAAAATCGTGCGTCGTCCGGAACCTTGCCTTCGACACAACGAGTGCTCCGCTCAGTTTTGCCGCGGGGACATACGACGTGCAGATCAGTCCGTCGAACACCCTGGCAGGCTGCACCAATCCTCCCCTCATCGACGCATCCGTGACTCTGACTTCGGGCACAAGTATCTCTGCCGTACTCACAATCAGCGGTGGTGAGCCCACACTGCTCCAGTTCAGCGACAACTTGTCGCCGGTAGCCTCGGGGAACGCGCGATTCGTATTCGCACAGGCAGCCGATGCTCCCGCGCTGCAGGCGACACTCACGCAGCTCGACGTTAAGAAACCGAAGACGTTCACTCTCGTTGCCAGTCCCGGCAGCCAGCAGGTCATCAGCATTGCGGCCGGTACGTATCTGGTGAAGGTCTACGCAGTGGGCGACACAACGCTGTTGGCATCGGAGCAACTCACGCTTCCCAACCAGTCCGTGAGCTTCAGCTATGCGGTCGGGGAATCAGCGAACAACTCGATTGTGATTATCAATAAAAGCGTCCGCGACGTATTCTAAGCGGCGCAGTTTGGAATACGGCCGTGCTTGGGCGGCCCGTATTTGCAACGCAGGCAGGAAGTATCTCGACAACCACCGCTAGTCTCGCAACGTGATCCGCATAATGTCGTATTTCACTTCCACCGCACGCTGCGGAAACTTCGACTCCACATAATTTTTCACATCTTCGACCGAAGGAATTCCATCGCGCCCGGTCAGCCCGCGAGCATCATCCAGCAAAATCACGTGCGGGTAAGGATGGCTCAGGATCATCTCCAATTCGGCAGAGAGCCGCTCTTCATTCGTACGGATTCCCACCCAACCGTAATAGCCCGCGTCGAGCCAGAACAGCGCCGGACTGCGCAATAGCGCCAGCACCTCAGGCATGACGACCCGGCTATCGCCACAGAAAATCCGTACCTGCTTCGCGTCCGCAAATTTGCGCGTTGCGCGCGCCGCCAACTCGGGAACAAACTCGATGGAGTAAATCTGCGCGAAGCGGTTTTTCATCGCGGCGACCATCTCGCCGTAGTACGTACCAGTCTCGACCAGAGTGGTCAGACCATATTTCTCGCCGTATTCGCGAACCACTCTTTGCTTCAGCAGATGCGGAGAGCGTTGCGGCCTTCCGCGCAAGATCCAGTACCAATAATCGGGATAGTGCCCGAGCGCCTTGTACGCGCCATACAAAGGAGTGCGTTGCAACAACCGCCGGAATGCTCTCAGAATTCCTCCGCTCGAAGAACGTCAAGCATAGGTGTGCCCGAAAAGCAGAGTCAAGCACGGTTCCCTTCGTGTCACAGCGCCCTTCGTGGTCCTTCGTGTCCTTTGTGGTAAATCCTTTGGTGGTAAAGCCTTTGATTTTGACCTTCCCCAACCGCTCGGTCGGTTATCGCGTTTTGCCGCTTCCCAATCCTCCTCTATCATCGGGATCAGTGGGGAAAATCAATGTCTGAGAAGAAGGCAAAGTCAGGAACAAAGACCGGTCCGCCAAGTCAGCCGGGGAAAACTGTAGCCGAGAGCCCAATTTCCGATGTCTTCGACGGCCGGCATCCCGCCGCTTCCGAAAAAGATTGGGCCGAGACAACGCTGGCCCCTGCTCTTGAGAAGTCTCCCGAGAAGCCGATTGGCGCTGCCACCGGAACGAATCTCGACGAGCACGGCCACGCCCGCTTCAGCACCATCTCGAACGCCCCCATCCGCCGACTCTACACGCAGGCCGATCTCCCTGCCGATTGGGACTACGACAAATATCTCGGCTATCCTGGCGAACCGCCATATACGCGCGGCATTCACGCCACCGGCTATCGCGGCAAGCTGTGGACAATGCGCATGTTCTCGGGCTTCGCGTCGCCCGAAGAAACCAACCAGCGCTACAAATATCTTCTCGAACACGGTGGCGGCGGACTTTCAGTCGCCTTCGATCTGCCCACCCTGATGGGATACGACTCCGATCATCCCGCCAGCGAAGGCGAAGTCGGAAAGTGCGGCGTCGCCATCGATTCTCTCGAAGACATGGAGATCCTCTTCGACGGCATTCCCCTCGACAAAATCACCACCTCGATGACCATCAATTCGCCGGCCAGCGTGCTCTGGGCGATGTATCTTGTGGTTGCGGAAAAACAGGGCGCGGACTGGACGAAGATCTCCGGTACCATTCAAAACGACATTCTCAAGGAATACATCGCGCAGAAGGAGTACATCTATCCTCCCGCGCCATCCATGCGTCTGGTTATCGATACTTTCGAGTTTGGCGCGAAGTTTACCCCCCGCTTCAACACCATTTCCATCAGCGGCTATCATATTCGCGAGGCCGGATCGACCGCTCTCCAGGAACTTGCCTTCACCATCTACGACGGCGTCGAATACGTCGAATGGGCGCGCCGCCGCGGTCTCGACGTTGACGATTTCGGGCCGCGCCTGAGTTTCTTCTTCAACGCACACAACGACTTCTTCGAAGAGATTGCCAAATACCGCGCCGCCCGCAAGATCTGGTATCGCCTGATGAAAGAACGCTTCGGCGCCAAGAACGATCGCACTCGCCTGATGCGCTTTCATACGCAGACCGCTGGAGTCTCATTGCCCGCGCAGCAACCGATGAACAACATCGCCCGCGTCGCCCTCCAGGCGCTGGCCGCCGTGCTCGGCGGCACGCAGTCATTGCATACCGACGCTTACGACGAAGCGCTCGCTCTGCCCACCGCCGAGGCCGCACGTATCGCTCTGCGCACGCAACAGATCATCGCCTTTGAATCGGGAGTCGCCCAAACCGTCGATCCCCTCGGCGGCAGCTACTTCGTCGAGAAGCAGACACTCGACATGGAGAACGGCGCCTTCGGGTACTTCGAGAAACTCGACCAGATGGGCGGCATGGTCAAGGCGATCGAGCGCGGCTATCCGCAGAAAGAAATTGCCGAAGCTAGCTACCAATACCAGCGAGCAGTCGAAGCCAGCGAAAAAATCACGGTTGGAGTGAACGATTTCGTAATCGAAGAAGAATCGCCGCACATCCTGTATATCGACGAATCCGTGGGCCGAGCGCAAGAGAAGAAACTCAAAGCCCTCCGCGCCCGACGCTCCAATGACGAAGTGACCCGGTGCCTCGATGCCCTCAAGCGGGCCGCCGCCAAAGAGCCCACCGCAGGCACCAATGGCAAGATCTCAGACGTCAACACCATGCCCTACATCATCGACGCCGTTCGCGCTTACGCCACCGTTGGCGAAATCTGCGAGGCGTTAAAGCAGGTTTACGGGATCTATACCGAAGTCAGTGTGACGTAGTGCGGGGACGGGCGAGTTCGCGGAATAGGTTTTGATCGTGTGGGTAAGTCTCTCTAGCAGGCTGCGGAAAAAGTCCGTTAACACGCTAAAGACGACCACAGGGGCTGAAGCCCGGATTGATTCCATGTGCTTTACGCGGCCCTGAAGGGCCGCTCTTCCACGGAAGCGTGAGTACTTGACGTATCATCTGGGTAAATCAAACCGGCGCACAGGTGATCTCGACGACAAATCCCGGCAGATCCGCAGGCTTGCTCTATCTGCTTGGATCCATTCCGGGCTTCTTCGCCCTCCTTTACGTTCCGGGCAAGCTGATGGTGCATGGAGATCCAACCGCAACTGCCCACAACATTGCGGCCTCCCAAACCCTCTTTCGGCTGAGCATCTTCGCGGACCTCGCCGGCCAAACCATCTTCATCTTTGTTGCACTCGCTCTCTACCACCTATTGAAGGGGGTGAACGGGCGGCATGCGATGCTCATGTTAGTTCTGCTTCTCGTCTCTATCCCGATCGCATTTCTAAATGAATTGAACTCGGTGGCGGCCGTCACTCTGGCACGCGGAGCCGATTTCTTATCTGTGTTCGATGAGCCGCAGCGCGTCGCATTGATGAGGTTGTTCCTCAGCCTGCGCGGAGCAGGATTCGATGTGGCTGGAATCTTCTGGGGTCTGTGGTTGTTTCCTCTGGGACTGCTGGTATATCGGTCAGGCTTTATTCCGCGCATCTTGGGAGTCCTGCTCATGGTGGGCTGCTTTGCCTATCTAGCCAATAGCTTTACATCGTTGGTGTTGCCACAATACGAGACCGCTGTTTCCCGGTGGATGAATCCGATCCAACTCGTGGAGATGCTGTTCATGTTGTGGCTCTTGATCATGGGCGCAGAACCCAAGCCCCGAATGGAGTGACTCCTCCGGGGCGGCTTGCAATCTGGTCTAAAGATCAAGCGTTATCCATGTAGGCGCATGGTCGCTGGCGTTCGCCTGACCGCGCACCCAACGGTCGATGCCGCCATCCACGAGCCGGTCCGGCACCTTCGGCGAGAGTAGAAAGTGATCGAGTCGCATGCCTTTATCCTTCGGCCACCGCTCAAATTTGTAATCCCAGAATGTCCAGAGCGGCCCGTCAGGATGCAACCTTCGCATCGCGTCGGTCCAGCCTTGCGCCAGCAAACGCGCAAACGCCTGCCGGCTTTCGGGTTGAATCAACGCATTGTCATCCAACGATCGCGTCGGATAAATGTCCTGTGGTGTCGGCACAACGTTGTAGTCGCCAGCCAATATCACAGGGGCGCCGCTCGCCATGAGTTCAGCGGCATGCGCGATGAGCCGCTCAAACCAGGCCAGCTTGTAGTGGAACTTCGGCCCAGGCTGCGGATTCCCATTGGGCAGGTAGATCGAAGTGATCAGGACTCCCTGAACAGCCGCTTCGATGTAGCGGGCTTGGTGATCCTCAGAATTTCCCGGCAAGCTCGCGCGGGTCAGCACAGGAGCGCGGCCTCGCGCGAGAATGGCCACGCCGTTCCACGAACGCTCCCCATGCCAGACTGCTTGATACCCAAGATTTCGCAGCGCATTTACAGGAAAAGCTTCCTGCTCCGCCTTGAGCTCTTGCAGGCAAACCACGTCCGGCTCAGCTTTCGCTAACCAAGCCAAGAGGTTGGCAAGCCGCTTATTGATGTTGTTAATGTTGAAGGTCGCGACTTTCACCAACTCCCTCACTTGTCCCTGAATTTCCGGCTGTCCTTAGAAACGGAGCATCCGGAGTCATAGTTCCGGCTTGCTACCGTTTGCCGGTGGTTGGGTGGAATGTGAGAAGAAGAATAGTACCTAGATTGGAGGCGCGGGTGAGAATCGAACTCACGATGGAGGTTTTGCAGACCTCGGCCTTACCACTTGGCTACCGCGCCCGATCGTTTTTTGCGGCGTTCGCCGGAACGCCGCTCTCAAAAAACGAAACGCTAAAACAAAAAGCCCTCCGAGATGTAGGGCTTTGAAAAATTGGAGCGGGAGACGGGGATTGAACCCGCGACTTCGACCTTGGCAAGGTCGCACTCTACCGCTGAGTTACTCCCGCTCGTCGTTCCCTATTCTACAGCAGCGAATATTTGCTGACAATTCACAATAACCCCATTTTTCTCATAGGTCTAGGCGGTCCCATTTTGCGGCGAGGCCAACTGCGGTCGACATTTGGCGTGTCTCGACGCTTTTTCGGGACGGTTGGGGGCCAACCCTCCCTCCAAAAGTTGAATCGTATTGGGCGGCTTGAGATTGCTCGAGCCGTTCTCGTTCAGGTCTAAAGACGACTCGAATCGGAAATCGATCGGATCTGCTCCGGAATGACGCAGGGCGAAAATCGACGCTCGAAAGAATGCTCGAAGAATATTGAGGATAATGCAATGAAACGATTAAGGTTTTTCGCGCTGGCTGCGCTCGTCGCAGTCTGCTTCGCCGTCACGGCACCCAAAACGGAAGCTCAGGTCAGCGTCAACATCGGAGTTGCGCCTGAATGTCCCTATGGCTACTACGATGTCGCACCCTACGATTGCGCTCCCTATGGCTATTACGGCCCAGAGTGGTTTACTGGCGGCATCTTCATTGGCGCTGGCCCCTGGTTCCATGGTTCTGAGGGCTTTCACGGCCACGTAAATAACCGCTTCCATCCCGAGCACGGGTACAACGGCCCGCGGCCAGCCCGCGGAGACAAACCGGAACCGGGCAAGCGTCTCGATAAGGTTTCCCACTTCAAGGGAAACGAAGTGCGCGATGGACGTGGACACGCGGTCGGCGGCAAGCGCTAAACCAAAGCGACCCGTTTGGATAGATCAATAGATGGGCGGTTGCGCCAGGGTACAAGATTAAAGGGAGCAACCGCCCTTAACCTCAAGACCACGTCTCCGGTGGATTGAGGCTCAGTCATCTTCGAATCGATGCTCCTGACGGAGAGTCCCTCAGCGATATCTCTGACGAATTGCCAGAACCGCAAGCCCCGCCACCACCAGCAGTAGTGAAATCGCGGCCAGAGTGCGGGTCAACTGCTTGTTGTGCGTTTGCCGCTGCACCAGCGGAAGGTTCACGAGCGCGCTGGCGATGGACGCAAACACCGTCGCTACCCCAGCTACGTCCGGCGAAAGCTTGCCATGGATCGCCATGGTGGCAGCCGCGGCGGTCGTGCTCGCGCTGCTCACCGTACCCCCCAGTAAACTCAGCGCCAGAAATCCAAATTTGCCGAGGTACCGCGCACCGATCGTACCGACAATTTCCATCAGGATGAAGAGCGCTCCAAAATTCAGCACGTGCCGCAGCGAGACAGGTGAGTCGAGCCGCAGGCTCCGAACTGGCTCGGTGCTCCGTTCCCGATTCTTCCAGGCAAAGATCACCGCTCCCACGGTCATCGCCAGCAAAGGCCATATCGCGATCGACACAGCCGCCCGCGCAAACATCGCCAGGATCACAAGGTTTCGCACAAACATCGCGATGGACGTCAGTAGCACGAGAGCGACAATCGTGTTGTTTTCCCCCGAGTCATCGCTTGAGACCGTGCGTGACAGTTCCGCCACCGTCGCCGTGCTGTTGACCAATCCGCCGAGCACGGCCGTGTAGTACAAACCGCGATTGCTGAAAACCCGCAACAATACGTAGTTGGCGAAGCCGAGCCCGGCTACGATAATCACAATCAACCACGATTGCCTCGGATTCAACAAATGCCAGCTATCGATAAACCGGTTGGGCAAGAGCGGATAAATGACAAATCCGATCAACCCCAGCAGCACTGCTCCCCTGATTTCCGATAGCTTCAAATCACCCGCAAAGCGCTGCAGTTCGGTCTTCCACGCCAGCAGCATCGTCATCAGGATGGCCGACGCGATCGGAGTGAACAGGTGCCCGAGGCCGGCCAGCACACCCAGGATAAAAATGACGATCAAAGCGACAGAGGTCGTTATTTCCAGCGAACGATCGACCAGCAGGCTTCGGCCGTTCATAAACACGACCAGAAGCAACACGCCCACTAGACAGATCTCAGCCAGTTGTAAAGAGATCAGAACGGAAAGGCATCCGAGAAGAGCGGTGATCGAAAACGTCCGGACGCCAACATCTTTTTGCGACCATTGCCGTTCCAGACCAACCAGCACGCCAATGCCGAGCGCGATCGCAATC
Source organism: Terriglobales bacterium (assembly GCA_049520915.1). GTDB lineage: Bacteria > Acidobacteriota > Terriglobia > Terriglobales > Acidobacteriaceae > Acidiflorens. The sequence continues at coordinate 22,312 of JBEKPH010000035.1, forward strand.
TTGATTGCAACCTCGAATGGCGGGAAGATCATTCTTGGGATCGTACACCTGCTCTTATTAGCCGCGAGCGGGAAATTTTATCCGAGCCAGCCAACTGCAAGCGTGTAGACTTTCGCTTCGAGTCGCGCGTTTGGCGGCGGCGCTGCTGACCAGCATCAAGGCGTAGTAGGATGCGCGCCGGGGGCATGCGGCGCCCACTGCGGATCCTCATCCGGCGCCACAATCTCTCCGTCCCGCATATGGACAATGCGGTCGCCATACGCAGCCGCCTCAGGATTATGCGTAATCATCAGAACCGTCTGTCCTAGATCTTTATTCGACTGGCGCAGCATGTCGAGAACGATGTTCGAACTCTTCGAATCCAGATTCCCGGTGGGTTCATCCGCCAGCACGATCGCCGGACGGTTAATTAGAGCCCGCGCCAGCGCGACACGCTGTTGCTCTCCGCCCGAGAGTTCGTTCGGACGATGCTCCAAGCGTTTCGCGATGCCCAGCATCTCCGTAATTTTCTTTAGGAACGTCGCATCGAGCGACCCTCGGCCCGCGATATCGACGGCGATTTCGATATTCGAGCGAGCAGTAAGCGTCGGCAGCAAATTAAATTTCTGAAAGACGAAACCGATTTTGCTCTTGCGTAACCGAGTTCGCTCGCCATCGGAAAGGCTCGCAAAATCCACGCCGTCGATGGTCACGCTTCCCGAGTCGGCTCGTGTCAATCCACCAAGCAAGTAAAAGAGCGTGGACTTCCCGCTCCCCGACGGCCCCACGATCGAGACAAACTCGCCTTTTTGCACGTTGAATGACACGCCGCGCAAAGCTGGCACATCCACTTTGCCAATCCGGTAGGTTTTGCGCAGTTCTTTTGCTTCAATGAAGGCCGACATCCAGTGAAAACCATATCACAGGAAACGGGCGGAATTCGCGCCGCCTCACGCAACCGTAGCGTGTCTTGCTTGCATCGCGGGACGCACTTCCATCGAGCGCTTGGGCCCGCGCTTGCGCACGAGCAACAAGCGAATCCGCTCCAGCAGGTCGGCAGGTTCGTACATGCCCTTCGGCAGGAAGACATCGGCGAGCGTCTCACGCTCGTAGATTTTGACTCGCCCCGAGATCAGCACCGCGGGAGTTTGCGGCGAGAGACTTTTCACCTCTTCAATCAACCGCGAACCGTCGCCGCCCGGCATGATCAAGTCGGTGATCACCAGATCGACGCCGCCGCGGCGAAAGGCTTCGAGCGCCTGCGCGCCATTGTTAAACGCCAACACGCGGTAGCCGCGCGTTTCCAACATCACTTTTCGAATCGAGAGGGCCTGTTCGTTATCGTCGACGCAGAGAATCGTTTTCTTGGGCTTCATGAACCTGACCGAGGACTATCGTCACAATTTCTTGTGAGTCTGTTCCAAGTTTTTCTTTTTGGGAATCGCGAGCGAGTTGAATCCTAAATACATTCGCGCGCTTGGTAAAGTGCCGTGCTCGCCAATGGCACTCCGGTGCTTGGCAAGATCGTGCTATCACCTCTGAAGCCGCGCCTGTCGCGGCGTTATGCTCGCTCACACCGCGATCGTCACTTCACCGCGGAGAACTTCCACACAATTTCCACCGACACGCACATTGACGATCTGGTTATCTTGCGCGCCGCCGCGCTTCGTCGCGCGCACAAAAATGCTGCTCGGACGGTGCATTTCGAGTCCTTGCTCAATCAAAACCTGCTCCTCGCTCGCCGCCAAACCGTGCGCCACCATCCACGCCGCGCAACAACCGGCGGCCGAACCCGTCGCCGGATCGTCTCCGTTGTAAAAAATCATGCGCGCGTGCAAACGTGCCTTACGATCGACCGTCTCGCGGCAAACGAAGTAAAGAAATTTGCCACCGTTGCTCGCCAGATATTCACCCGCACGATCCAGATCCAGCCGCAACTTCCCGATCGCCGCCAGCGTGCGCAGCGGAACCATCGTGAAAGGCATTCCCGTCGAGACCGTTTGGATCGGCGCACAATCGTCGAAGTCCGCGACCGTCAAGTTCGTAAGGCGCGCGATATCCGCGAACTGGTGCATAGCGCCAAACTCCGGCTCCCTCTGCGTCATCTCTCCGAAAACCGCGCGCCCCGGCTCCTCCGTGAAGCGTACCGGCACCCTGCCCACCTTGAGATCGAGACGCACTTCAGCCGGAACAGCCGGCGTCGCGCGGTTGCGCATCACAAACGCCGTTCCCAGCGTGGGATGCCCCGCAAAAGGCAACTCTTCCTGCACCGTAAAGATGCGTACGCGAACTCCGCGTTCTTTTTCCACGGCATCGTCGCCTGGAAGAATGAAAGTAGTCTCCGAAAGATTCGTCTCGCGGGCCAGGTCTTGCATCTGTTCGCTCGTCAGGCCGCGTCCGTCGAGAAAAACTGCCAAAGAGTTCCCCGCCAGCGCTCGGTCGGTAAACACGTCCACCTGCACCATCGAGAGTTTGAGAAGCGAGAGATTTTGCGCCGAAACTGCCATGCCTGAATTTTATCGTGAGCTTCGCATTCGAGAGCAAGGCGCAATCGTGCCCGCATGCGCTACCATAAAGCTCCGCCTGCATCGGTCTGACGTTGGGTTGACGGAGGGGCGGCCGCCGGATATTCTATTCCCTACCAATGTAGTAGAGTTTAAGTGCGGGCTGATCCTAAATTTCAATCGTATCGATTTCAAGAACTGCGATTTCAAACGTACCCGAGGAACGAACATGTCGCTGCGCATCAACTCTGAAGCTCCCGATTTCACCGCCGAAACCACCCAGGGCACCATTCATTTTCACGATTGGATCGGCGACGGCTATGCCATCCTCTTTTCGCATCCCAAGGATTTCACCCCCGTGTGCACCACCGAACTGGGCTACATGGCCGGACTGCAGCCCGAATTCGCCAAGCGCAACACGAAAGTCATCGGCCTCAGCGTCGACCCGGTCACCAGCCATGGCAAGTGGGCCGCCGACATCGAAGAAACTCAGGGCCACAAGGTGAACTATCCCATGATCGGCGACCCCGAACTCAAAGTGGCGAAACTCTACGACATGCTGCCGGAAACGGCAGGCGCCACCAGCGAAGGCCGCACCGCCGCCGATAACGCCACCGTGCGCACCGTTTTCGTGATCGGTCCCGACAAGAAAATCAAGCTCATGCTCGTCTACCCCATGAGCAGCGGACGCAATTTCGACGAAGTCCTGCGCGTCCTCGATTCGATTCAACTCTCCGCCAAACACAGCGTGGCCACGCCCGTAAACTGGAAACCGGGAGACGACGTAATCATTCCTACCTCAGTCTCCGACGACCAAGCCAAGCAGAAATATCCCGCGGGCTTCAAGACGCTGAAACCGTATTTGCGAGTGGTGGCGCAGCCCAAGTAATCTAGTGCCGGGACGTTTCGGGCGAACTTCTCTTCCGTCTCTCCCACGAAATATGGAAGCGCATGCGGTCCGGTGATCGTCCCGGTCTTCAAAACCGGCGCGAGGCGCTCAGCGTCTTGGGTGGGTTCGACTCCCACTCGCTTCCGCCACATCCATCTCGAACGAACGGCGGTACCTTCGCCGTCTATTGCTCCAGTCGGCCCTATTGCACCAGTCGGTAAACATCGACTCCACCGTTGTAATTCGGAACATAAACTTGCCCTCCGTCGATCACCGGAGGATCAAATTTATTAAACAGAAACTGAACCGCAAATTGTTGCGAATCCCACAGCACCTTCAGCGATCCATCCGCGCCAAGATGCACCGCGTCATAGACCAGCAAGCGGCCGTTCACCACCTGCGCATTCGCATCACCGTAAGGAATCGTACACACCACGATTGCCGAATTCGGATCAGCGCCATTGCTTGATCCAGAACAAAATCCACCCGGCATTCCTCCCGGAGAATTTCCCCGCACATTCGCGCTCGCGAATTCGTTGCTTTGCGCAATGTAAGTCAGACTTCCCGTCGAACCGACGGCCCATTTATGCAATTGCGAATTCTCGCCCCACGCGAAAATCGTCCACGACTTCAGTACCGGATCAAAAAACTGTACTGGCGTCATATGCAGATGTGCCGTGTCTCCCAAAGGAAGGAAGTTCAACGAACGAGGATCGTTCGGACACGGATCCACCGGCCCCGGGTCCATCGTCAGCCACACCGGCGGCGCTGCCAGCTTCGCGCAATTGGCTTTCGGATTTGCGAGATCGGCCGCCTTCGTCGCGCCCAGGCTCGCCGTTTTGATGGGATACGCGATTCCGTCCTTTCCCGTCGCCACGCAAACTCCAATCGCAAAGATGCACGCCGGACCCGCCGATCCCCAATCTTCGTCTGACCAATTCCCCGACGCCATGTCCGGAAAAACCAGGGAAACCGGCGTTCCATGGGAGTCGATCAACTCCACCCGTTTCGCATTCTTCAGCGAGACGTTCATTCCGCCGCCCACCGGCTTCACGGCTTCTGAAGCTGCATTCGTCCCCGCCAATTTCACGGCCGGCTTAGCCGCCTGTCCCGTTCTCACCAGGTCCGTCCACGGAGTCCAGTTGTCGACCACCCGCAGGATGGCCGCCTTTCCTCCCGCAGCCGGCGTGTACTGCAGCTTCAGGAACGATTCGCCCCACTGGCTCGCGCCATCAAAGTCGCCATTGCCCGTAAGCACGTAGAGATTCCCTTGCGCATCGGCCGCTGCGCCTTGTCCCGCCATCCACACCCCAGCGCCCTCGCCCGCCGTCATCGCCAGCATCGCGCTTACCGTGTTGCTCGCCACATCAAAGGCAAAGCAATAGCCGGACGCCACCCCTGCTTGCGTTTCATTGATCGTTCCCGAACATCCAAAAATCGTCTTCACGCCGCCAACATTCGTCTCCACCAGTGACGATCGCTGCTTCCGCATCGACGCGCTGAAGTCCTGCTTCCCATCCTTCCCCTCGATCAGCACCCGCGCCACCTGACTTCCATCCGCCACTCGCAGCACAAACATGAAGTACCGCGCCGTTTTCGGATTGCCCGACTTATCGGGAGAAATCCAGCAGACCTGGTACAGGCGCTGCGTCTCTTGGTCAATAACGCCCGTCGAGAGGCATCCCCACTTGTCATTGATCGCATGGCAATCGATCGTCGGAAAATTGCCGACGCACCCGTCCGGCTTTACTTTTCGCGGCCCAGTCGGCGCATTTCCGTTGATCGGAGTGCCCAGAGTTACGCTCCACAACTCAGCTCCCGTGACCGCATCGACTCCGCGGACCACATCCGCCATCGACGGCAGAACCATGACATCGTGCGTCGTCCCGTCGGCCAGCTTTACCTTCGGCAAGATCAGAGGTTGCGCTTCCATGCCTCGCGCGTCACCAGTCACTGGAATAATTGTGGCCCTCACAATTCCTTTTGACGTAACCGATGCCTGCGTCAACTGGGTCTCCTGTGAATTCCATCCGCTTCTCGAGTTATCCGCGGATCGCGTCACCCACGGCACCATCGCAGATTGACCCAGTCCCTCTTGCGTAAAAGCGCACAGAAATGTGCAGGTGAGCAGACAGAAATGTCGGAGCGTCATAAAGGTCCTCCCATCGGATGGTCATAACGCAGGCACGGAGACAAGGGTTTCCCTGATGTTGAATAGAACGAAATCGCGCGCTAATAACCTTCAAACAGAAAAAGCAGAGTGCCGCCCCGTTGGCCCTTGATTTGTGCGCGCAAGAAAAACGTTTTCCGCGAAGGGAAATCACCCCGGCTCTCGTTTCTACGAATATGCGCAAAAGAGGCGTGAAACGGCAAGCCGGGCAAATACACTATTCCCATTAAAAGCTGGTCGAGCTGTAGGAGGGGTATGCCACCAGGACTGGACAATCTCAAACACATCGTCGTTCTCATGATGGAAAATCGTTCCTTCGACCACATGCTCGGCTCGCTCGCTGCCGTGAACTCCAACATTGACGGGGTCACCGCCGCGTTGAGCAATCCCGACACAACCGGCGCCCCAGTGAAGCCGCAGCCGCTCGCCGAATTTCAAAGCCAGCTCAATCCCGATCCCGATCATCATTTTCCGGCCGTCGACCTGCAAATCTTTGGCGGAGATACAACTCCGACGCGCACCCCCAACATGCAGGGCTTTATCAAGAGTTATTTCAACCAGCAGAAAGATGTCGGCCACTCGCAAAAGATCATGTATTACTTCGCTCAGAATCAACTGCCCGTGCTCACCACCCTAGCGCTGGAGTTTGCCGTCTTCAATCGCTGGTTCGCATCGATTCCCGGCCCCACCATCTGTAATCGCGCCTTCGCGCACTACGGAACCTCGTTCGGCCGAGTCGACATGAATCCGATCGATATCAACGAGCCCTTCAAGGCCATCTATGATCGGCTCATCGCCGCGAATCACACCGCTAAGTTGTATTACTACGACGCCACCAGTTCCACCATGGAAGTCGCGAACTTACTCCAGCACGAGCCCGAGTTATTCGGCACTTATCAGCAGTTTCTCAGCGACTGCGAATCGGGAAGTTTGCCCGAGTACTCGTTCGTCGAGCCCAACTATAACGATCACGATACCGATAGCGGAGAAGCCGTCGCCAGCGACCAGCATCCCGATCACAACATCCAGGCAGGAGAGCTCTTCATCGCCTCGGTCTATAACGCCATCAAACAGAATCCGAACTTGTGGCAAAGCACCGCGCTACTCGTCGTCTACGACGAGCATGGAGGAATCTACGATCACGTTGTCCCTCCCGCCTGCCCGCCCGATCAATTCACAGCCTCCGCCAACGACACGGGAACCGGCCAGCCCTTTGCCTTCGACCGCCTGGGCGTGCGCGTTCCAGCAATTCTGATTTCGCCCTGGATCCCGAAAGGCACGGTCATCAATCGCGTCTTCGACCACGCCTCGATTCCCGCAACCATTACTAAGTTTTTTCTCGGCAGCTACTCGCCGCGATCGCCGCGAGAAACAAATGCCGATGTTTTCATCGAGCCCAACACCGCGCCTGTCGATCCGGCGCGCAATCTGCTTTCGCTCGATGCCATGCGAACCGACTGTCCCGATTTTGATGTCTCGTAACTTTTTATCAGTCTGTTAGGAATGTTGCCGCAATAAGGAGTGATGCAATGCCTCTTATTCCCGTACTCAAGTTCGACCGAAAGGCTGCGATGAATCCCGACCGCCCCGTCAATGCGCTGCTGAAGGCGCAGGTGCGGCATCTGCACGAGGCCGAAAGAAATCTGCCGCTCCAGCACCGGACCGACATTTACATCAACGCCATCAAAACCGAAGGCGAAGCCGGCGAATATATCCGCCAGGTAACGAACGCGATTCATGACGCGCACGACGCCGCAGCCGCAAAACGACGACGCGGCATCGCGATCGCCGCTGCCGCTAGCGACGCGCCGTCAGATAAAGGGCAGATCCAAAAGAAAAGCACACGCGCCACAAAAAAGAAGACGAGCCCGAAACCAACGGACGGAACAAAAACTTAGTCACTCTGGCTCAGCAGGAGGCGGTATGCGGTGGTGTTTAGTTTTTTTTCTGACGCTTGTTTGCGTGGCGGCCGCGGCGCAAGAAAGCCGCTTGCAAGCCGACTTTCGCCGCGAAGGCGAGCGCGTCACCGAGTCCTGCGATAAATTCGACTTCAGCCTGGTGACGGGATGCGCCTACGAACTCTTCACCGACCATCCCCTTCACATCGCTGCAGGAAGCATGCCGCCGCAAAACGGATTCGGCATCGGCGGTGCCTTCGTCGCCGACAAGAACACGAAAAACTGGCGGATGACTTGGGACGTAGACGGGGTCGCCTCCACCAACGCTTCATGGCGCGCTGGCGGATACATGAAGTTGATCCACACACCGCCAGAACTGATCCACGTCATCACGCCCGTAATTCCGCAACCCGGCCAAGCGGCAGAAACGCAGCCTCCCAAGAAGAAACCGCAGATCAACCTCGTCCATCCCTACACCGTCTTCAATCTCTACGCGCAATCAATTTCGCTCAACAAAATCAATTTCTACGGACTCGGCAACGATTCCACACAAGCCGGAGCCTCCGTCTTCGGCATGACCCAAACCATCATCGGAGGCAACGTCATCAAGCCGGTCTTCGAATGGCCGGCGATCATTAAGCTGAATCTGTCGCTCCTCGGCGAAGTCAACGGGCGCTTCGTCAACCTGCGCGGCGAATACGGACAATCCTTCCCCTCAATCGAAACTCTTTACACCAACGCCACCGCTCCCGGCCTTGCCAGCCAGCCAGGCTTTCTCCAACTCGGCGAGGGCGTTCGAATCAAGCCAGTTTTCGGAGACCATCTCCAGCTGAACTACCTGGCCAACTTTCAGCAGTTCTTCGCTCCCTCGAACTCCGATTACTCCTTCCGCCGCTGGACGACCGACTTGAATCACACCTTCTATCTTTATGGTTACTCCGAATCAAGACCAGTCAACACAGATACGAACGGCCCTGACGAGTGCGCTCCCTCCACCGAGAAATGCCCGCCCATCGTGCCGCCATCCGTATCGCGCTCGCACAACCTGAATGGCTCGGTGAACTTCCGTCTCCTCGTTTCCGAATCGATTGCCTCCGGGACGAGCACCGTTCCCTTCTACTTTCAGCAGACACTGGGCGGTTCCGACATCGATAGCCAGTCGTCGCTTGCCAGCTATCAGGATTACCGCTTCCGCGCTCCCAACGTTCTTCTGCTTCAGGAAGATTTCGAACATTCTATCTGGGGACCATTCGGGTTCCGTTTCATGGCCGATCAGGGCCGAGTCGCCCTTACCCGAGGAGATCTCGGCTTCGATCATCTCAAACGCAGTTTTGGCGCCGGACTGACTCTTCGCGCCGGAGGTTTTCCCATGGTCTCCATCATGTTTGCCTGGGGCGGAAACGAAGGCGACCACACCGTCTTCAACATGAACACTTCACTGCTCGGCGGTTCGTCCCGTCCTTCTCTCTACTGATTTCGTCTTTACTAATTTAGACAGGAGAAAACTATGGATGCCACAACAGGAACAACTCTAAGCCACCTTTCAGCTCTCATCGCCGCAGTCGGCGCGCTTGGCACTGCTGCCTTCGGTTTGGTTGACGCTTGCAAGGCGCTGCCCGGCGGCGGAATTTCCCGGGTCGGCTTCAAATTCATACGCCAGACCATCCTCAAACTCTCTCCAGAAGTCCCCTCACTCGACAACAGTGCATTGAGCCAGAACGTGCTGCTTTTCACCCTTCAGTCGCAGTGGATCAACGGCGTCGCCGCGACTGCCGATCAAGTCAGCATCGCGAAGTCGCTCGTCAAGCTGCGCCTCACTCCCGACACCGCCGGGGCACTGGCCGCCGCGACCGGAGTCGATCCCACCATCCTTTCTCAAATCGCTTCCAGCATCCAGTCGGGCGCTCCGCTCTCACCGCAGCAAAGTGACGTCTATGGCCGCTTCGATCTTCTGCTGACCACGCTTCTCGATCAGGCCTACCAGCGTGGAAGCCAGCGCTATCGCAGCTCGGCCAAGCTTGCTGCCGTGCCTATTGCGGTTGTACTCGCCCTCGTCGCCGCCCATAGCCTTCCCAACCAAATCACCACAGCGCAAGCTGTCCTACTCGGGCTGATTGCAACCCCGATCGCCCCAGTCGCAAAAGATATCGCTTCCGCCATCACTACGGCCGCGCAAGCCATCCAGTCTTGGGGCAAGTAACTTGAGGGAAATAAAATAATTTTGGGAGAATAAGAAGATGCCGCGCTGGTTTCTAAGCACTCGCGCCCAATCCGTCGGAGGTTCCGTCGGCTCCGTCAAGATTCTGGATGCCGATCGACCCGGCTGCTCCACGGATTTAACGGCCGAATTGCTGGCGGCGATCCGCGGCCGCGAAATCTTCTTCGCCACTCACGGCTTCGAAGTCAATCAAGCTGACGGCATTTCCCATCTCAGTTACTGGCTCGCGAACTTACAGATCGGAGGCGCGCTGCCCATCGGAATTCTCTGGCCCGGCGACTGCATCGTGCCCATCTTTGTCGACTATATTGCCGAAGGCCGCGAAGCGATCCAGTCCGGTCAACTGCTCTCCGCTTTTCTCAACAAGAACTTCACCGGCGCAGCTTCTTTTTGCTTTGCCTCGCATTCCCTCGGCGCTCGCGTTGTCCTTCAAACCATCGATGGACTCTCCGCGAACTGCCGCATCCGCCGCGTCCTTCTCATGGCTCCGGCCATCGACAACAATTGCCTCACGAACGAATACAGCAACGCCGCAAGTAAGATCGAAGAGGTTTCGATCTTAGCTTCGACGCGCGACGACGTACTCGCCCTCGCCTTCCCGCTCGGCAACCCGCTTCAGGGAATCCTCGACTGCGGTCATCCTTACTATCACGCGGCGTTGGGACGCGAAGGTCCGGCTCAACCCTACCCGCCCGCGCCCAAGCTTCACCCCGGTTGGCAGATCCCAGAGAACTTCAATTACGGTCACCACAATTACCTGCCGGGCGACCAACTTGCCGCTCAATTTCCTTTATTAGTTGATATCCCTCCTGAGGATGGTCCGTGTCCACCCGCTGAAACACCGCCGTCCATCCGTAACTCCGACGTGTGGAAACCGGCATGGTCCGCGGCCTTTGCCGCGAGTCGCTACAAATGAACCTGTGGCGTGGCACGCGAAGTTGTCACGAAAAGCAAACAAACCTTCTGTAATCATGCATTCGCGATTTACGACGCTTATTCAGCGCCTTCGATCTATCTCGCCCTTAAAAGAGTAAGTATTTTACTTTCAGCAAGATAGATCGCATACCTCGGTTACGAAACGCGAACACCACGAGAGCAAGATTTCGAATTCTGCGACCGAGGCTGTTACTATGATCCACACTCGGGAGGTAGAACGCGGTGCAAATGACAGGGGGACAACGACTCCGCGTAATTCGGGAATCGCTCGGTTACACCATGCGAGACGTGGAAACCGGAAGCCTCCAGGTCTCCCGCCGCTTATCGAACGACGAGTTCGCCATTCCGCCGAGCCGCCTCTCTGACATCGAGACCAAGGGCGTCGTACCCAGCATCTTCCGTCTTTACACCCTGGCGGCAATCTACCGTTGCGACTATCACGAGATGTTGTCGTGGTATGGTGTGGATCTCAACGGCATCGCGGCCGATCTTCCCGCGGCCCACCCCAATCGCTCTCATCTTTCCCAGGGTTCCGACAACGCGACGGAAGCTCGCATCCCGGTTCGTCTCGATCCCGCTTTCTCGCTTTCCAAGACTACCAACATCGCGCGCATGATTGAACAATGGGGGGTCGTGCCGCTCACTTATCTTTCTTCGCTCGCCGACGACCGCTACTCCTACGGCTATATCGGAAACGAAGACTTCACCATGTATCCCATCCTTCCGCCCGGCAGTTTCGTGCAGGTGGATGAAAGCAAGAATCGAGTCGCAGAAGGCCTCTGGCGCTCTGAATTTGAGCGCCCCATCTACTTTGTCGAAACCCGCGACGGGTTTGTCTGCTCCTGGTGCAACATCAGCCGCGATCGCATTACTCTGCAATCGCACCCGCTCTCGCCTGTGCCCGTTCGTACCTTGAAGCATCCTCAGGAAGCCGAAGTTATCGGCCAGGTGGTGGGAGTGGCGATGCGTCTCGGGGGCTGGCAGGTTCTTTACTCTGAACCAGAGCGGCGAGAGTCCGCAGAACTGACTTGAAATGCTTTTCCGACGGGCCCAGGCGCTTGGCCCGCAACCCTTGATGCGCAGGCGTTGCCATGGGCGTCTCCAGCGCTGACAAAACTTCAACGTCCGTGATCTCTGCTCCCGCAGCCGACTCTTCCAGGTCGCCGGTAAGATCCCGCAACGGTGTCCTTAGGACTTTCGCCACCAAGCTTCCGTGCGACGTCCGTATCGCTCTCTCTGCCGTTCCACTTCCGTACACCTTCTCCATCCCCCAATGCGAATAGCTCCCGCGGGTGCAGAGGCGCGCGAGGTAGCGCAGCTTCCCCAGAAGTCCGGGGACCGCGCTTAAAGTACTGCCTTCGAAGTCTTCCAGAGCCGATTTAAGCACCACAAATTTTACGCTTTCCGGAAACAATACCAATTGGCCTTCCCGAGCGTACAAGGCCGTTTCGCGTGCAGAGTAGCACGGTCCTTCCATCCCTTTCAAGGAGCTTACACCATGAAGAAACTACTACGAGTACTCGCGATTTCCGCCGCCCTGCTTCTCTGTTCCAGCGTCGCCAGCTTTGCCGACGGTAATCCCGCGCCGATCTGTAACGCAAAAGGCTGTACCGGCCCGCTTTAAACCGCTAAGCCGGACGCAGCGGTGCGACTGCATCTGGAAAGGCCGTTTGAGCATGCCGAACGCAGAGGCTGCACGGCTTGCGTCGAACACTGTCTCGGAATGTTGCCCACTCCTGAGGTTGCTCGCTCTGGCTCGCATTGCCTTGCCTGCCTCGGGCTTCGACCGGTGCCGATTGCCCGTTGCAAATTGCGTTTTTGCGAACTATAGTTTGTGAGGAACTTACGCTTCCATCGCGATGACGCATTGGTACAACTATCTCCTGTTCTATCTCTGGATAGCTCCCCACCTCGTCCTATTGGCGGTCGCCATATTCCTGCTGAAACAGCGCTTGTTCTCCGAATTTCCCATGTTTGTTCTTTACACCTGGTACGAGATCGCTGAGTTTCTCTTGCTCTTTACGATCGCGATCTCGCGACTGAACCACGGATCCTGGTACTTGCACACTTACCTGGTTACTTTGGCAATAAGTACGGCGCTTCGCTTCGGAGTAATTCAAGAGATTTTCAATCACATTTTTCGCGAGCATGGCCCCGTCGATGCCCTGGCCAGAACCTCCCTGCGCTGGATCACCGTGGCTCTGTTGCTGGTTGCCGTGGGTTGCGCAATCCTCACCTCTCCGCAATCGTTCGGCAACCTCTTCGCCGGAGCAGCCTGGATCGGTCGCGGCATTGCCATCATTCAGTGCGGATTGTTGCTCTTCTTATTCCTCTTCTCCAGCCTTTTCGGAATCGCTCTGCAGAGTTACGTTTTCGGCATTGCCTTAGGCTTTGGAATTCTATCCAGCGTCGAACTCGTGCAGTGGGCCCTGAGTACCACGGATCTCTCGCCCTCTATGGCAAGAGCCTTGAATCTTCTCCCCACCGCTGGATATCACGTCGCAGTTGTTCTTTGGCTCGTGTATTTACTTGTTCCGGCTAAGCAGATTCTCCAACCCAGCATCGTGCCCGCTGAAGGCCCAGGCGTCGGCATCGATGGATGGAACAGCGAATTGGAGCGATTCTTGCAATGACAATGACTGTCTATCTTTACATTTGTCTCGCAGCTCTTCTGGCAACGACGTTCGTGTTTCTTGCCCTCCGCCGCAGAAAATCTGTCATCGGCCTCGATCAGGCCCGGTCGCTCATGGACTCGCTCGACCTCGCGGCGTTTCGCAACCTCATCGATCCCGAGGAGGAGGCCTTTCTCCAGTCGCGCCTGCCCACCGATCAGTTCCGCAAGATCAAGCGCGAAAGAACATGGGCCGCCCTCGCTTACGTCCGAGACTTGTCGCGCATTGCGCTGGAGTTCAGTCGTTTCGCCCACGCTGTACAGACGAGTTCCGATCCACGACTCGCCGAACTCGGGCGCCAGATGGCCTACGGTGCCGTCTCCCTGCGCCTCCTCGCCCTGCAAGCCACCGGACGCTTGTTCGTTGCAGCGACTTTTCCCGCGTTGTCGCCGCGCCGCCCCGACTCTCTGCTCGATCAATACGCCCGTTCCACCGGTTTGGTCATGCGCTATGGAATGCTGGAAAGCGCCCAAAAGCGAGCTGCCTAATCGCCCAGCGATCCTCGCGCTGGTGGTGGATCAGTTTGAACGAATATTCTTGTTCGTTTTCTGGAACAAGAACCATTCCCCTGATCGGCCGTCCGCTTTTCGTCGCATACTCTTTCTTGTCAATCGCCGCGTCTTCCAGTGAAAGTTTTGTTGGAAGCCCTCCCCAATGTGCGGCGCGTTACGCGGGTCAGTGGCACTTCCCCCTCGGGATGCCACTGACTCGTGTCGTGAAGGAACGAGTACGGGGATCGCGAGCTTAAAGCAAGGACGCTGAGGAATGTCCCGCAGATTCGACAGCAACGAACTTGCTGACGCTCTCCAAACCCTTGGCAAGAAGATTCAGAACCCCGAAGCCATCGCCCCGGAAGCGGACGCCAGTCGTGCCATCCAATCCATCGCCAGCACCCTCGGAAAAATCGAAAAGACCATCGGTCGCGACGCACAGGCGTCCGGCAGCACGAATATTTCTCTAACCCTTTTCGCAGCCCGCCAACTCGAACTCTATGTCCGCGGCAAAAAAACGCAAATCAGTAACCGCCGCATGGCTGAGATTTACTACAAGGTTCTCTGTGCCGGGGTGGAACAACTGCCTCGCTCGAACCATTGACTCGCGTCCCTAACCGCTGCGCGAACGGCACCACTCAGCACCTGACACTCTTGCAAATACAACCCGACAAAACGAGGACCCAACGTTGTAGCGCACGCCCAAATTGTCATGAGCCGTCCAGAGAAGCTATCAGGATCGCCTCTCGCCGCTCACGCAAGCTTCATTAGGAGGTGATATGGAAAAAGGAACTCCAGCCAAAAAAGCCCTTATCGATTCATACGGAACTGCCGAGGGTGAGCAACAAACGCAATGTAGCGTGATCGCCAAACTGATTGGAGCGCGCTGGGAGATGGAGGACGTCCTACTCTCACCCAATGGATCAGCTGTCCTTTCGGCGCAGGAACGCACGCGCCTGTCCACACTGATGGGGGCGATCGACAATATCGTCCGGCGAATCGAAAAGCGCTGATGTTTGCGCGGGCTACCGCAACTCCCGCTCAGGCGACGCCAGCCGCCATTATGACGGTTGCCGCCAACTGGATCTCGTCTCCGACCTGAAAACGTCGGAGCCCATCCAGCACTTCGCCAATCACTGCGTCGGTCTGCTCGCGCGGGATCGCTTCGATCAATTTCTTGAACGGCGCCGCCAACTCGCGCGTCGCCTCCCAGCATTCCTCGGCCGATCCCGGCCAGGGGAAGATGACGTGGTTCTTGGTAGTGCTCACCTCAAGAAAGCCCGCGGACGAAAGCGCCCCACCAAGTTTGCCCTCGTCAGCAAAACGAAAAATATGCGGCGCATCCGGAGGCGGAACCGGCAGTTTGACCCGCTTCAGAAATGGCCCCAGGCTCACCCGAAAAAACGGATTCTCTTCCAACGTCGCAAATACCGCAAAGCAAACGTGGCCACCCGGTTTCAAAACGCGCCGAATCTCCGCCATCGCTTTCGGAACGTCGGGGAAAAACATGATCCCGAAGCGGCAGGTCACTCGATCGAATTCGCCATCCGCAAAAGGCAGAGCCTCCGCGTCCGCCATATGAAATTCAATATTGTCGAGCCCCCGCGAAACCGCATTTTGACGAGCGAATTCCAACATCTCCGGAACCAGATCGGTCGCCACCACGCGTCCGTTCGCTCCCACCGCTTTCGCCAAACTCAAGGCGGGCTCGCCCGTGCCACATGCCAGATCCAAGACCTTCATCCCCGGAGCAACCTCTGCCCCCCGCACCACCAGCTCCGTCGCCGCCCGCGTCTGAATCACAAACTTAGCATTCCACTTCTGCCAGAACGGAGCCGCTCCCGTCCACTCCTTCCGCACCGTCTCTTTGTAATTCGGTGCTTGGCCCGATCCGGGATTCTGCACTAAGTTCACTCCTTTGCCTCGATGCGTTCGACCGAATTGTACTCGATCAAAACCGGCAGCCACAGAACCGCGCAAAAAAAGGCAGTGAGACGCGTTTTGCGCGCCCCACTGCTGGGAGAGTGTTGCTATGCTGCGTTGCTACGCTGGGAGGGATCCCAGCCTAGCGTTACCGCCCATGTCTGCCGCCGCCTCCGCCGCCGCCGTGCGATGATCCTCCTCCGCCATGCGAAGAACCGCCACCGTGTGAGGGAGCCCCTCCGCCGTGACTGCTCGGCGCGGAATGTGCACCACCACCGCCGTAACTCGGCCGTCCGCCACCGTAACTTGGGGCTGAACGTCCACCCCCGTACGCACCGCCTCCACCGTACGAGCGCGGCGTGACGATCGGCTGTCTCATATTCAAAGGAGGACGAGACGATCCGCCATATCCACGTCCCGCCGATCCGTAGCTCCGGCCCTCGGAACCATACCCACGCGAAGATCCAGAAGACCCTCGATTCTCCGCGCTCCCAGATTCTCTTCCCATCGACTCGCGCCCCTGGCTTCCCATCGATTCCCGGCTTCCCGACGCACCAGTTCGTCCTGCCTCCGAAGACGAGCGCGGCGCCATCGGACTAAATTTCTGCCATCCTCCACCGTTGCTGCTGCCGCTTCCGCGCGAAGCCATTGCACCACCCGAGTTGCCAGAAGACCGGTTCGCCGCTCCGGAATTCCGCCCTTCGAATCCCCGTTCACCTCCGGAGTTCGAGCGTTCCGACCCCGCGTTCGACCGCAAATTCGAACCGCCGCCTTCGCGCCCGTTGCTAAACGACCGTCCATTCGACGCCGAAGTTGAGCCGCGGTTCGCCCCCTGCGCCGAGAAGAAGTGCTGGTTCTGCGACACACCCCGCGTTGTCGATGCGGCCGCCGAGCGGCCACTCGCCGAGTAGCTCTCACGGCTCGGAGTTACCGGCAGTCTGCCCGTCGCCATCCGCGCGTTTTGGAATTGCCCATGCGTCATCGCCTGCGCGCTCATGTGTCCCGTGCCGAACTCTCTGCCCGAAACCGTCGTGCCGCCGCGGAAGTTCCGGTCATGCATCGCCAAGTTCACATTCGAGAATCGCGATCCCGCACGCAACGGAGCGAAACCGCCCCGGTTATATCCACCGAAACGCCCGTACCCATAACCACCACCCCAACGTCCCCACCACGGATGAAAGAAGTCACCCGGTCCCAGAGGCAGCCAACCAATCGATCCCCATCCGAAGCCGATACCCACTCCGAACCCGCCACCAAATCCACAGAACGAAACATAAGCCGGAGCCCAGATCGGCCGGTAGCCCGGATACCCGTACGCCGGACCAGGCCACCATCCCCAGCCCCCGCCTACATACATCCAGCGCCCGTAGTGATACGGCGCCCATCCCCAATCGTCGTACGAGACCCAGGTCCATCCCCAGTACGGCTCGTACACCCAACGTCCGTTGCGATACGGAGCCCAACCCGGAGCAACCGACGGACGCCACACCGGACCATAATCCGGAACCTCCGACCACGTCCCGTGACCATCGAGATTTTCCGTTCCCACGTAATAATCGTTCGTGTGCTTCCGCGCTTCCGAGTTGCGGATCATGTTGTCGCGATCGGTATTCCACTGATCCCAGTCATCCCGCGCCGGAGCGTCGCCAATCTTGTATTGGGTATCGCCGCCCGCACCTTGGATCGTGATGTACTGCCCTTGTCCCACGCGCGTGCCACCCTGCGGAGTCGTCACTTCGACCTCGCCTTTGCGCACCAACACTTCCGTATGATCGTCCGCCGTCACTAAAATCCGGAAACTCGATTCCCGCCGCTCCGTCTTGATCGCCACGTTGGGAGTATCAATCTCGGCATCCGCATCGCTGCCCTTGTACACGGTGTAGTTCGCCATCCCGCGTCCCAGTTGAATCTGGATTTGCGAACGCGTCAGTTGCGTAATGTTGGCCTGCGTGTGTTCCGCGAGCCGCAAAGTGTTCGCATAGTCGATTTCAAGTTCCGTGCGCGCCTTGTCCCCCGTAGAAACGCGGTCGCCAGCCAGCACCGGAGCGTTCAACGCCGCCGCTGACCAGTCCTTCGAATCGCCGCGCTGCGTCGAAACATCGCCGTGAATCAAACTGATCCGCGCCACCCCATTCTTTTCTTCCGGAGCCGGAGTGTTGTAAGTCTGCTCATTATTACTATTCGCATCGTTCGGCCCGGGATCCATCGGCCCCTGCGTCGTCGGCCCCTGATTCACCGAACCTTGATTCATCGAACCTTGATTCATCGAACCCTGATTCATCGAACCCTGATTCGCGGAGCCCTGATTCGAACCGCGAATGTCCTGTTCGGTCTCTTCCGAATTCGCCGGCCCTTGGTTCATCAAGTCCTGACCCATCGAACCCTGATCCACCGGACGCTGGTCGATTTGACCCTGTTGCATCGAGTTCTGGTCGCTCGGCGCATTCATCGGAATGTTGGGCGACGGCTTCCCAGTCTGATCCTGCATCTGGCCGTCCGCATATTGCGCGAAGACGACGCCTGGAATCGCCATCATCATTCCTAAAATTGCTGCCATCACTTTGAACTTCATAGAATCTCCACCCTCATTTGCGACAAAGCTATGACTGCAGTCATGCAGGTCGGCTGCCAATCCAAAGCGAGCGCCACGTTACGTTCTAAGTCCAATTTTCAGCATAGATTACGGTCATTCAACGATCTTGAAACCCCCAGGGTTCGCCCACCACCGGTGGCCCGGTTCAACCAGGTTGGTGCTTTTCAGCCAGCCAGGATCGCCAGCGGTTGAAAACTGAGGATGCGACTTCTCGCGCCTTTCGATAAGGGGCTTTACACTGCTGCCAAACCGCAGCTTCAGAAATTCAATTTCATACCGATCAGTTTTGACCAGTTCCTACCCGTATGCCGGATGTAGCATGGCTGCTATGTGAAACAACGCGCCCTTTCTACAGTGGGTGAGCGGGTTGCACTATCCAGTTGGATTATCCGGTTGGACTATCGAAGACGAACAGTGTCAGAGGATCGGTGGAGGGTATAAGGCATTGAAGTTCAGATTTTTACTGTTTCTCTGAACCGAGCCAACGTTTATCTGCACCGATCCAGAGTCCGGCTACCGCGAAAGATCACGAATAAAGCGATAGCGAAACAACCCCTCCAATCGCCCTCTTCGGAAAGGAAGGCGTGTGTACGTATGACAGCTAAGACAAATAAGTCCAGCCTCAAACTGCGCAAAGCTCCACAACCACCGCTGGCCTACCCTGGCGCAACCCCTGACTCAGATCGTGCCAGAAGGCCGCCGCTCGCCGAGATGGCTGCCTCCAGCGAAGAACTAATTCCAGGAGATCGCGTCGAAGGTTTGGGCAACTTCGGAAAGCCGACAGGAGAATTCGGCACATTTGAGAAATCGAACGAAGATGACGCCCTCGTTAAATGGGACGATGACGGCCGCATTCGCATTCACCAACCGTCGCTCAAGAAAGTCTAGCTGACAACAACTGCGATTAGTATGGCGCTCTCCTTCGTGTAACTTCGCGTCCTCTGTGGTCAAGGTTTTGTGGTTTAAGTATTCTTGCAGACTAACTCTCGTCCCACGGGCTTTAATGCGTCACGCACTGTAATTCGCCACCACTCTCGCCACCTTCCCCGCCGCGGACAACTCCATAAATTCCGCAGTCCGCCTCCCCTTATGGTTTGTATAGTAGATCACCACGCTGCTCACGCCCCAAAGCACATCCGTAAGCTCAAAGTTCAGTTCCGGGAAAGCTTCGAGCCCACGTCGAAAGTAGGCTCTTAAATTTTCCTTCCCCACCACTCTCCCATCGGACGCACCCAACAACTGCGCGGCCACGGGAGAAGTCAACTCGACCGCATCCTCATAGTGCGTCATGATCTCCTCCAGATCATGAGCATTCCACGCCGCAACCCAATGCTCGGCCAGTTTGCAGGCCTCCTCTCTCGTCATCGTCGAACTCCCCTTCAGAGATTCAATGACCAGCAGTGGTCAGGCACCCGTTTACGGTTGATATAGCTCCGACGGATAGGGCTGGGTAACATCAATGGCCGAAGTTTCCTGGCCTGTAATCAGAACTTGTCCGTTGTTCAGCATAGTGGCCGATAGGAAGAAGCGCGTGTAGTTGGTCGACGCATTCAGAATAAACAAGCCTGAGGCAGGATCGTAAAGCTCCGACGAGTTGAGCAACGTCTGCGCGATGGCATCGACTCCGCCGCCGACAAGCAGTACTTGGCCGTTTGCGAGCAGGGTCGCTGTGCTGTCACGGCCAAAATTGAGCGATCCTGTGTCGGAAAATGTCCCGGTGGAAGGGTCGTACAACTCACCGGTGAGGACAGCATTTTCTACGCCTGAACCACCCGCAATCAGCACCTTCCCGTCTTGCAGCAACGTCGAACCATTGCCTCCGCGTGCCGTGATGAGTGATCCAGTGTAGGCAAATGTTCCCGCGGTCGGGTCATAAAGCTCAGCGGAGCCGAAAGGAGCGCCAGTGCCGACGCCGCCTCCTCCCGCCACCAGCACCTGCCCGTTGTTCAGCAGTGTCGCCGGGGCCGAGCGTGCGGTGTTGAGCGATCCAGTCGCAGAAAAAGTCTGCGCGACAGGATCATACAGTTCGGCGCTCGCCAGAGTGAAGAAGTTATAGCCATCGTTACTACTCACCCCTCCCGCAACCAGCACTTTGCCATCCGCCAGAAGCGTGGCGCTGTGGCCATAGCGTCCGGTCCCAAGCGGTCCAGTGGAAGAGAAACTTCCCGTGCTTGGATCGTAGATTTCAGCTGAGGCGAGAGTCGGCAAACCATTGCCCACGTAGTACCCGCCTGCGATCAGTACGGTGCCATTGGGCAACAGCGTCGCAGTATGCTCGCAGCGCGCGGTCTGGAGCGAACCCGTGAACGTGAAATTTCCCGTCGCCGGGTCATAGAGTTCGGCGGATGACAGAGTGTTATTTCCGCTGCGTCCACCAGCGATCAGCACCTTGCCATTCTGCAAGAGAGTCGCTGTGTGGCAATCGCGCGCGAGGTTCGGCGTTCCAGTATTCACGAAAGTCCCGCTGACGCCTTTGATCGTGATCGTCGCGACATTACTCGCAACGCTGCGGTTGTAGTTATCGCTGACCACAACATCAAACTGATCGCCATTATCCGTACTCGATAGGACAGGTGTGGTGTACACGTTGCTGTTGGTCCCGCCGATTGCGGTGCCATTCTTGAACCACTGAAAACTCAGCAGGCCTCCTCCACCGACGTTCACCCCGAAGGAGGTGGAAATGCCGCTTCCCACATATTGACTGGTGGGCTGCACAATAAAATAAGGAGCCTGCGGTATGACGGTAAGAATAAGAGTTGCGCTGGTGCTGCCACCCGTATTGCTGGCGGTGATCATATAGCTCTGCTGTCCGGATTGCGACGCCGGGGTCCCGCTCATGATTCCCGTTGTCCCGTCCAGCAACAAGCCTTGTGGCAAAGAGCCGATGACGGCAAAGCTCGTCGGAGTTCCACCGGCCCCGCTCCAACCGGGCACGTCGGGTGTTATCGCAGCCCCAGCAGCATAGACCGCCGGATTCACGCCATAAGTCAAGCCGGAGGGGGCGATGTCGTCAACCGTGATACTCAGTGCCACACTGGAGTTACCGCCAGCATTGCTCGCCGTAACCGTGTAGACCGCTTGCGCGGTCACGGCCGTTGGCGTGCCGCTAACAACCCCTGTCGTAGGATTCAGCGACAATCCCGCCGGTAAGGCCGGCGTCACCGCATACGAACTCGTTGCACCACCGCTGTCCAT
Organism: Terriglobales bacterium; assembly: GCA_049520915.1. GTDB lineage: Bacteria > Acidobacteriota > Terriglobia > Terriglobales > Acidobacteriaceae > Acidiflorens. Next base: position 43,780 of record JBEKPH010000035.1, read on the forward strand.
GGGAGTATTAGGCGGGATGGCTGTTCCCTTGGTGTAAATGGCATTCGGCGTCGCGTAGGAGAGCATCGGTGGCTGAGTGCCTCCGCCCGACGATCCACAACTGGCCAGGAACAGCATCGCCGCCACAGCTGAGAGCACAACTGAAATCCAAGTTGCCAACCCGCGTGGGTCAAGGCGGGCAACAACGAGCGCGACCGAAGACCCTCTAACTCCTGCGCGAACATTTCTCTGGCAGTCAGGCGGCTGCATAAGAAGCCTCATCAACGAACTCTTATAGTTGTTGCTGGATTTCCGGGCGTGTCAGGCAACCGGCGAGTATACGAGCTCAATCCCGGAAGAAACAAGAGCATTTGTCACATCTTGCAGTGACAGACGCTGTTAGCCATTTCGCTAAATGAGAATTTGCAGGGTAGCTGCTAAAGTCGAGCCTCGAACCACTAGGCTGCGACCTTCCAAGATAGCTGTTCGAGGAGAAACGGGAAGGGCACGAGTTCCACTCGTACCATTACTCGCTCAAAAATAAGTGGCGCTTCAGCGCCGGGGGATGGATCTCGATGTCATCGATGATTTTTTATGTAACCTCCAAGGAGACCCCTCACGCTCTTCCGCAAGTTAACAATATCTACTCAACGAACCACCCCAAAATCACGACTGGCTCTCATTCCACACGTACAAAAAGTCGCTGTCGCTTGCGGTCTTCACACTGCGGCTGCCTTTGTGAATCGCGCGATTGAGCGCGGACCTCACATTTTCCTTACTCTCCTCCAGTTCCGCCAGCGGCACTTTCAGCGCAACCCCGTCCGCCAATTGATCCAGGTCCGAGAGAATCTGCGTGATGATTTGCTTGTGCTTCCCGTTGCGCCCCTGCGGAACATCCACCTGCGACATGGTCTTGAAATTCATCGGATTCTTTTTCGTTGGATTCATGGCACGGCCTCCTGCATAGCGACAAATCATTAACCTAACCTAACGTAACGCAATCGTAATATAACGTCACGACTCGTGCAAGTGCAAAATCGTTCCGGTAAACGCCGCCCCTGTCGTGATCGCGGTGTCTCCGTAAACGACGCACAAATCCCAGTATTTTGCGCCACTTAACACGCTAAAGCAGCCGCTAAAATTGTCGAAAAGAGGTAACCCGTACGACCCGGGGACTGCTAGGGTTGGGGGTGAAGCGAGGTACATCGATGAAAGCGCCAGCTACGCATTTCGAGCAGATTCCCGTCGAGACGGTAAAGAAAATTGCCCAGGAACTCCCGATTGTGATCGAAATTGACGATGCGACCACCGAAACGCAAGTAGAGGAAGTCACTCTTCAGCCAAAACGATGGCGTGAAATGGCTGAAAAGGTCCAAGTCGAGCAGGACCCTCAGAAGATGATGAAGCTTGTTGAAGAACTCATTACCGCACTCGACGAAGAGGAACTTCGTAAGTCAGGCAAGACCTCTTCGGTGAACGGCCGCCCCTCAACCCCGGCGCCGGCTCCGAACCTCCACGACCCGTCGTTGAATCTATCGTCCGCTCACAGCCAGTTCGGCTTGGAGAAAACTCCCGATTCGCTCAAATAGCGTATGGATTTTGCCTGCTTTCGCGTCCCGTAAATCCGCGGCATAAACAGAGAGACTTTGCAAGAGCGCGGCTTTACAGTTTGCTGAAAAACTCGATTTTGATCTTGCTTTTGGGTGGTGCAGCGGTTCACCGCTGCGATAAATGCCTTATTTTCAGTGCCGGCTTTAGCCGCTGCGGGCGGGACGCGGCGTGCGACCGAGGTTTTCAGCAATCTGTTTAGCCGTGCCGAAAACAACACAAAGAACAAGAGCTTTAGCCCCGCGCGCGCAAGTCGCCTCCATACCCGAATCGCACCTGAGACCTGATGGCTGACGGCTGAGAGCCTGACGTCACCCATTGACGCCTCTCCACCTACCCAATAGAATTCGGAGGCTACTCGGAAGGCCCGTCCGATGTTCCTATTGGCGGGTGTCTCTTGCTTTCATGTTGCCCCCGCAGGCTGCCCCCAGCCATACATGTCAGCAAATCCAGGTAATGTGAGAAACCGCAGCACACTCACGCCTTACTCTGCCTACCCGAGTTCAAGCAGGAGACAACCATGAAGAAGTTCGCAGGGGCACTCGTGTTGACTTTAGGTCTGCTCGCAGCCGGCGGCGCATCCGCGTCCGCTCAAAAGAATACTTGGCTCGCCAAAGCACCTCTTCCTGAAGCCGCTCAATCCGACGGCGCCCAAACACCTCTCGTCACCATCTTCTCCAACCTTGGTTCAACCAAAGACGCCTACGACGGTACCGGAGGCTGGATCGCTGCCGGTCCCAAAGATACTTACACCAACCAGCAACAGGACGTGGCCATTCCCTTCACCCCGGCGACCAACGCCACCGTGACGCGCATCCGAGTCCCGTTTCAGTACTACGGATACGGCAAGAACGCCGCCACCATAGCGCTCGCCTCCGACGCGTCGGGCCTGCCTGGAACCGTGCTAGCCAGCCACGATATCGCCAATCTGCCTGTATTCGGAATTGGCTGCTGCAAACTCCACGCGTGGGCTCTCAAAACCGGCGTACCAGTAGCCGCGGGCACTCAGTACTGGATCGTCGCAACCACCGACAAAAAGAGTATCGACTCAGCCTATGTCTGGGATTACACCTGGAACGGTGTGATCGAGACCATCGCATTGCAAGATAACCTCACCGGTTGGAGCACCATCAACTTTCTCCCCGGCCCCGCAGCTGGCGTCTTCGGAACCACTCCGTAAACTCCACTTACTCCCAACAATCAAAGGCCGCCCCTGTCGCCGGCCTTTTTTTCTTGTCCCGAATAGCAGGCGCCGCACCACCGCTACCTAGACCTGCTGACGAAGATTCGGACGCAACGTCAGCGATCCGTCATCATTCAACTTCTGGTGACACGCCCATCGCACCGGATACCGCATTCCCTTCACTTCAATCTCCGCTCTCAGTTTCAGTCCCTTCCAATCCGTCTCGCTTGGAAGCACAAACTGTGCCTGCCGAATCTTTCCCGGTATCGGATATCCCGCATCCAGACAACCAGTTTTGAGCACCTTTCCATCCTGACTCTCCACCGTCACTCGCAACACGCCAGGCACGCCCGCGATTCCATCATTCGCGAAGCCCACAATCAGTCCTACGGAACCCGCGTCCTTATAGCTCCATATGAACGACGGCCTCACCCGGTAGCCAATGCGCCGATTGATCCGGTCAAACGCCGCCGGATAAGCCTGGTAGTAGCTCATCAGATTCTTTGCGCTGATCTGGTGAAAGTTCCAGAGCGACCAGTAATTCGCCCCGATATCGATCACGTGATCGATCATGTTCTCAGCCGCGGATATCCCTTCTTCGCCCACGTGTGCATCGGGAGGTTTTCCCGGAAGCCCTTGCTCCAGCAATGCCGCAGTCCATGGTGGACGATTGCTGAGCGCTTCAATCTGTTCGTTCTCAATAAAAATGGTATCGCTGCGAATCCAATTGTTGCTGCGCACCGATCGGTCTAAGAGCTCCGCATTCCCAACTCGGCTATAGTCCGGCTGCGTATTCGTCAGTAGCGGAGTCTTCGAAAAATGCTCAAGCTGCACTTCCAGCATTTGGATCCACGTGCGCTCGGCAGTCTCGTAATCGGGAAAAGGATTGTTGGCAAAAGGCCACGTGTGCCCTTCGCCCCAAAACCCATACATAAAGGTGTCGATATATTCGATCAGCGGATTGCCATTAAATTCCGCCGCCAACAGCCCCACCAGTTCTTTGAATGACTGCTGAAAAAAAGGATGGTCAAACCGCGGCTGATACTTCGAATGCGGATTCTCCAGAAATCTCTTCCCCTCCGTACTGCTTTCCTGATCGCTCGCCACCAGATCAACCTTCGGCACCTTTTCGAGAACAAAATCCGGAAGCGCCGCTTCATGCTTATAGTCTGGAGCGCTCATCTGCACTCGCAACCCAACCCGCTTGCTATTCTTCTTCGCCAATTCAAAAACAAGCTTCAGGTAATCGGGCATCTCCAGCCGTCCCGGCCGCGGCTGCACCTCTCTCCACGTCGGACGCACATAAAGCTGCTGCCCCAAAGGAAATTCGACGAGCTCTTCGATCGCCCGCGAAACATTGTCGGACTTGATCTCTTCCGTGCCACTGTCCGCCGTGATATACGTGACCAATCCCTTGCCATAATTCGGCACGACCTCTTGCGAAGAAGTCGTCGTCATCACCACGTCGTCGCTCGGAATCACCGCCTCCGGCGCATATTGCGGAAACGGTCCCTGGTTGAGCCGATCGGTCACCTGCGGACCCGCACCGAAGTTATAGTTCCCCCAATTATGCGCAGGAACCTTCGCCGCTGCTCTACCCAATCCCAATTCTGCCGCTACCGCTGCAACGGCAGTGCTTTTCAGAAACTCCCTACGCTGCATCCGACATTCCCCCCAACAAGGTCCGCGTACTTTGGCTATTCGGTGATGATGCGGTCCGCCCACTCGACGAGCGACACGAAGATTGTCGGACTGCCAAACTTTGCTCCCCACTGGCTCAAATCCGCTTCCGTCACGCCCCTCGCGCGGCAGCAAGCCCCCCAAGCATAGATTTGAATGTGTTTGGCGACAACTTTGTCGAGAGTCTCCGCTAGAGGAGGCCAGCCGACGGGCACGACCGCACTCGCCACGGACTTTCGCATAACCGAAACGGCTTCTCCCAAGAGAAAGATTTGTACCTCGTGACCCGCTTCGGCAAGCGCATGCCCGTGTAAGAAAGGAAAAGCCGCTTTCGTCGGATCGTCCGATCCCCAGGCACTCTTCATCATGATCTTCAGCGGTTTGCGTGTGGTTGCCTCTTGTGCGTTGCCCGCACGCAGTCCGAGCACACCCAAGCCAATTAACTGTGGAATCCTGGAAAGAAGCTGCCGTCGAATCATGGTTCCCCGTGATAAATCCCGATCAAGCTTGCGAACGAATGTACACTCTCGACGATGCTGACGTAAACGATCACCGTCCGACCGATGCCATCGTCCAATTGTTCAGAATGCGCCCTTGTGCTTTGATGGTCGCGAGAAAGGAACCCCCATGAAACATCTCACATTGTTCCTGCTTGCCGTTGCCACCATGGCCGGCTTCGTCGCCCTGATTGTTCCCGCGCGAGGACACGCCGCGGGAGATCCCGCCCCGGCCTTCCTCACCGAAATTCCTCACGGATACCGCGACTGGCGCTGGGTCTCGTCGGCCCATGAGGCAGGCGGCCTCAACAGCTTAGGTGCCGTCCTGGGCAACGACGTAGCCATCAAGGCCTATCGCGATGGGAAGTTTCCATACCCGACGGCACGATCCTTGCCGCTCTGCATTACCGTCACGTCCCCTCGGACGAAAACAATAAAGTCTTTGGCCAAGCTCAATCTTTCGTCCCCGGCGCACCCACCAACGTTCAATTTATGATCAAGGACTCGAAAAAGTACGCCGCAACCGGCGGCTGTGACATCACGACTGTTTATAACAACGATACTAGGGGGGTGGGGGGAGGGGGGTGGGGGGGTACCACGCACGTGTCAGGAATCTGCCCGTTCATTCACCGGTGGGGACGAAACCTCATGCCGCCCGCGACAACTGCACCATCGCATTCCCCACCAGTTTCAGCGCCACTCCCCAGTTCATCCGCGCGCTGTCTTCGTGGTCTCCATACCCGCTTACATACAACGTGAAGTAAAACCCTTCCTGGACGGGCCTTTCCGCGTCCTCCGCAAAGTAGCAGCGCCGCACACACACTTCCGCAGACGACGGAGTCTCCGGCGCCCGCCGCAACAAAGCCACCAGTTCTTTGGCAAACTGCTCGTGACGTGCCAGCGACAGCCGCCCATCCGTCGCGGAAAAAACTACGTCAACATAGCTGACAAATTTATGTGCGGCATTGTAAATCTCTTCCTCCACCGCGAGCTCCGCAGTCGCCCACGCATCGCACTTTGCCGTCTCGAACAAACTGCGCGAGGAATTCATAACACGCAGAAAATCGCGCAAGTCCGGAAAATCTTCCGCTTCCACAATCGACGCCAGCCCTTCCGGATGCCGCTTCAAATCGACATATGCGAATTTCCCCTCCGGATCGCTCCACGGAAGATCAAGCACCGGATCTTCGCGCGTCAGTTCGACAGAGAAATCAGCATCCATGAAAGCCTCGCCTGCGGATCGTATCCCGCAATCACTAAAACCGCCGCAGGAAACTCACGATTTCCCGCTCTGCCCAATAGCCGTCGTCTGGAAGTTGACTGTTCCCGTTGAGCGTTCCGTCCTTCGTGCCGATAAACGCGCAATGCCCTCCATCGGCGGTTTCCACGAACGTGATGTTGGCATTGTTCGCAATCTTCCGCCGCGTAGCCTCTGTGATCCGCACAAAAGGATCGTTCGCGGCATACAGAATCAGCGCCGGAACCGCGATTTGCTCGACCGTGTGCGCGGCCGATGCGCGGTCGTAATAATCGTCGACTCCGGTAAATCCGCAATAGTACGCCGTGACTTTATCGTCAAACTCGCGCAGACTGCCAATGCCTTGCAATCGGCTGGTATCGAAGTGGTCGGGAAAAAGCCGCGCCTTTTGCAGCATGCGGCGGCGCAGCGCCCACAGAAAGTAGCGTTCGTAGATGCGGTTCGAAGGCTCGTGCAGCGCGTTCGCCGAAGCTGACAGATCGAGCGCAGGACAGCAGGCCGCAACGGCGCGAAACTGCGGAGGCGCTAGCGCTCCCCACTCTCCCGCGAGCTTCAGCACGAGATTGCCGCCCATGGAGAAGCCGACCAGCGCCAGCCTTGTGACTCCGTCGCGCTCAATCACCTCGCGCGCGACCTGGCGAATGTCGTTCGAGAGCCCCGAGTGATAGAGCACAGGTGCGAGGTCGTCTGTGCCTCCGCAGTTGCGCTGGTTGTAGCGAATGACATTCATTCCGGCAGCAAGAGCCTTCTCGGTGATGCCGAGCATGTACTGCGAGTCGCTCGAACCTTCGAGTCCGTGCACGATGATGATGGTGAGAGCATGCGTTCGATCGGTTTGCCAATGGCAGTGGCAGAGAACCTGAATCCCCGGTTCGACCTCGACCAGGCGCTCTTCCGGCGCAGGCAGGTCGAAACGCCGAGGCATGATAAAGCTCGCCAGCGTTTGAATATGTCCACCCGCGAGCCAGCGCCGCGGATGAAACGGCCGCGCTACGAAACGACGCGTCGACTGGTCGGTTTGCCTGGAGTCCACAATTGATTTTAAATAGAAGACAGCAATTTCCGTTTTCTTGGTTGTCTATGTTGTCTACAATCTGCTGTATCTGCAATTGCTGAAGGAGTTCTTGTAATGCCGATTTTTGAGTACATCTGCAAAGACTGCCAACACGAGTTCGAAGCGCTCGTCTACGGGAAACAGAAAGCCGTTTGCCCGAAGTGCGAGAGTAAGAAGTTGGAGCCGCAGCTGTCTGTCTTCGCCGTCTCCGCCAAAGGCGGATCGAGTTCGCACGCCGCGATGCCCGAAGGCATGTCGTCGGGCGGATGCGGATCCTGCGGCGATCCTCGCGGTCCAGGCGCCTGCTCGATGAAAGACTTCAACTAAGTCCAGGCCGTGTCCAAATCGCTCTGGGTGCAGGTTAGCGCAAAGGTTGACGACGCCCTCTCTATGTTACGAAAACGATCTGGGTGTTCTCACTTCGTCCATCCAAGTCGCCGACTTAGGCTGGTAACTTAGAGAAGCGACCGATGTATGTCTTACGACCCCACCATTGTCGTCCGACGCAGCTATGGGCTAGAATCCCGTCACCAAGGTTCCGGCAATGACCGATCACGGCAGGTTGCGCTTCTCGAATTCGGGTATTGACTGCAAACACGCCAGCTACGGTCCCGGCAGTTCGATGGGACGCCACTACCATGACGACACGACCGTGGTGTTTACGATAGCCGGTTCATTCACCCACAAGATGCGCTCTCGTTCCACTTGTCTAACACCCACAGGACTGCTGTATCTTCCGGCGGGAGAAACGCACGCGGATGACTTTGGCCCGAAAGGGGCTGCCTGTTTCATCACCGCGATTGACGCGGCGTGGGTGAGTCAACGGCTGCCAACTTCCGACATCGACACCAAGGGACCTAGGATCGATGCGGACGGATATCTGCGCGGGTTGGTGCTCAAAATGTATGAGGAGTTCCAGCAGCCCGATTCGCTTTCCGATCTGATCGTCGAGGGAACCTTTCTTGAGTTACTCGGCCGGTTGTTTCGAGAAAAGGACCAGACGCATCATGACGCCCCGTCGTGGATGCGGCGAATAAAGGCCATGCTACAGGATTCGTTTCGCGAACCGATCTCGTTACGAGATTTAGCTCGCACCGCAGGCGTACATCCGTCGCATCTCGCACGGGAATTTCATCGTATCTACGGGCTTACGGTGGGAGATTACATTCGGAAGTTACGCGTCAACTATGTGGCCGCGCGGCTCACCAATACCGGCCAGAACCAGGAGTCTTTGACAGACCTGTCTCTGCATGCGGGATTCAGCAGCCACGCGCATATGTGCTCAACCTTCAAGCGAGCGGTCGGCATGACTCCCTCGCAGTATAAGAAGGCGCACGGGATTACATCAATCCGATAATAAATCCTCAATTCCTTGAAAGACACGTCCATTCCAGCAGCCTAGGATCTTCCTCACACTAGATCCACAGCAGTGCATTGAAGGCGCAAGCCCGGCCGCAATTCGTATCTGTGGACATCCGAACCACGGGACATCCGATTCCAAGACATCGAAACGAGGAAAAACGATATGAAAGCCAAGTTGCTATTTCTATTCGCGACCGTTGCCTGGTTGCTCGCCATTCCGCTGGCCCGCGCAGCCACCTGCATCACCGTATCGCCCGCCACTGTCACTCTGCAGGCTGGCGGAACACAGCAATTCACTGCGACCCTGAGCGGTTGTACGGGAGGCGTCACGTGGTCGACGATCGGTGGAGGTTCCATCACCAGCGGCGGAGACTTCACGGCGAGCGGAACCTATACCCAACAGACCTCGATTACGGTCAAAGCCGCTCGTACGTGCTGCCCGACAAACTTTGGAACGGCGACGGTAACGGTCATCGTGCCGAAATCACTGGCGATCAGTCCAACAGCGCCGTCGATTCTGGTGGGGAATTACCAGACCATGACCGCCACGCTGACATTCAGCGACAACTCAACTTTGAATGTGAGCACAGTTGCTTCGTATAGCAGTTCTAACACGAGTGTTGCCACGGCGAATGGAAACACGATTACAGGAGAAGGCGCGGGCAGCGCAAATATCACCGCTACCTATGCCGGACTGACGAGCCCAGCATCGGCTTTCAGCGTGACCGCGCCTCCCGCTGCGGTTTCCGCAAACTTTTTTGGGCTCGATATCAACAGCCTGAACAGTCCCTGGCCGACGCAGTACATCAACTTCCATGTCTACCGGTCTCTTGGCAGTTCGATCAAGTGGGCAGACATCAATACAGCGAGCGGGACGAACGGGTATACCTGGACGAACTTCGACAAATGGATGGCGAAGCTTCAGCCGGGGCAGGCCGTCATGTTTACGGCCTATGCAACGCCATCGTGGGCGTCATCACGAGGAGTGAACTCCAGTAACCCGGACTATAACTGTGCGTTTCAATCACAGAACGGGCCGGGGATTTGCGATCCACCGAGCGACTTGAGCAGCGGCGACAACTACTGGAAAAATTTCATTACCGCTTTACTCAACCATTGCACCGCGACCAACGTTCCGCTCAAGTATCTGGAGGTTTGGAATGAACCCAACATCGACACGGAATGGAACGGCACGGCAGCGCAGTTGGTCCAGATGCAAGAAGACGCTTTTAACCTGGTTCAATCCTATAACACCGCGAATGGGACCAGCATACAGGTGATCAGCCCTCCAGTCACTCCCAGCACCAGCTTCACGGTGCCCAACTTTTTCATTGAAATGGTGAACAACAATCCATCGATGTTGAACTACGCCGACATCGTCGGGTTTCACGGGTATATCGGCCACACGGTTTCGAACATCGACACCATGCTGGACTCGGTACAGCAGAACAGCGCGGGCAAGCTGATGTACGACACCGAAGGCAGTTGGGGACAGCAAAGTCCACTTACGGATGTTGATCAGCAGCGCGCATTCGTCGGCGGTTACTATCTCACGCAGGCCACGTTCAGCGGCTTGCAGGGTTTCAATTGGTATGGGTGGGATTTTACCAGCGTGAATTTCTATCAAACATCCCCGGCGGGATTGACTCCAGCGGGCACAGCCTATGCCGAGGTCTATAAATGGCTGACGGGAGCGTCGCCGACTGCGGCCTGTTCAGCGAACGGCACGACATGGACCTGCAACTTCACGCGGACTGGTAATTATTACGCCCAGGCCGTATGGGACACGTCGCAAACCTGCAATAACGGCGTATGCACGAGCATCCCGTACACCTATCCAACCGAGATGGTGCAGTACCGCGAACTTATGGACAACAATGTAAATTCGCTCGGCGGCGGAACCGTGCTGATTGGGCTCAAACCCATTCTCCTGGAAACGAACACTGTGTTTTAGGCTAGCTGCAACTTGCAGAAGAACTGGCGAGAGGCTGGGGTCTCAGGGCCCTCTCGCCAGCGGTCTTCTGAATGAAGCACCGCGCAACCCGCCTCGCGCACTCGATCGCGTCCTCAGAAAGCTCTTTCCTGCAACGTAACTTCAGGAATCTTCGTGCAGTAACCGATGTGACGTTTCGCTTTGTAGCGTTCGTGTCTATGATCCCTTCAATCGTTGCAGCGGAAATAAGCGCGACGAGCGAGTTTATCGAGGGAGTCCGGAATAGAGGCTTCGGCCTCGGAGCCACCCATCTTTGGCATCTGGGCGGGCACCGGCCTCCCTACAGTTCGAGATAGTGGGGACCGGACAGGCCAACGCCGAACGGCTACCCATCGGCCATCTAACGTGAATTCACGTGGCCGGTTCCCACTTTGTTTTCTTCTGCCAGAAATCGTCCAAAAACTTCGTTGGAGAGCAGACGGCCGCGCGCGGTCAGGCGAAGGATTGTGCCTTTCTGTTCGAGGAGTTCGTCTTCGATGCATTGCCCGATCGCCGATTGCCAGGGAGTGAGCGGATCGGTCGTGGAAGCTTGCGCTGCGCCATCGGTCTCGGCAGAGAAATGGACGATCTGCGTCCGTAGCTGCTGAAGGTCGATTCCGCGATTGAGGCGCAAGCCGAGAAAGAAGCTCTCCTCGATGGCAGCCTGGGCAGAAACCGGCGCGAGAGTGTGCGGGACACGACTCATGAAGGCATCCAGCGAATCGGGCGTGGCGAAGCGCATGGCCTGGCAACACTCGACGGTATCGAGTTCCGCGGCGTCGGACCCAGTTCGTCCGCTCGATGGCAATTCCAGCATGGAGTGGGCATCTACGCCGAATCCTAGATAAGGCCGGCGCGTCCAGTACTTCAGGTTGTGACGCGACTGGTTGTTCCGCGGCTCGCCCGCCCCATTGGAGGATGGACGTGTTGTCCGCGTAACATTTGCTTCCGCGCGGGCAAAGTTGGAAATCTCGTATTGGGCGATGCCGGCGGTGGAGAGAACTTCGCAGGCGCGCTGATAAAAGTCGGCGGTCGCATCGTCGTCGGGGACAAAGTGGGCGTGATAGCGAGCGCCTCCGGCAATCAGTTCCCTTCCGAGACGCGAATCGTCATCCACCTCCAGCATGTAAACGCTGACGTGCGGGACGCCGGTTGCAATCGTCTCAGCGAGCGAGAACTCCCAGCTTTCAGCGGTCTGATGAGGAAGTCCGGCAATGAGGTCGATGTTGATGTTGGCGATCCCGGCAGCGCGAAGGCGAGCGATCTCTTCAAGAACGGTAGAACGTTTGTGCAACCGGCCGACGGACTGCGCTTCCTGATCAACAAAAGACTGTACGCCGAGGCTCACACGGTTCACGCCGCAAAGTAGCAGAGTTTCAATGAGGGCGGAGCTCAGCGTGCCGGGAGCGCATTCGACCGTGATCTCGGAATCAGGGGCAACCGCGAATTCATTGCGGACGGCGGCAAAGATGCGAAGCAATTGCTGCCCTTCGAGGATGGAGGGAGTTCCTCCGCCCAGATAGATGGAATCGACGTAGCCAGAGTTTGGATCATCCCTAATACCAAAGAGCGTACAACCAAGTTTCGCCACTAGGCGGCGAGAGTCGGCGATATCTTCCAATAATCGGACAACATAATTTTCATAAGAACTTTTCGAGAAAACATCGGAAGCGAAATTGCAATAGCTACATTTAGTGCGGCAGAACGGGATCGAGATGTAAAGGCCGAGGGGACGCGCGGGGTGCAGACTGTGGGCGTGGGGACTGAACGACATACTGTTTTCCATTTTACGGGCAAAGACGCAAAGATATGGAATCCCACATTTAGCAGAAGCCTGCCGAGCGCAGGGCTAATGGGTGTGGCAATTTCGCAACCGGTTGACCAGCGGTTGCATCCTAAGTACAACGTGGGGCGGTGCGACCGCTAGATCCAAATTCGGACGGAAGTGAAAAGGGGCAGACATAAATATGGGTAGCGAGCAGTTGGATCCGCTGAACGAACAGAAGTTGGGCGATTCGTGTGAAGAGTGCGGGGAGACGTTTTCAGCCTTCCTAAATGAGATGGCTACGCACAACGCCAAGGTGACGGCGTGTCCAAAGTGCGGCAAGCAGCACGCACATAAGCCAGCGAAGGCTCCGATGGCGGTGGCGAGGCCGCCAACACTGCGAAAGAAACTGGCGACGAATATCTAAGGCAACCCGCTCTGCATCGGCGGATTTTCTTCACTGATAGACCTCGGTTGTTGGGTCGTCGTTGCTCATCAAAATGTACTTCTGACGGGTTAATGTTTTTATTACACTTCCTCAAAAGCGAAATACAATTCCGGTAGAGAAGCGTAGGTTGTTTTGCGTGCTGCCGAAGAAGCGCGTTTGCAGGTAATCTCCCTCAAAACGCACGGCGATGGGACGGAAGATGCGGTAATCGAGACCTCCGCCTAACCCAGTGGCAAGCGAGGTGTCTGACCCGACGCTGTTGACGCTGACGTGTCCGACGCCGAAGAAGGCTTCGCCGAAGGGGCGAATTTTGCCGATGGAGATGCCAACGCGCGGCCCGAACAGCATGTTGTATTCGTGACCCGTAAAGTTATCGCTGGGGCAGGGCGGCCCGGGGCATGGGATCGTCACGGTCTCGGAGCCGTAGGTTTCGCTGAAGTCCGCCACCAGACCGACCCAAGGAAAGATTTTGCCTTCGAGAGAAGCGTTGTATCCGTTAAAGCTGGAGCGCCCTAGCGATGAAAGATCGGCGTTCAGATAAGAATACCCGAAAAAAACGTTGCCACTGGTTGGGACCTGGGCCGCCGCAAGACTCGCAAAGCTGAATATTGCAACGGTAATAATCAAAAGAGTGCGCATGGAAATCCTCGTTCTTTCTGTTCTTGTCTAGCGTGTAACTCGATATCGTAATTAACGCTTTGGATGCGCCACGCGAAGAGGCGGATGTCAGATCGCGCCGGTAAAAATTTGTCAGCGAAATCTGTCAGATAAGATAGAGAAGTAATTCAGGCTTGCCCTTCGAGGAAGGGTTCAACAAGTTGCTCGAAACCAAACGGTGAGGTGGAGTAGTGACGAATCCGAGTGCCAGCAATGAAACGATCGATCGGCTGTGCGAAAACTGTGGCCAGACTTTTTCCACTTTTCTCCAACAGATGGCCGACCAGAACGAAAAAGTGGTATGCCCAAATTGCCGCGAAAATGCCGACTGCAAACCGAAGGCTGCAGACAAGACAGTGCATTAAAAAGGGTTTAGATCCATGCTCCTCGACCTGTCCAAAGTTTCAAGCGGGGGGGCACCATGAGAACGCGCAGGTAAATATTCCATCCTCCCCGTGGGACGGGCATCTACTTCGTAGGAATGTTGAGCGCCTGTCTTTTGCGCTAGTCTTGAGTTGACCGTATATCCTTTGATCTAAGGGTGCGGATCAGGGATTGCGCACGTCTCCGATGGCCTCGAATCAGGAAGAAGAAGTATTAGGAAAAGCGTACGACGGACGGCTCATGCGCCGCCTGCTGACGTATCTGCGTCCCTACAAGTGGCACGTAGTCGTGGCGCTCACCGCGATCATCCTGAAATCCGGCTTGGACGTTCTCGGCCCGTTCCTCACCAAGATTGCTATCGATAAATACCTGGCAAAGTCTCCCGACTCGCATTCGTGGATCGGCGACCGCCTCAGCGGCGATCCACTGACTGGCATCGCTCAGATTGGGGGCTTGTACGTCGGGATTCTCGTCTTCACCTTCTCTCTTGAGTTCGTACAGACCTACCTGATGCAGTGGACGGGCCAGAAGGTGATGTTCGATTTGCGCAAGCAGATTTTCCGCCATTTGCAGTACATGCACGTGGCGTTTTTTGACAAGCATCCGGTTGGGCGGCTGGTCACCCGCGTGACCACGGATGTCGATGCCCTGAACGAAATGTTCACGGCCGGGGTGGTCTCAATCTTCGAGGACGTTTTCGTGCTGGCCGGAATTATCGGCATCATGATGAAGATGAACTGGAGGCTGGCGCTGATCACTTTCGCCGTGCTTCCACTGATCGTCTATGCAACGCGCGTTTTCCGCGACAAGGTGCGCGACTCGTACCGGCGCATTCGCACCGCCATAGCCCGAATCAATTCCTACTTGCAGGAAGCTGTGTCGGGGATGCTCGTGCTGCAACTCTTCAATCGCGAGCGGCGCGCCTTCAATAAATTTTCGGACATCAACTCCTCGCACATGGAGGCGTTTAAAGACGCCATCATGGCGTACTCGGTGTACTACCCGGTGGTTGAAATCCTTTCGGCAATCGCCATCGCCAGCATCATCTGGTTTGGCGGAAATGGCGTGATCCGCGGAATCACCTCGATTGGCGTGCTGGTCGCGTTCATGCAGTATGCTCAGCGCTTCTTTCGTCCGATACAGGATTTGAGCGAGAAATACAACATTCTTCAGTCGGCGATGGCCGCGGGAGAGCGTGTCTTCAAACTTCTGGATACCAAGATCGAAATCATGTCGCCGGCCGTGGCAAAGACGCCGCACGGCGTGGGACGAATTGAATTTGATCATGTTTGGTTCGCGTACGGAAACAAGGCGGCAGCAGAAAAGGCAGCCGGCTCTTCGAGTCAGCTTGGACGGGCGGGGAGGCCCGTCCCGACGCAACCTTCCGTCCCCACGCAAGCTGCTTCACACGCAACAGAGCCTGACTGGGTTTTGCGCGACGTTAACTTCGCTCTCGAGCCGGGCGAGACGATCGCTGTGGTCGGGCACACGGGGGCAGGAAAGACTACTTTGATTTCGCTGCTGATGCGTTTCTACGACGTGCAGCGCGGCTCGATTCGCATCGACGGCGTCGATATCAAACAAATGAATCTCGACGACCTGCGCGGCCGGTTCGGAGTCGTGTTACAAGATCCGTTTCTGTTCAGCGGCACGGTTGCGGGAAATATCCGGCTGGGAACCGCGCGCATTCTCGACGCGGACGTCGAGCAGGCCGCTGAGGATGTCAACCTGAGCGAGTTCATCCGCAGTTTGCCGGGAGGCTTTCAGGAGGAGGTACGCGAACGTGGTTCGACCCTCTCGACGGGGCAGAAGCAATTGATCAGTTTCGCGCGTGCGTTGGCCCATAATCCGAAAATTCTGATTCTTGATGAAGCGACTTCGAGCGTGGATACGGAGACGGAGTTTCGCGTGCGCGACGCGCTCAACCGCATGGTGGAAGGACGAACGGCGCTGATCATTGCGCACCGCTTGTCGACCATCCAGCGGGCAGACAAGATTATTGTGATGCACAAAGGGCAGGTCCGCGAAATGGGGACGCACCAGGAACTGCTGGCGCAGCGCGGGATCTATTACAAGCTCTATCAACTGCAATATAAAGATCAGGAAGTCAGTGTGGCGCGAGTGCCCCCGCCAACGGTTACGGCCAACGCCGACGACTAAATCACCCGCTCAGGCGCTGTCCGCGAGGTGACTGTGAGCGCGGCAGTTACAATCTCTCTCAGTGCGAATTCTTATCTCGGCCGGGGAAGCCTCCGGTGAAATGTATGGCGCGCAGCTGATGGAAGCGCTGCGGCGACGGTCGGCCGCTCCCGCTCGTGTGGTGACAGGGCTCAGCCCCGTCCCTGCGGGGCAAAGCCCCGCCACCACACAGCTTCAACAGCTTGATTTTTTCGGCGCTGGCGGCGAGCGCATGCGTACGGCGGGATGCGAGATTGTTGTCAACGCCAAAGAACTTGCCGTGGTGGGGATCACCGAGATTCTCAGCCGCTTGCCGAAAATTCTGGGGCTTTACCGGAAGTTGATTCAGGCAGCAGATGAGAAGCGGCCAGCGCTGGCCGTCGTGATCGACGCTCCGGCGTTTAACTGGCGCGTCGCGCGGCAGATGCGCCGGCGGGGAATTCCCGTGGTTTACTACGTCTGTCCGCAGTTCTGGGCCTGGCGGCAGGGACGCGTCAAGCTTCTGCGCAAATACGTCGACAAGGCGCTGGTGATTTTTCCCTTCGAAGAAAAGTTCTATCGCGATCGCGGAGTGGACGCGATGTTTGTAGGACATCCGCTAGCGGATCTGCCTGCGCCGGCAATTTCCCGCGAGGCTTATGCCGCCGCCAACCAGCTCGATCCAGGCAAGACATGGATCACGCTGATGCCGGGGAGCCGGCGCAAAGAAGTGCGCATGAATCTGCCGACGATTCTTGAGGCGGCCCACTGGCTCCAGACAGATCGTCTCGAAGCCCGCCCCGAGGCACACCGCCAAAAAAACGCATCGCCGCGCGAATCATACGAATTCCTGCTGCCAGTCGCCGGTACCCTGGAGGCTTCTTTCCTTCGGAAGCTGATCTCAGCGGAAGAAACGCGGCTCACCGCGTCCCTGCAACCAAAGCTTCATCTGGTCGGGGATGCATTGCCCGCGCTTTATCATTCGCGTGCGGGAATCGTGGCAAGCGGCACGGCTACGGTAGAAGCGGCGATTATGGGCACTCCGTTCGTCATGGTGTACCGCGTCTCTGCGCTGACGTATGCGCTGGGCAAGCCGCGAGTGAAAGTCCCGTACTTCGCGATGGTGAACCTGATCGCGGAGGAAGAGGTCGTCCCGGAACTGGTGCAACAAAAATTCACCGTGGATAATGTCGTCGCGGAGTTGAACAAGATCATCCCCGATGGCGAGCAGCGTAGTCGCATGATCGAGCGATTACGAAGCGTGAAGGCGAAACTGAAGCGCGGCAGCGACCAGGGGCGTCCCTCGGAAATTGCGGCGGAGATCATCCTGAAGATGATCGAATCGCACGACCCAGGATCCAGAAACTGATCGATTAACCGAGTAACCGTGTGGTCAGACCAGCAACGACTCCGAGCAAAACAACTGCGCCGTAAACCGAAGCGGCTACTCTCCATGAAATCGTCGATTCTCCGGGGATACTGGGACGAAACTGTACGGCTCGTGGATTCGGGGAATAATGCGAATCTATTACTCGACTTCGCGCAGCAAATCAACTCCGATACCAGGTTACTGCTGCAGTTCGCATTCCGCGGCCGAGCATCCGCCTGGGGCCTGCGTGCGGATGCTGCGAATTCCGTTCTTAACGTGGATCGTTCCCATGACGGTCGGATAGGCAAACCAGAAGCTTCGTATTGTACGATCGCCGGGCAGCCAGGAATGCGCTTTCTTGAGTTCGTAGGTCACCAGCAATTCCGCCGCGTAGATTGCGGCGTACTTGGCGACAAATTGCCGGTTGCTCGGAACGCTCGTTACCCACGGAGCGCCCGCAGCGTACTCGTGGTCGAGTACCAGTTTATGGGTGGTAAAACGGAGAGTCTCCGAGCCGGCTAGCGATGCCATCGCGGCGACAAATTTCTTGTCCACAACGCGGACTTTGGCGGATTGTGGCTGCGGCGCATCGGGAATATTCGGCTGAGCATTATTGGGCCGATAGGTGGCGGGCGCATTGAGTTCGACGTCCACATCGCGCAGCATTTCCTTCGGGAGAACGGTTTGCGCGGCGACCGAGACGGGCGGGATGACCATCAGAATGCCAAGAACAGAGAGAACAAGCATCGAAACAGTGGGCAGAAAAACTCCTTTGAGCCATTGATCTACAGCCCCGGTCACAGCGCCGTGACGCTCACACTCTCATCGCAAAACTAACCAGCGGGCGGGCAAGGGTTCAACAATGGGCGATTCACGCGGGACTGCCTAAGGGAGACTGCACTCACTGCGCCACAGCCATTCCTTTCTTGGGAAAGTCGTTTTGAACGATGTAGAAAGTATTTTCCCGAATCGGGACGAGTCGTTGTCGTGTGGATGCGCAGGAGTTTTTGACCGAGTGAACTTATTTTTCCCTCGCCAAGAACCGGTCAATCGAACTTTCCGCCAATTGCGTTTGCACCGCGGGCCCTTTGACAGGAGCGTCTGCCCCACGATCGCGGATTTTTGGAGTGACAAAGATTTGACCAAACAAATTACTCTAACCCTTGTCCTACCAGCATCTTTTGCGTGAAAATCAACATCTTAGGAAATGTAGCCCTGCCAGGAGACTCACTTGAAGCTCTGCCAACGTCGACCAGCGCGCCAAGCGCTCGGTGCATTTTTCGTGCTTTTTCTGTGTTTTGCGGCGAACCGGCCGGCGGCTGCTGCTGAGAAGAACCGTCTCCGGGCCGACGATTACCAGATCGACGTCGAACTTCTGCCGCAAACTCACAAACTGACGGGGCGCGCCGTCGTCAAGGTCACCGCCCTCGACGACCTGAACGTAGTCACGTTTCAGTTGAACAACGCCCTGCGCATCACCAAGCTTACCGACGCCGCGAACAAGCCCTTGACGCCAGAACGCAACACGCAGGAATCGATGGTGCGCTTTGCCCTGAACAGTGGTTTGGCAAAGAACGCCAGCACCACCTTCACCTTCGAATACGAGGGCTCGCTCGAAACCGCAGATGACAGCCCGGTACAGGGCATAAAGCTCGCCTACGTCGGACCCGACACCAGCTATCTGCTGTATTCCGGCCTGTGGTTTCCGGTCGCTGGATATGGCATCAACCGCTTTACGTCGACCATCAGCGTCACGGTTCCATCGCATATGGTCGTGATTGGCAGCGGCAAAGAATCCACTCCATCTACTCCCGGGGCGTCTGGAAAGAAAGTCGCCCCCGCGGCCACCATTGCTAATTCGAAGACCTTCACCTTCACCTCAGAAAAGGCGAGTTTCCCGGGCACCATCATTGCCGGGACATTTCAGGAGTTCAAGAGCGACGATGCCGGACTCGATGTGCGCGTCTTCTTTAAGCCGAACCATCAGAACCTCGGCGCGGAATATGCGTCCACGGCCGTTAAAGCCTTCACTTTTTACGAAACGCAATATGGGAACGCAGAGTCGACGCGCTTGAAAGTCGTGGAGCTGCCGGACGACACGGTACCGACCGCCTATGCTCCGGAGATCGCGGCGCTGGCGAGCCGCGCCATCACAGAAAAAGTGAACTACCGCTTGCTCTCGAACGTGATAGCCCATCAATGGTGGGGCGTGTCGGTGAGTCCTGCAAAGAAGGATGATTGGTGGCTCAGCGACGGCTTTGCGCGCTACTCCGAGGCTCGTTATGTCGAAAGTGCTGCCGGCGAAGCTGGTTTGGAGGAGATGATTAAAGATATGTCGGTGGGTGCGCTCGCCTACGACAGCGTGCCACTGTCAAGCGCCGACAAACTGGATTACTTTTCTCCCGAATTTCAGTCGCTCGTCACCGATAAGGGCGCAATGATCTTGCACATGCTGCGCTGGGTGGTCGGCGAAAAAGACTACCTGAAGATCATGCGCGAGTTCGCGGCGAAGTACGCGGGCAAGTCCGCCAGCACCGACGATTTTCGCGAGCTCAGTGAAAAAGTCTACGGGCAACAACTCACGTGGTTCTATTCGCAGTGGATGGATTCCACCAGTGCACCCGAGTTCAAAGCCAAGTACACCGTCTACCGGCTCGGCAACAACAAGGGATTCCGTATCGTCGGCGCCATCCAGCAGGATCTCGATCTTTTCCGTATGCCCGTCAATCTGCGGGTCGATACCGACGGACGCACGGAAGAGAAAAGGATTGAGGTGGTGGGGACGGATTCACCGTTTTCAGTCGAGACCTTCGGACGGCCGCGCCGGATCGCGATCGATCCCGAAAATCGTGTGCTGGAGAATTCGAAAGACGTGAAGTTGCGAGCCTCGATTCTGCGCGGGCAGGGACTGACGCAGCAGGGCGATTTGGCCGGAGCGCTGCTCGAATTCAACAAGGCGCTCGAAGTCAACAAAAACAGTTCGCTTGCTCACTACCGTATCGCCGAGGTGTTTTTTCTCCAGAAAAACTATCAGGCATCGGCCAACGCTTATCGCGAATCCCTGAACGGCGATGGCGAGCCGCGGTGGACGGAGGTCTGGAGCCACCTGCAACTCGGCAAAATCTTCGATGTTACCGGCCAGCGCGAACGCGCCGTCAACGAATACCGGCAGGCCATCCAAACCAACGACAACACCCAGGGCGCGCTCGACGAATGCCGGCGGTATATGCAGAAACCCTACGAGCGTGAAAAACCGGTGGAAGGAATCTAGGCGGGGAAAAATTGGGTCCGTACTACCAGGCGAATAGTAGTACGGACCAGGAGGGAACGATTCAGAATATAAGGCAGTTTTCCCGCAATGTCAAGTATTTCTATAGACTTTATTTTTTAATTTCCGTCGTTCCTCCAAACATCTAAATCTAAGGGAGTTACAGAAGCCGAGTGCGGCTGGAACTGGGGCGCCCCGCGCAATTCCTCGAGTCGCTCCCGCTCCCCCGGCTAAGCCTTGACCCCGTCAAAGCCTTTACGGCGCTGCTCGCTATAGCGGTGGAGCGCGTCTTCAATAATGGGATACGCTTTCGTCGCGGGCTGAATCTCGTCCACTTCCACCGACTTCCCTTCCAACAGCTTGTAGTCCTGAAAGAAGCGGCGCAGCATCAGCAGGCGGTGGGGAGGCATCTCGGCGGCCTCGCGATAAGGGTTGAATTCCGGATCTTCGGTCGCGATGGCGATGATCTTGTGGTCTTTCTTGCCCGAATCAAGCATGGTCATCAGGCCGATAGCGCGGGCGTGGATGATGGTCAGCGGAACGACCGTCTCCTGGCAAAGGACGAGCACATCGATGGGATCGTCGTCCTCGGCAAGCGTTTGCGGAATAAAACCGTAATTCGCGGGGTAGTAGACCGCCGAGTACAAGATGCGGTCGAGTTTGATAAGGCCGCTCGTCTTATCCAGTTCATACTTCACGCTCGAGCCAAAAGGAATCTCGATCACGGTGTTGAACTCCTGCGGCAGTTTGCTGCCGGGGGTCACGTCGTGCCAGGGATGGATCATGGAATGGGCCTGCCTTTATAAGATCGGGTATGCCGCAGAGACGATTGTAAATGGGATGCCCGTGTGGCGAGACAGCACTTTGGGCTGCGAAGCAGGCTTTCGTGCACGAACCATTGATTGTCGAATAGCGGTCTGGGTCCCGGCGCATCTTGACCCGTCCCCGGCTAGCGCGTAGAGTTTTCACTTAGGGGTGCGCAGTTATGTCGAGCGAGACCAGCAGATTTTTCAAGTTCGGATCGGTAATCGTGCTGATCGTCGTGTCGCTCGGCTTTCTTGCCTATACCGGCGTGCAGGACAGCAAGAGCTATTACGTGACCATTAAAGAATTGAATGGCATGGGGAACGAAGCCTATGCCAAGCGTTTGCGAGTGGCCGGGAACGTGGTCCCAGGATCGATCAAACGCAACGGAACGCGCGTCGATTTCATGCTGAAGGAAAACGACCTCATGCTTCCCGTTTCGTATACCGGGACCGAAGCTCCACCCGACACGTTTAAAGACGATTCACAAGCCTTAGCGGATGGCAGCTTCGGACGTGACGGCGTCTTCCACGCCAAGCAATTACAGGCCAAGTGCGCCTCGAAGTACGCGCCGGCACCGGGCACAGCTCCGGCAACGCAGCCAGCCAAGAGCATGTCGCGAATGCAGAATTCCAGTTCAGATGGGATGGCGAATTAGTTCTGCAAGGCAGGCGGTAGACTCGGATATCATCCCTGATCGCAATCTTGTTTATATCCCACACCGCAGGCTACCGATCCATTGACTGAAAACGCACCCCCGCTAGTCGTTACCGTCACCAATCTGGTCAAGCAATTTGGACGCTTCGCCGCTTTGCGCGGGGTCACCGCGGAATTCTCCGGTGGAAAGTTGTATGCCATTCTCGGCGACAATGGCGCCGGCAAAACGACTCTGTTGCGGACGCTGGCCGGACTGAATCAGCCATCCAGCGGCAAGTTTTCCATTCTCGGCTCAAGCAAGTTTCGCGAAGTCTGCCAGCAAGTTGGATACATGGCGCATCCCTCGCTGCTCTACGACGAGATGAGCGCCATGGAAAATCTGATCTATTTCGCGCGACTCTACGGCATCAGCGACGATGCGCGGTGCGCCGCAGTCATCCAGTCCGTGGGACTTGATCCCGAACTCACCCGCCC